>JANOHP010000036.1:0-20684 GCA_031406575.1 Hyphomicrobiales bacterium
CCTTGCCGTCGATCCCGGCGATGCCAAGCCGGCCGTGGAGAATGTGCATTACCGCCGCTGGCAACATCGTCGACATTACCGCCCGCACTATCGCAGCTACGGCCACAGGTATTACGGTCGGCCGTATCGTTATGGCCATTATCGAAGCTATAGCCCCGGCCTCTACTTGAACATCGCCCCCGGGGTCAGCTTTGGTCACGGCCGTCGCTATGGTGGTTATAGTCACTGGTAATCGGCCGATTAACCGGCACCACTTTTCATGACGGCTCGCTCCACTGGGGCGGGCCGTTTTATTTCGTAGAAACAAACAATGTTCGCAACGAATCGAGCTGTTGGGGCGTTCTATCAGTTCTGCACCCACGCAAAGACATAACTCGGATAGGAAGCAAAAAATGAAAGCTCTCAAAATGCTCGCCGGCTCTGCGCTGGCGGTGGCCCTGTTGGGCATTGCACCTGTCAACGCCGCACCCGCCGGCGCGGCTGCCATCGGGATCGAGCGCAGCGATGTGGCGCCAGCCGCGGAAGCGGTTCATTATCGCAAATACAAGCACAACCACTATCGCGGGCATAATGCTTATCGCGGCAACTGGGACCATGACCGTCGTGGCTATCGTTCCGGATACAACAGCCGTCCGGGCATTTACCTGAACCTGGGCGGCGATCGTCGCGGGCATCGCGATGGATATCGCCGCAACTGGTAATCAATCAGCCAAGCCGAGCGCGCGGCCGTCCCTCGGGGCGGCCGTTTTGCGCTGACCTATTGCCGTCGGCGTCACGGCGTGGCCCGATCCACCCCTTCAAAGTCGCACGACCTTGCCGGGGTTCATGATGTCGGCGGGATCGAAGGCGCGCTTCACGGCCTGCATCATCTCGATCTCCACCGCGCTTTTGTAGCGCAGGTTTTCGTCGAGCCGCAGCAGGCCGATGCCGTGCTCCGCGCTGATCGAGCCGCCCAGATCGACGACGATGTCGTGCACGATCTTGTTGACGCGCTCGCGCTCGGCCGCGAACTGGTCGTAGGACCAATCGACGGGTCGCACGGGGTTGTAGTGCAGATTGCCGTCACCGACGTGGCCAAAGCAGCAGAAGCGCACGGTGGGATACGCGGCCAGCATCGCCGCGTCGGCACGGCGAATGAATTCCGGCAGGCGCGACAACGGCACGGAAACGTCGTGCCCAATGGCGCCGCCGGCCGCTTGCACGCCAAAGGGAAGGTCTTCGCGCATTTTCCACAATCGTTTCGCCTGCTCCCCCGACGAGGCGAACACGGCATCGGACGCGATACCCGCTTCCACTGCGGCTTCCAGAGTTGTTGCCAGCGGTTCGGCGAGAGAGCCCGGTTCACCCTGTCCGGTGACCTCCGTCAGCACATACCACGGGTGGATATCGGACATCGGGTCGGTCGTGCCGGGCACGCCGGTGAGCACGAGATCGACGGTTGCCCGGCTCATCAGCTCGAACGAGGTGACGCTCTCGCCCAACCGGGCGCGCATATGGCCCAACAGTTCGACGCTGGCTTGCGGGCTGGCGACGGCGACGAAGGCGGACTGCGATTCGGAGGGCTTGGGGAAGAGTTTCAGAACCGCCGCCGAGATGATGCCGAGCGTGCCTTCCGCGCCGACGAACAGGTGCTTCAAGTCATAGCCGGTGTTGTCCTTGCGCAGGCCGCGCAGCCCATTCCAGATGCGGCCGTCAGGCAGCACCACTTCGAGCCCCAGCACGAGATTGCGCGTGTTGCCATAGCGCAGCACTTGGATGCCGCCGGCGTTGGTCGACAGATTGCCGCCGATCTGGCAGGTGCCCTCGGCGCCGAGTGAGAGCGGAAACAGTCGGTTTTGCTCCGCCGCCGTGCGCTGGATGTCCTGCAACACCACGCCGGCTTCAACCGTGATCGTGTCGTTGAGGAGATCGATGTCGCGGACCTTATTCATGCGCACCGTCGAAACCACGACTTCGTTCATGCCCTGTCCCGGTTGCCCACCGTACGTGAGGCCCGTGTTGCCGCCCTGGGGAACGATCGCCGTTCCCGTCTGGGCGCATATCCGCACGATCGCCGCCATGTCCTCGACCGTCTTGGGTCGTAGAACGAGTGGTGTCTTGCCGACCCAATTGCCCCGCCAGCTGCGCGTATAGGGCGCCGTATCCTCCGGTCCCTGGAGGTACCCGCCCGGCCCGACGACAGCGATCAGGCGCGCGATCACTTCGGTGGAAACGGGGGGACGGTGCGTCGCGGCGTTGGGCATGTTCACGAGCTTTCGTTGTCTTGTCAGCCGCTGCGCAGCAGTTAGAATGATCGAGTCAGTGCACGCATTCGGCCTCTACCCGGTTCGATGACGGAGAAATGATCCGCCCAGTCCGTTCTGAGATGCAGATGGTCCAATAGGTGTTTGCCAACGGTTGCGGCACTCGGCATCGGAATACGAAAGAGTATGATACCGCAGTGCGACGCAAGACCGTGCATCCACGCGAGTTCGCCGAAGTCCTTGTCGAACGTCAACAAGATGCGAACGTCTGCGATTGACCGGGCAAGAACGTCCTGATCAGACGCTCCCGGACATTCCGTGAGAATCCAAACGACATCGTGGCCGGCGGCGCGTAACTCTGCTACCGCCGCACCCGGAAAATTCTCGTTGGCGAGGAAGCGCATCTCAAGCAGCGCTCGGAAAAACTTTTTCCGATTTCAGGGCGTCTCGCGCGTAGGCCAAGCACGCGGCAATGTCGTCCTGCGATAAGGTGGGATAATTGCGAAAGATATCGTCCGGCGACCACCCGTCGGCCAGGAGCCCGATGACGAACTCCACGGCCAGGCGCGTGCCTCGAACGATCGGCTTGCCCGCCAGAATGGCCGGATCGAGTACTAGTCGCGGGTGCGCTGTCATGTGGGTCTGCCTCGACACTGAGAACTCCATTCTAGCCGAGGAATCGGGCCGTGGAAGCCTCGACTTGCACCTCGACTTGCATTTCCGTCCGCGCTGGGGCCTCTATCGCCGCCAAGCTGTCCATTCGTTCGAGCAGGAGCGTTGCACCCATGACAACCCAGGATCTTCTCGTCGAGCGCGACGGCGCGGTGATGACGTTGACCCTCAACCGGCCCGAAAAGTACAATGCGCTGACGTTCGACATGTACACGGGGTTGGCCGAGGCGTGCGCGGACGTGCCGAGCGACGTTCGGGCCATCATCGTGACGGGTGCTGGAGAAAAAGCCTTCGCGGCCGGCACCGACATCTCGCAGTTCCGCAGCTTTCGCGAGCCGAAGGACGGACTGGGCTATGAGCAACGCATCGACGAAATCCTGTCGGCGCTGGAAGCGTGTCGTGTGCCTGTGATCGCGGCTATTGCGGGAGCGTGCACGGGGGGAGGTGCGGCCATCACGGCGTGTTGCGACATTCGCCTCGCCAGTCGTGACATGCGGTTCGGCTTTCCGATCGCGCGTACGCTGGGCAACTGCCTTTCGGCGCGCACGCTACAACGGCTGACGGGCATCGTCGGCGGCGCGCGCGTCACGGAGATGATCTTCACGGCACGGCTGCTGACGGCGCAGGACTGCCTCGCCGCCGGCCTCGTCACGGAAATCTTGTCGGATCACGCGGTGCTGATGACGCGGGCCAAAACGCTTGCCGCCGAGATTGCCAGCTACGCGCCGCTGACGATTTCCACGACGAAGCAATTGATGCGCCGCATCCGCGACGCGGCCCCCGAAGTCGATGACCACGACCTCGTCGCGCAAGTCTATACCAGCGCTGATTTCCGAGAGGGATTGGATGCGTTTCTGACGAAACGTCCACCGGTTTGGACGGGGACGTGAGGAGTATAAGATGACGACAGGCGGTTCACCGGATTGGCGCCTACCGACCGACTACGCGGCGCGGTCGCAGCCCGAATACTTCAACGATGCCCCCAACCACGACAGCGACGTCGTTCATCAGCCCGACATCTATGCCCTCGCTGAATATCTCGTGGAAACGACGGGGCGTTCAACGGTGCTCGACATCGGGTGCGGTAGCGCGCGCAAGCTGCTCACCATCCGCGCCCCGCGCCGCGTAGGGCTGGACTATGCGGCCAACATAGCAACCTGCCGCGCTCATACTCCCGCCGGCACCTGGTTCGAAATCGACCTGGAAAATGGGCGATTTCCCGAAATTCCGGACTTTGTCGCAGCCGACACCGTCGTCATCAATTCCGATGTCATCGAGCATTTGAAAGACCCCTCCAACCTGCTGGGTATTCTGGCGCAACTTCATCATGCAGGCGCAATCGTCCTTCTCTCGACGCCCGATCGGCTTCGCTCACGCGGACCCGCGCATCGCGGACCTCCCGGCAACCCAGCGCATGTGCGCGAGTGGGCGCTGGCCGAGTTGGTGGAAGTTCTGGCCGAGCATGGGCTGCCAGCCGCGTTCTCCGGATACACGATCAGCAATACGCGTCGCTGGATGCGCAACACGATTCTGACGGTCCACGACAAATCACTGACCCGCAGTCCGCCGACGGTGGAAGCGAAAGCGCCGCTGATCGCCTGCCTGCCGACACAGTGGGCCGAGTCCACCCGTCACCGAGCGCTACTCGAAGCGCATGGCATAGAGTGCCGGGTCGCCGATGCGACTGGCGTGGCGCGAATGAAAGTCGATGAAGCCGACCGATGGTTCGTCGAGTTCAGCGCCGAGGAGCTGCCGTGTTCGCCGTGGCGCGAACTGGGTCTCGCGGAAGCGCTGTCCGTCGTGGCTGCTGCGGGATACGACGCCGTCTCATTCTCACCGCTGCTCAGCCCAGAGCCCTCGAGCTTGCGACCTCGTCGCATTCGCGGCAACTTCGCGTCGAGCAGTGAACGATCGCGGTCGCGAACGATGGCGAGCTTGGGGGCAGCAGTTCCAGCTGTGCGGCGCATGTTTCCCTATCGCTTCCACAGCATCGTGTGGAACACCAACCTCGACTACGAGCCTCGACGCGCCGGCCTGTCGGCCGGCAAGAGATTTCGCGCTGCGATGAGCGCTTGGGTGTCAGGGCCGGGAGAGCATATTGATACGAGCGCTTTGTTGGAGACCTACTTGGCCGAACGGCTTTCCGATGTCAGTGCACGTCGCGCCGATTTTCTGTCCCGGCTGGAAATCTAGCGCCGATTCTCAAAGTCGATACACCCGCGCCGCCGTATCATGCAGCAGTGCCGCGCGTTCGCTTGCGGAGTAGTTCTTGCTCAGGAGCTTGAATGAGTTCCAAAGCACCGTGTAGCTGCACGAGAGTTTGTCGACGGGGAAGTTGGATTCGAACATGCAGCGGTTCGGGCCGAAGGTCTGGATGGTGTGGTCGAAGTAGCGGCGCGTGGCGGTGGCGAGTTCTTCGCTGGTCGGGGGCTTGGGGCGGTTTTCCCAGCCGTAGCCGTTGACGTGCATGTTGAGGCCGCCGAGCTTGACGACCACGTTGGGGCATGTGGCGAGTTCACCGATGTTCGTTTTCCAGTCAGCGAACACCTCGTCCTCCTTACCCTTGTAAGGGCCGATGCCGATCGGTCCACCGAAGTGATCGAGAATGATCGTCGTATCGGGGAAGGCGCGTGCGAGGCTCACGACGTCGGGGATTTGCGTGTGCGCGCACCAGGCTTCGAAGGTGAGCTTGCGGGGAGCGAGGTGTTTGAAGCCCGAGCGGAAATCTTCACGCAACAGCAGGCCGTCGGGCGGGTTGGTGCGATGGTTTTCGACCAAGGGGCTGGCGTGCCAGAAGGCGCCGCGCCGGATGCCACGGAAGCGCCCGCCTCCGGCGGCGATCTGAGCGTCGAGCACGTCGCCGGCCAGATCGCCGATGCGCGGATCGACCGTGCCGATGATGCCGGCCGCGATGCGCGATTTCCCGAACCCGCCCGAGGCGCTCATGGCGGCGATGCCGTTGACGAATTCGGTTTCACCGACGCAGCGAAAAGCCTCGGGGCCATCCGCTTTGAACATCGCGCCGCATTCGATGAAGACGGTCGAGACGACGTTGTGGCCGCCCGACAGGTCGTCGAGAATTTCATCAAGCAGGTAAGTCGTCTGCACGGTGCCGGCCCGCCCGACCCAGAAGTGATGATGCGGGTCGCAGATCGGCAACTCGGGCTCGAGGGCCTTTTCGACGACTTGGGCGAGCCAAGCTTGGTTGCTCGAGTGCGCGATCATGGTGTGCTCTCCCCGTGTGTGGTCGATCCAATGATACTATAGCGCGAGGGATGGGACTTGCGACCTCCGAAACGCGTGGCCGTCAGGCGAGCCCTCCCAGCGCGGCCCCAAGATAGGCTTTGATTTCGGCCTCGTGCCAGTATTTGACGCCGACGGCGGGCGTGGCGACGGCGGGGCGGCCGGCGCGGCGGAACGGGCGACCCGCGATGCGTTCGAGGCGACGATCCAGATGCGTGAACCAACCCATGTTTTCGGGCTCTTCTTCGCACCAGACCAGATCGGCACCGGGATGGGGGGCCAGAGCGGCCGCGATCGCGCCGGCAGGGAGTGGATGCAGTTGCTCGACGCGCACCAACGCCACGGCGCTGGCGAGGCCCCGTTCGGCACGCGCGGCGGCGAGTTCGTAGTAGACCTTGCCCGCGCAGAGAATGACGCGCCGCGCCGCCGACACCGAGCTGTCGGGAATGACGTCGCGAAAGCCGCGGCCCTCGGCGAAGTCGGCCAGCGTCGAGACGCAGGCCTTGTGGCGCAGGAGCGCCTTGGGCGTGAGCACGACAAGGGGCTTGCGGAAAGGTCGCGCCATCTGTCGGCGCAGGACATGGAAGAAATTGGCGGGCGTCGAGGCGTTGACGACCTGAATGTTGGCGCCGGCGCAGGCGGCCAGAAGGCGTTCGGGCCTGCCCGTCGAATGATCGGGTCCACCGCCGTCGAGGCCATGGGGCAACAAGATGACGATGCCGCTCGATCGCAGCCAGCGATCCTCACCGCAGGCGATGCACTGATCGAACACGGCCTGCGCGTAGCTCAGGAATTCGCCGAACTGAGCTTCCCAAATCACCAACCGGTGTGGGTCTGCGAGCGTGATGCCGTACTCGAAACAGAGCACGGCATGCTCGATCAACGGCGTGTTGTGAACTTCCGAGTGTGCGCCGTTCGCGGCCGCTGGCGAAAGGACGAGATGCGGTTCGCCGGTGCGTTGGTCGTGAACCTGGAGGTGGCGCTGCGTGAACGCGCCCCGCACGGTGTCCTGTCCACCGAGGCGCACACTGGTTCCGTCGGCGAGAATGGACGCGAGCGCCAAGGCCTCTCCCGTCGCCCAGTTGAGACCATCGCCCGTCTCGATCGTTCGGCGACGCTCGGCGTGAAAGCGCGCGACCTTGGGGTCCGCCTCGAGTGCGGCGGGGAATGTGGTGATCGCGCGTCCGATGTCGGCGAGGCGGTCGCGGGGCAGGCCCGTCGGCGAGAAGGCGAGCATATCGGCGAGCGTGCCGGCGCTCAATCCCGTCCAAGCGGCTTCGAACCAATCGGGGTCGTTGACGCGGTAGGACTTGGCGCCATCGAAAGCGGATTTGAGGGCGGCGTTCATCGATGCGCGCTCGGCGGCGGCCACGCCGGCGCCCAAGCCATCGGCGGCGAGCGTGGCGTCATAAAGCACATGCACCGGATCGCGCGCGTCGATGGCGCGATACATGGCGGGCTGTGTGAAGCGCGGTTCGTCGATCTCGTTGTGGCCGGGCCGCCGATAGCAGACGAGATCGATCACGATGTCGCGCTCGAAGGCGGCGCGCCAGTGCGCAGCGACCTGGGCGGCGCGCCAGACGGCTTCGGGGTCATCGCCGTTGACGTGCAGGACGGGCGCTTCGACCAATCGGGCGATGTCGACGGGGGATCGTGCGCTGCGGCCCTCTTCTGGCAATGTGGTGAAGCCGAGTTGGTTGTTGATGACGACGTGAATCGTGCCGCCCAGGTCGAACGGGGGCACGCGCGACAGTTGCAGCATTTCCGCAACGAGGCCCTGGCCGGCAAAGCTCGCATCCGTATGCAAGAGCAGGGGCAGAACCTGAGTGTGCCCGCCATGCCCACGTCGCGTTTGTTTGGCGCGCGCACGGCCTTGCGAAATGATCGGCGCCAATTGCAGATGCGAGGGATGCGGTGAAACCGAGATGTGGACGCGGTGGCCTGCGATGTCGATGTCGCCTGAATAGCCCAAGTGATAGGACACGTCCGACGAACAGGCGAGGCCGTCGGGCACGGCCGGTTTGCCGAGGATTTCAGCGATCAATGGCCCCAGTGGTTTGCCCAGTACGGTGGCGATCATGGCGAAGCGGCCCCGGTGCATGCCGCCGATGACGACCTCGTCGACGCCCAGACCCGCGCACTCGCCGATGATCGTATCGAGGGCGATCAGAAAGGTTTCGGCGCCGCCGAGACCAAACAGCTTGCCGCCGGGAATGCGCTGGTTGAGGCCGCTTTCGAAGGCTTCGGCGCGGGCGAGAAGGGCCAGCATCGCAACGCGCGTCGCATCGTCGGGACGCAGGCTTTCGGGCGCTTCGGCCTGCGCTTCCAGCCAGCGACGCTGTTGCACGTCGTGGATGTAGCCGAATTCCCAGCCGATCGAGCCGCAATAGGCGCGCTCGAGGTGTTCGACGAGGGGGGCGGCTGTGGCCGGATCGAGCCCGTACTGGGAAGGGGCGAACTCGGCGACGACGGGCACGCTGGCGAGGCCGAGGGGATCGAGGCGCGCCCGCAGGAAGCCGCGCGCGCGATAGGCTTCCTGCAACGCGAGTTCACCGACGCCGCTAGAGGTGCTGGTCGTCTTCGGCGCTGCGCGTCGTCGCGGAGTCGCCTCGCCACCAGCCGCTGCATGCATGGCTTCGAGCGCGCCTGGATCGCCGACGCCGAGGAAGTCGGCGCTATCGTCGAGACCTTCCGCAACCACCGGCATGCGCACCTGTTCGTTCATTCGTGGCCTCGGTAGCGGAAGGCGCCAGGCTTTCGCCTGACGCTGTTGGCGATCGTGTTGCGGCGCCAGGTCAAAGGCCAGGCGCTTACGCCTCACATCCGTTTCCCGGCCATCCAGCCGCCGTCGACGAGCAGGGTTTCGCCGGTGATGAAGCTCGCGTCGTCGGAGGCGAGGAACAGGATGGCGCGGGCGATTTCGCGGGCTTCGCCCCAACGGTTCATGGCGTGCATGCCGCGCACGGTTTTCACCATGTCCTCTTCCTGGAAATAGCGTTCTGTCAGCGCCGTGCGCGTGACGCCGGGACCGACGGCGCAGACGCGGATGTTCTTCTCGCCCAGTTCCAGCGCCATTTCCTTGGTCAAGCCGACGACGGCGTGCTTGGAAGCGACGTAGGCGGGACGGTTGGGCGTGGCCGTGACGCCCAACGTCGAGGCGAGGTTGACGATGACGCCGGGTTTGTTTGCCGCCACGAGATGGCGGGCGAAGGCTTGCGACATGAGGAAGAGGCCGGTGATGTTGACCCCCATCACCCGATTCCATTCTTCGAGGGAGAGATCCAGCACCGACACGATTTCGCGCACACCCGCGCTGTTGACGAGCGCATCGAGCGTGCCGAGGCGGCTTGCGGCTTGCGCGACGACACTCGTCACGGACTTGGGATCGGTGACGTCGAGGGCGAAGGCATAGCCGCGGCCCCCACGCGTGGTGATTTCTTCGACGGTGCGCTCGGCCATCTTGATGTCGATATCGGCGACGGCGACGATGCCACCTTCGCCCGCACATTCGAGCGCCGTCTCGCGGCCGATGCCGCTGCCCGCGCCCGTGATGAGTACGCCTTTGTCTTTGAACCGCATGAAAGCCTCCCGAAGCCGGTGGTTGATTGGGAGCTATCTTGGCCCGACCGGCAGTGCAGGGGAAGGGGCTGGCGCGAGGTGCGCGGTGGATGGCGGCCGGTAGGTTTTGTGAGGCCGCTCGTGCGGCCGTAACCCAACGTCCAGGACACACCCTGAAATGTCGGGCTACGCGCTGAGCTCCAACCCAACCTTGTTCAGTGCACCATCGAGCGGCTGGCCGACAGTATTTACCCGCCGATCGGATGGTCGGGATAGGAGAGCTGTTCGCGGGCGCGCCACTCGGTGGTGACGTAGTTGATGATGATCGACTTGCGCACGCCCTCGATAGGGCGCGGCACGAAGCCATGGAAGGTGTCGTTGGAGGGCACGAAGATCATCGCCGCATTGGGCTCGAACGGCGAGCGGCCGACGTGAACCTTTTCCGCGTCGTAAATGTCGGTGCCGAGCTCGCGATGGCGCGGGTCCGTCGACAGATAGAGCAGCATCGTGAACACCTTCACGCCCAGATCGCTGTGCGGCTCGAGCCAGAAGCCGTCGGTGTCCTGGGCGTACTCGAGGCGCAGATAGGTACCGCCGAGGCGCGTGCCGAAAACGGTTTCGATCTTGCGGGTGATCGTGGGGGACTGAAAAGCACTCGCGAAGTCTTCCACGATCGGGAACTGGGCGCGGTTTTCAACGTCGAAATATTTGCGGGTGGCATTGTGCACTTCGCGCTTGCCGGAAATGCCGCCCAGCGCAGGCGGAGGAAACGGCAGGTTCGTGATTTCATTCGCCATGGCGGCGGGTAGGCAGTTGCGCGCAATCCAGTGGCGATAGGGTTGTTCTGTGCGCGCCGCCGTTTCGAAGCTGGTCAAGAGCGTGGAGGTGACCGTCTGGGCTTTCGCGTTGATCATCGACATCGTGTGTTCCCCCTGTGGCAATTCCGGTCGCGGAACGTACGGTGCCGGGTCGGGTGATCGGCCGTTCCCCTCGTTGCCAACCGGCAATCCGCGTTCCCGGATTGGGCTGGCTAGGGCGTAGCACTCCAGGCATTGACCGCCCAACGACACGGCGTCGCGTGAGACGAGATGCAGCACACGCCCGCAAACAGGGCATTTCCATGTCGCGGACGCAGCGCCCGTAGACGTCGCACCTACCCGGCGAACGCCTTTTCGCGGCTGCGGCGCATCATCGGCAGCAAGGCGACGATCAGGGCCAGAAGCGCCACGGCCAGCATACCCGCCGCCAGCTTGTGCTCGAGGAACGTCCAATAGCTGCCCTGGGAGATGGCCAGCGCCTGCCGCAGTTTCTCCTCGAGTAGGCGGCCGAGCACGAAGCCCAGCAACATCGGCGCAGGCTCGAGATCGAGCTTGATCAGGATGTAGCCGAACAACCCGAAGACCGCCGTCAGATAGACGTCGAGCGGGTTGTTGTTCACCGAATAGATGCCGATGCAGCAGAACAGCACGATCGAGGGAAAGAGCAGCCGGTAGGGCACCTTGAGCAGCTTCACCCACATGCCGATCAACGGCAGGTTGATGATCAGCAGCATGAGGTTGCCGATCCACATGGAGGCGATCATGCCCCAGAACAGCTTGGGCTGTTTGACGATGATTTCAGGCCCCGGAACGAGGTTGTGGATGGTCATGGCGCCGATCATCAGCGCCATCACGGCATTGGGGGGAACGCCCAACGTCAGCATCGGAATGAACGAGGTCTGCGCGCCCGCGTTGTTGGCGGCTTCCGGCCCAGCCACGCCTTCGATCGCACCCTGACCGAAGCGAGACGGATCGTCGGCCATCTTCTTTTCGACCGTGTACGAGGCGAAAGGGCCCAGCACCGCGCCGTTCCCCGGCAGCAGACCGAGAAAGGCGCCGATGCCGGTGCCACGCACGATCGGCATCGCCGACTGGCGCATGTCGGCCCAATTGGGCAACAGACGCCCGATCTTGTTGCGCACGACGTCGCGGGCTTCGGGCGTCTCCAGATTGCGCAGAATCTCGGCGAACCCGAACATGCCCATCGCGATGACGGCGAAATCCAGCCCGTCGTCGATTTCGCTCCAGCCGAAGGTGAGGCGTTCATCGCCGGTCACGAGATCACGGCCCACGGTCGACAGCAGGACGCCGATGAGGATCATGGCCAGCGCCTTGGGCAACGATCCCCGCGCCAGCACCACAGCCAGCATGAGGCCCAGCACCATCAAGGCGAAATAATCTGCGGGTCGAAAAAGCAGCGCGAACCGGGTCAGAGGCACGGCCAGAGCCGCGATGACGAGGGTCGAGAACGTGCCCGCGATGAACGAGCCGATGGCCGCGACTCCCAGCGCGATGCCGGCACGACCCTGCTTGGCCATCTGGTGGCCGTCGAGCGCGGTGACCACGGACGTGGCCTCACCGGGGATATTGACCAGGATCGCCGTCGTCGAGCCGCCGTATTGGGCGCCGTAGTAAATGCCCGCCAGCATGATCAGCGCGCCGATGGGATCGACGGTGAACGTCAGCGGCAGCAGCATGGAGATGGTGGCGACCGGGCCAACGCCCGGCAGCACGCCGATCAGCGTACCGATCATGCAGCCCAGGAAGCACAACCCCAAGTTCTTGAGGCTGGCCGCCACAGAGAAGCCGAGCGCAAGATTATCGATCAATTCGAACATTCTGCGCGGTCCTCAGTAGCCGATGAACATGGGGGCCAGCGGAATCGGCAACCGCAGGGCGTATTTGAAGAGCGCGATGCAGCCGATCGACATGAGGGCGGCGAACACCAGCACCTCGACGGCGCGCGAGTCCTTGTCCGCCATGGACGATATGATAACGGCGAGCGGGCCGGCAAACGCCAGCCCCAGGGTGCGCACGGACATGGCGAACACGACGACAGAGCCCAGTACGAAGACCGGCCCTCGCCACGTGCCGCGCTGGAGCCGTTCAGCCGACGGCAGGAGGCCGGCGAGCAAAATCACGACGCCGAGCATGCCTATGAGGATGGCGGAAGCCTTCGGGACGAGCCCTGGCCCGACGTTGCCTTGGTCGCGGGTCGGCAGATCGAGCATGCCGAGATACGCGCCCACACCGAAAGCGATCAGGAAGAGCCCGGCGACAAGATCGCGGGACAGGCGCGTTTCAGTGTTCGGTGTCGTGGAGACCGTCTGCATCATTCCTCCCGGGTCGATTATCGTTGCGGGCGCGTACCGCTGGCGCGATCGTGCCCGTGGGGTGTTTGCCCTTGGCCGTCACTGTAATGAGATTTGCGGGTCCAAGCCAAGGGGATGGGGCGAGGGCCGGTGTCGCGGGTCTGCATTGCATTTCCTTGCCGATGTCATGTGCAGCATCATACGGTCGGTCCTGAAGGCGGGGATAAGTTTCCCGATTATTTTTTGGAGGCGCCGCGTGCTGGAAGCCGATCGCGAACTTCTCGAGGCTGTGACGAGCCAGCGTGATGCGGTGGCCAAGCTGTTCGATGAGCTGCGCGCCGGTAGTCCCGATCCGACGGGGGCGGGGGTATGCCGGGACACCTATGGCCCGGGCGAGCAGTTCGGGCATCGGGTGATCGCGGCGTTGGCGGCCGACATGGGTCTCGAGCAGCACACCGATCATGCGGCCAACCTCTACATGACGATGCCCGGCCGCGACCGGATAGCGCCGCGCGTGATGATGGGGTCGCATCTGGATTCGGTCGCCAATGGTGGCAATTTCGACGGGGCGGCAGGCGTCATCGCCGGATTGGTGGCGATGATGGCGCTGCAACGCCTCGGGCTGACGCCGGCGTGCGACGTGACGACAATGGCGATCCGGGCCGAGGAGAGTGTCTGGTTCCAGGTGTCCTATATTGGCAGCCGGTCCGCGTTCGGGACGTTGCCGGATGGCGCCCTCGAGGCGCAGCGCACGGACACGGGCCGCACGCTCGCCGAGCACATGGCGGACTGCGGCGCCGACGTCGATGCCGTTCGTGCCGGTCGCGCAGAATTGACGGCAGCCGACATTCGGTCCTGGGTCGAGGTGCATATCGAACAGGCGCCGCAACTGGTCGAGGCCGGGCTGCCGGTCGCAATCGGGACCGGGGTGCCGGGGAATTTTCGCTACCCCACGATCCGCGTCGAAGGCGCCTACGATCACGTGGGCCTGCCGCGCCGGTTTCGCCATGACGCGGTTCTGGCGGCGAGCGAGCTGGCCCTGGGCTTGGACGAGATCTGGCAGGCCAACGAGGCGGCCGGCAAGCCGATGGCGTTCACAATTGGCCGTTTCCACACCAATGCGGCCGAGCACGCGCTGACCAAGGTTTCCGGCGAGATGACGCTGTCGCTCGACGTGCGCGCTTACGATGCCGCGCACTTGGCGGAGCTCGAGGAACACTTGAAGGCGCTGGTCACCCAGATTGAGCAGCGGCGCGGTGTTCGCATCAAACTCGGCCTCCGCGCGAGCGCGGCCGTGGCGCCGTCGCATGCGCAGGTGCACGCTGATTTGACCGCCTCCGCGGCCGCTCTCGGCATTGCATCGATGCCGTTGGCCAGTCCCGCCTCGCACGACACGGCGACGTTCACGGTGGCGGGCGTGCCGGCGTGTATGCTGTTCGTGCGCAACGCCAACGGCAGCCACAACCCGAACGAAGCCATGGACATCGATGATTTCATGCAAGCCGCCGCCGTCTTGACGCACTGGCTGGTGGCCGAGACGCGCGCGGTGCGAAGCAATGGCCCGCTATGAGATTCGACATTCCTGCAACGGAGAGGAAGCGCGCCCATGATCAAGAGCCTGTCCCTGCTGACCCGCAAGAGTGGCATGACCAAGGAAGCGTTCCGCGAGGTGTGGGAGCGTGAGCATGCGCCGATGGTGCGCGCCGTGCCGGAGGTGCGCAAATACGTGCTGTCGTTCGTGTTGAGCGAGGCGGCGGTGGCCAACGCGCCCATTCAGGCCATGCAGGTGGATGCTGTCGCCGAGCTATGGTTCGACGACGTGGCGGCCATGCAGCGCGCGGCGGCCCGCCCCGAAATGCAGGCGGTGCTGGCCAACGGCGCCAAGTATCTCGGCATGATCAAGCCGTTCGTGACAGAAGAGGTCGAGATCACTTGAGCGCCGTGGCTCAGGCAGCGCGCGTGATCAGCGCAGGCAGCTCGGCCAGCGTTTTGATCTCGCGGTCGGGGGTGCCGGGGAGGCGTTCGCGGCGCTGGCCGTAGCGATTGCACCACACGACACGCATGCCGAAGGCGGACGCGGCATGCGCGTCCCAAGCATTCGACGACATGAACGCGATCGACGATGCCGGAACACCCAGCCGATCGACAGCCAAGCGGTAAACGCTCGGGTGCGTCTTGAACACGCCGGCCTCTTCGACGGACAGCACATGGTCGATGAGATCGCCCAAGTTGGACCCTGCCACGACATCCGCCAACATGGACGGCGAGCCATTGGACAGGATCGCAGTGGCATAGCCCTCGGCTTTCAGACGACGCAGCACGTCCAGCACCTCGGGAAAACAGTCGAGCGCGCGGTAGAGGTTCATCAGGCGGTCGCGCAGTTTGGCATCGGTGAACCCCATCGTCTCGAGGGTGAAATCCAGCGCGTCACCGGTCACCTGCCAGAAATCGACGTGCAGGCCCTGCAAGCTGCGCAGCCACGTGTATTGCAATTGCTTGTCGCACCACAACGCCGCCAGAGGGCCGGCCTTGTCGCCCAGCACATCGCGGCACTGCGCCGCCGCCGAGGCAAAGTCGAACAGCGTGCCATAGGCATCGAAAACGCAGGCCCGGACGGCCAAGGGCTCAGTGGTCACGGATGCATCCTTTCGCGATCCGCCCGACCTTGTCATCCCTTGCGGCGGGCGTCCACAACGCTCCAGTCCTGTTTTGGAACATCCAAATTTCCCCAATGCGTCACCTTTTCGATGGCGACGGCTATGACGGGCTCCTGTTCGATCCGCATGGCGGCCAGTTGCAGATAGCGCGCCTTGAGCAAGGCTTGTGCGGCTGCGTGCTCGGGGCCGGCGTCGAGGATTTCCGCCCGCCCGCGCAGCATCACCCAGCCGAGCCGGGTCCAGTCGTCGTCGTAGCGGTCCACGAGTACGGCGACGGCGGGGTTTTCCAGAATGTTGCGGATGCGCTTCATCGCCCGGCCCGAGGCCTGCTTGGGCTTCTCGTCGATGGTGATGTAGAGGCGCGACATGGCGATGGCAAAACACACCGGCACCAAATGCGGCACGCCGTCGGCATCGGCCGTCGCCAGTCGTGCAACTCGGGCGTGATCGACGAAACGATGAACGGGGCCACTCAGCATGGTTTTGGATGTGTCCGAGAGGGGATGATCGGGAGCGATGTGCGGACTTACAGCACCGCGCCGAATTGTCATCCGAACGTTAACATTGAAATCACAGAATAACCCATGCTCCGCGCACAGTTGTGGATGTCGGGTCACACTTGCATCTGCTCCGGCTCGCGCGACCGATAGCGCCCTCCCCTACTCCGCCGCCTCTTTGGCGAGGAAACCGCCGGACTGGCGTGCCCACAGTTCGGCATATAGGCCACCGCGCGCGATCAGCTCCGCGTGCGTGCCGGTTTCCACGATGGCGCCGTCGTCCATGATGACGAGGCGGTCCATGGCGGCGATGGTCGACAACCGGTGGGCGATGGCAATGACGGTCTTGCCTTCCATCAGGTTGTAAAGCTGCTCCTGGATGGCGGCTTCGACCTCGCTGTCAAGCGCGCTCGTCGCCTCGTCGAGCACCAGGATCGGCGCGTTCTTGAGCAACACGCGGGCGATCGCGATGCGTTGACGCTGGCCGCCCGAGAGCTTGACGCCGCGCTCGCCGACGTGGGCCTCGTACCCCTTGCGCCCGCGCCCGTCCTCGAGCCCACCGATGAAGGCATGCGCCTGCGCCTTCTTCGCCGCCGCGATCATGGCGCCTTCGCCGGCATCGGGACGGCCATAGAGAATGTTGTCGGCGACCGAGCGATGCAGCAGGGACGTGTCCTGCGTGACGAGCCCGATCTGGGAGCGCAGCGAATCTTGCGACACCTTGGAGATGTCCCGACCGTCGATCAGAATGCGGCCAGCCTCCAAGTCGTAGAAGCGCAACAGGACACTGACGAGCGTCGACTTGCCCGCCCCCGAACGCCCGACGAGACCCACCTTCTCGCCCGGCTTGATGACGAGCGAGAGATTGTCGATGACGCCCCGATCGCGGCCGTAGTGAAAGCGGATGGCCTCGTAGCGGATCTCGCCTTTCTCGACGAGCAGCGGCTCGGCGCCGACAGCATCGGTCAATTGCAAGGGATGGGCGATGGCCCGCATACTCTCCTGCACGACGCCGATGTTGTCGAAAATGCCGGCGAGCGACCACATGAACCAACCCGACATATTCATGAGACGGATGACCAGCGCCGTGACGACCGCAATCGAACCGATCGTGACCTCGCCGACACTCCACAGCCAAATGGCGAGCCCCGTCGTGCCGACGAGCACGAGGCCGTTCACCGCCCACAGCCAGATTTCCATCTGCGTGTTGAGGCGCAACTGTTGCTGATAGCGGCCCATGAACTCGGTCATGGCATCGCGCGCGTACGCATCTTCACGCTCGGTGTGGGCGAAGAGTTTGACGGTCGAAATGTTCGTATAGCTGTCGACGATGCGCCCCGTGAGCATCGAACGTGCATCGGACATGGCCGCCGACAGCTTCTCAATGCGCGGCACGAAATGAAACAGTGCGCCGATATAGACGGCCAACCACAGCAGCAGCGGGATCGCCAAGCGCCAATCCGCCTGCGCGAACAGGATGGCCGCGCCGATCCAATGCACCGCCACCCAGACGACCACGTCACAGGTGTTGGCGGCGGCGTCGCGAATGGCTGGACCGACCTGGATCGTTCGCGTGGCGAGGCGGCCCGCGAAATCGTTCTGGAAGAAGCCCAAGCTCTGGCGCAGCAGATAGCGGTGCGCCAGCCAGCGAATGCGGATGTTCACCGGCGCCATGATCATCTGATGCTTGAAGAGATCCGCCAGCGCCGACAGCAGCGGCCGTGCAACGAGCGCCAGCGCCGCCATCAGGCCGAGATCGACCATATTGTCGCGAAAGAACGTTTCGGGCGACGTGGCGGTCTTCATCAGGTCGACGACGCGGCCGACGAAGGCCAAAATCGCCACCTCGAGCATGGCCAGCAGCAGCGTCGCCGCCGTCAGCAGCGCGAAGGCCCACCACATCGGACCCAGGTAATGCCAGAAAAACGCGGCTAGCGTATCGGGCGGCTTGGGCGGAAGTTCTTCGGGAAAAGGCGCGATCCGGGTCTCGAACCAGCGAAAAATACGATCCATCGGACATCCTTCGAGGGTCGGTCCTTAACGTGAAAGTAGAGATTGCCGGTTGACGATCGGCCACCACCCACTGGATGGTCGAACCCATGCTCACGGCCAGCGTTCCCCAACGGGTATCGCCCCAGACCATGATGAGGAGCAACGCCAGTACCTCGAGTAGATGCGAGACGCAAATTCGCCGACCGACCCCTGAGAGCGAGATGATGGGAACCGAAACCCTCGAGCAGCGCAAAAACGAGGCCCGCGCTTGGTTCGAACGCCTGCGCGACGAGATATGCACGGCCTTGGAGGCGATCGAAGCCGATCTGCCGACGGGAGCCCCGCTGGCCGACCGGCCAGCCGCCCGCTTCGTGCGCACGCCCTGGCAGCGGACCGATGCCGTCACGGGTGACGGCGGCGGCGGCGTCATGTCGATGATGCATGGCCGCGTGTTCGAGAAAGTCGGCGTGCACACGTCGACGGTGCACGGCGAATTCACGCCGGAGTTTCGCACGCAAATTCCGGGCGCGGAAGACGACCCCCGCTTCTGGGCGTCGGGCATTTCGCTGATCGCGCATCCGCAGAACCCCAACGTGCCGGCCGTGCACATGAACACGCGCCATGTCGTGACGAGCAAATGGTGGTTCGGCGGCGGCGCCGATCTCACCCCCGTCCTCGATCGCCGCCGCACGCAGGAGGACGCCGACACGCGTGACTTCCATGCCGCCATGGAGCGTCCCTGCACGGGTCACGCGATCGCCGACTACGCTCGCTACAAAGCGTGGTGCGACGAGTATTTCTATCTGCCGCATCGCAAAGAAATGCGCGGCGTCGGCGGCATTTTTTACGATCACCTCACCCCCGGCGAAGCCGAGGGCGGATACGATGCGGCCTTCGCCTTCACTCGAGACGTCGGCCGCGCCTTTCGCGACATCTATCCCACGCTCGTCCGCCGCAGCTTCGCCACCCCCTGGACCGACGCCGACCGCGAAGAACAACTCGTCCGCCGCGGCCGCTACGTCGAATTCAACCTCCTCTACGACCGCGGCACCCTCTTTGGCCTGAAGACGGGCGGCAACGTCGACTCCATCCTCTCCAGCATGCCGCCCATGGTTAGGTGGCCGTAGCCGCAACTCGGGCGCAATAGCCCCTTGGCGTATTGCGCCGTGACGCGAGTTCCATCGGCGAGGTCGAGATCGCCGCGCCGCAATACGCTTCGCACTTGCGCCCTACGGGGCAACGGGGCAGATGCCCCCAACGAAAAAAGGCCGCCCCGAAGGACGGCCTTTTGCGGTAATTGGTGTCGACGGTGGAGATCAGAAGTTGATCTTCGTGCCGACCATGAAGAGCTGGATGTCGCTGACGCCGTCACGGCCGGAGTTGAGCGAGCCGTTGGCAGCAGCGAAGCTATTCGTTTCCAAGGAGAAGACCTTGTAAGTCGCGAACAACTCCAGGGCGGCGGCGTCAACGTACTGCACGAGGCCAACGCCCCAGTTGTTGACGGTGCTGTCACAGCCGGTAGCATTTGCGCATTGCACTGTGCCAGTCGAGGCTCCCAAGAAGGACGTCTGGGCCAAGCCGCCCTTGTGCTCGCCGTATTCGCCGAACAGGACGGTTTTACCGATGCCGAAGAAGTTTTGCGACACACCACCGGCGAGGTGCCAGTAGCGCAGATCGGGACCAGCGTAAGCCGTCGCAGGCGTACCACCAGATGTGCCCTCGAGTTCACGATTGCCGGCAGAACCCGTCACGAACAGACCCGACGGCACGTGCATGAGCGACAAAGAACCCTTCACTTCGGTCGACTTCACGTCGCAGTTCGATGTGCAGAGTGCACCGACCGAGCTGAAAGTCTGCACCGCCGAATTGAGCTTCGTGTCTTCCTGATACCCGATGCCACCGGCGATGCGAATGCCACTGAACTCGCCTGCGTAGCGCAGGGCGACATCCCAGTAGTTGTCTTCGGCGACGGCGCCCTGAACGGTGAAGCCGGCGATCGACGGCGTTTCATAGAGGACGTGGTTGCGACGGTTGTTATCGAAGGCCTCATGCCCGCGGATAGCTCCCGTCCAGATAGCGCCGACAGCAACACCATTGCTCGAAAGCAGACCGGTGTTGCTGCGCAGGATGTACCCACCGGCGTGATTTGCAATGTCCGGCGAGCCCGCGACGCCCATCATACCGAGGTCAATGAGGACGAGGTTATCGTTCGCCGTCGAACCCTGGCCGATCTTGACCATGCCGAGTTGGCTGTGGCGCATCCAGACCGTTGCGTCACGGGTCGTCAAGCAGCCCACTGTGGACGATCCGATCGCCGTGGTGCCGCAGCCCACGCCGCCAGTGCCGGCGCCCGAGGCACCCAGATCGTCACCACCGTTGAGCTGGTTACCCCCACCGGTGCTGTTCGTCACGCCAGCCCACTCGTAGGTGAAGCCGGCGGTGACGTGCGGGCTGATCTTGGCGGTGCCGGTGAACCGGAAGCGCGACGTCAGGTTGCTTGAATCGCCGATATAGGCGTCCGATTGCGTGCCGTCGTTCCAGTACAATACTTCCTGACCGACGAAGCCTGTCAACGCCGGAGTAAAATTACATCGGCCAGCCGGAGTGATAATGCATCGGTCTTGAACGCAAGAAGGCCCCCGCGCGCGGGGGCCTTCTTGCGTTCGCGGCATCTTTCTAGTCCTGGCCGTCC
>JANOHP010000038.1:0-50468 GCA_031406575.1 Hyphomicrobiales bacterium
AACTCGATGTGATAGCGCGTCGTGCCGGAGATGTTGCGCGTGCCGCCCGAACCCGCACCGACACGGTCGATCGCTTCGTGCATAGCCGCCAACACGAGGGGATGTTGCCCCATTCCAAGATAGTCGTTGGAGCACCAGACCGTAATGTCGCGGGCTCCGTGCGGCCCGTGGTGCTGGGCGACAGGAAAACGTCCGCGCTCCCGACAGATGTCGGCGAAAACCCGATAGCGCCCTTCGCTTCTGAGAGAGGTCAACGCTCGATAAAATTGCTCTTCGTAATCCATGGCATCGACCCTCATCCTGCAACCTTGAGGCGTGCGCAGACTGCGCCGAATTTAGAAAACAGAACCCGGCTACCATATGATCGTTTCGGAGGTTGGCTAGCTGGACTCATGTCTGACGGGCATGGGACGAAGGTCGTATCTGTTGCAGGTCCGCCACAAAGCATTCTTGCCTAGTCAATCGAGCCCGTGGTCTCTTCTCGAGTTTTTTACCGAGGAACGCCGTCTTCCTTCGCCCCGCGAGTCGAGACATGGAGGCTAGGCGTTCCGACCAATCTGCTTCGAAAAGAAGCCTGACGGCCGCCGCCGGGGCTCAAGCACGTGAACCATAAATGAAAGCAATTGGCGCCCGTCGAGCCGCCAGACGCGATGACAGTAACCGGACGTGCCACCGGACGAAAAATTCCGACAGCGTCCTATGGCGCTTTGGGTCAGGTGCGTCGTCTACGGTTCGATGGCGTCACGGCTGCCCATCCCCCCACCAGCGGACAGGAGGTGCGAAGAAAGCTGACGTCGACCATGTTCACGTTCGCAAGTGCAGCATCGAGGAGCCCAGCGAGCAATTTGGTCTCCTAATTTTGTCACCCACCAATGTCCAGTCCCGGATTGAAGGTTTTAGGACCTTCTCGGCGGTCGGGAAAACTACCGCGTCGATCGGCCGTTATGGGAGTTGGCGATCTAAACAGTAATCTGAGCGACGTTTAATTAATGCTCACCAAGTCGCACGGGTACACGCGTTGGCCCGATCATGAATACCCGATCGGCCAAGCGAAACCACCGCCCCCCGTAATTTTGTCATGCAATATTGTCCCCATCATTAGCACAGGCCGCACACAAGGATCTGTTGGGGCCAATGTTGGGGCCACATTCGGTGTGATCAATATTATCTTCTAATATCAGAGGACTAAAAGTTCAATTGGCGGAGGGGGAGGGATTCGAACCCCCGGTACCCTTTCGAGCACGCCGGTTTTCAAGACCGGTGCCATAAACCACTCGGCCACCCCTCCGCGAGGTGTTCTCCCCACCCGCGCCAACGCCTTACGGGAGCGTGAGGTGGAGGCGCAGTGACCGGACGTGTCCGGTGCTCTCCTCTAGCCGCCCCCAGGGCCGACGGCAAGTCGCGGGTGCACGGCGTGAGGGATCGGTAGTGCCGGCATACGGCGCGTGTCATCAAAGCAAACGGGTCGCGGTCCGCTCGGGACCGCGACCTGCAAAACTCCGGTCGAGCGCACCCGTGCCGACGCGCTTATTCTGCGGCTTGCGCCTTGGGGGCCTCGACAATGCGGGTGGCGAAGTTCGCCGGCGAGACGATCTCGAGCACTTCGAAATCCTTGGAGCAGGCGATTTCGCGATGCGCGATGCCGGGGCGTTGATTGAGGCAATCGCCTTTGGAAATGGTGCGCACACCGTGGCCTTCGTACTCGAACTTGGCCCAGCCATTCAACACGTAGACGAACTGGAACGTGCAGTCGTGCACATGCCAATGCTGCACGTCGTCCTTCATTTCCTTGCCGTTGGCCTTGACGATGTGAGCGACGAAGTCTCCCTGCGTGCCGTCCTTGATGCCGAGATCGCGATACTCGAAGATCTCGCGCAGGCCCGGCGTCCACTGAGCTTCGGTGGCGACGTTGTGTGTGAACTTCCAATTGTCCTGAGACATGGCGTCCTCCTGTCGTGCGGGCGATTCTGGCGGGGAACCCGCGACCCCGAACGTTTATTGCGTTCCCAGTTTCGACCATCGGCGCGCCGCTGTCGATAGGGTCCACGCTCTATTGCTGCGCAAATCGGCGGACGTGACCCGGCCGCGTTCGCCGTGATAGCCTCGCGCTCGAACGCCTATCGGGAGACCCGTTGCCATGCGCCCCCTGGAATTCGGCTGGTTCATCCCCACGCGCGGCGACACCGACGACTATGGTGACCCCCTGAAGATCGCGGCCGGCGCGGAAATGTTCGAGCGGGTCGCGGTAGCCGCCGAGCAGGCGGGATTCGAGTACATGCTGATCCCCGTCGGCCATCAGTGCTGGGATGCCTGGATGACCGGCGCGCTGATGATGGGGCGCACCCAATCGATACGCATGCTGATCGCGGCGCGGCCGGGCTACATCCATCCGGTGTTGCTGGCCAAGATGATTTCCGCCTGCGATCAGCTTTCGGGGGGCCGCATTTCCATCAACCTGATTGCCGGTCAAAGCGAGGCCGAAAACCTCGCCGAAGGCGTCAAATGGACGAAGGAACAGCGCTACGAGATCATGGAAGAAGAAGTCCAGATCCTCAAAAAACTGTGGACGTCGGGCGGCAGAGCCGATTTCGACGGCACCTATTACACCTTGAAACAAGCCGAGATCGTGCCGCTACCGCTCCAGAAGCCGTACCCGAAATTCTACCTCGGTGGCGGGTCGGGTCAGGCGTGGGAGCTGTCGGCCAAGCATTCCGACGTGCACCTCTTCTGGGGCGATACCATCGAGCGGATCGCCGAGAATATGCGCACGCTGAAACTGATGGCGGCCAGGCACGGTCGCGAGGCAGCGCTCGGGTTCGGCATGCGCTTGCAGATTATCTGTCGCGAAAACGAGACAGACGCCTGGGAGGCCGCCGATGGACTCGTGCGCAACGTCACCGCCGAACGCGAGCAATACATCAAAGAGCACTACGCCAATTCCGCCGCCAATCAGCGCGTGCAGGAGCTGCGTCGCACCAAGGGAGACCTGATCGCGCCGAACCTGTGGTCCGGGCTGGCGCGCGCGCGGCCGGGCGCTGGAATTTGCATTGTCGGCAATCCCGAGCAGTGCGCCGCCACCCTGCAACAGTTCATCGACGTGGGTTGCCACTCGTTCTGTCTGTCGGGCTACCTGCACGACGAGGAGTGCTGGCGCTTCAAACGGCTGGTGCGCCCGCTCCTGTCGGAACGCAACAAGGGGCGGATGACAGCTTAGACGGGTCATGCCGTCGCCAGCACGTTGAAGCCGGGAGCAGGCGCCGCGTCCTCCGGCTGCACGTTCACCCAGTCGACGCGCGCGGAGCGCGGGCCGGCCTGGCAGAGCGCGATCATCTTCTCGACGACATCACTCCGCCCCGCGAACACGGCTTCAACGCCGCCGTCACGCCTATTGCGCACCCATCCATCGAGGCCGAGGTTCGTTGCGTGCTGTTGTGTCCAATAGCGATACCCCACGCCCTGCACCACACCTTCGATGCGGACACGGACGCAGCTGCGCTCTGCCGGCGTGGGCACGGGGGTCTCGTTCTCAATACCCAATGGCCATGCCGTCTTTGCGCGGGTCGGAAGCGCCGATCAGCGTTCCGTTGGCGCGATCGAACATGATCATTTGGGCGCCGCCCCACGGGTCGGGCCGGCGGGCCACGGGATGGCCGAGTGCCGCCAATCCCTCGTAAACATCGGCTGGCACGGAGTTTTCGCACCACAGCGTGTCACCCTCGAAGAAGATGCGGGGGTCGTCGATCGCCTGCTGGGGGTCGTGGCCGTAGTCCAGCACGTTGGTCATCATGTAGACGTGACCCATGGGCTGGAAATTGGCGCCCATGACGCCGAACGACATGAGCGGTTTGCCGTCCTGCATGGCCATGGCGGGGATCAGCGTGTGCATGGGGCGCTTGCCCGGAGCGATGCAGTTGAGGTGTTTGGGATCGAGCACGAAGCCCTGGCCGCGATTGTGGAAGACGACGCCACTCTTCTTCGCCGCCAGTCCCGAACCGAAACCGGAGAAGATCGAATTGATGAAGGACACGACGTTCCCCTCGGCATCTGCCACCGTCATGTAGATGGTGTCGGTGCCCTTGGGCGCGGGGATGGGTCCGAGGTCGGGTTTGCGCCTCTTGCGATCGATGCGGCGCACGAGTTCGTCGGCAAAGGCATCCGACAGCATGTGATCGACCGGTACCTTGGACACGTCGGGATCGGCGACGAACGTGTCGCGCATGGCGAACACGAGGCGCACGGCCTCCATCATGACGTGATAGCGCTCGACGCTGACGGAGGTTTCGGATAGGGGTCCGAGGCGTTCCAACATTTTCAGCAGCACCAGCGCCACGATGCCGTGATTGTTGGGCGGTAGTTCCAGCAGATCGACGCCCTTGTAGGCAACCGAGATCGGCTCGACGTAGGTACAGCGCTGATTGGCGAAGTCCTGCAGTGTGTGCAGGCCACCCAACGCCTTCAATTCCGCAACCATGTCTTCGGCGACGGCACCCGCATAAAAACCGTCGCGGCCGTCGCATGCGATGGCCTTCAAGGTGCCAGCCAGTGCCGGAAAGCGCATGATTTCACCCACGCGCGGCGCCCGGCCGTCGATCAGCAAATGATGCGCGGCGGCAGCGTTACCTTTGACCTTGGTGACGAGGTTGGCCCAATCGTGGGCGACGCGGGGCGTCACGGGAAAGCCGCGCTCGGCGTGCTCGATGGCCGGCGCCAGTACCTGCGCGAACGACGTGCGGCCGTGGTCTTTGAGCAGCGTCGCCCAGGCATCGATGGCGCCGGGCACGGTGACGGCATGCGGTGTGTTGGTCTCGATCGCGGTAAGGCCCTGTTTGGCGTACCACGCGGCCGTCGCGGCCTGGGGTGCTCGTCCCGAACCATTCAGCGCAATCGGCTTCTGGCCGGGCTTGGAGACGATGGCGAAGCAGTCGCCGCCGATGCCGGTCATGGCCGGCTCGACGACGCACATGACGGCTGTGGCGCAAATCGCCGCGTCGATGGCGTTGCCACCGCTTTTCAGCATCTCGATCGCGGCCAAGCTCGCCGCGGGATGCGACGTGGCGACCATAGCGTTCTTGCCATAGACGGCCGAACGACCGGGAAAGCTGAAGTCGCGCATCGGATGGGGTTCCTCATGGGGATGTGCCGCGCCAGGGCGGCCGCCGCGTTGAAATTGGATTCGGCACCTTATGACGCGCCTACCCGCACGCGTCATCCCCGAAATCAGCGGACTGTGGCCCGGACCAGAGGGCTTCAATTCCAAATGTGAAAATTGTCATCCCGCGATGTATGCGCGGGATCCAGAGTTCCGCACACTCCGGAGCCAGCCGAGGGAGGGATCCCGGCAATAAATGCCGAGATGACAAAGATAATGTCGATCGTTCCCACCTGTATAGAAGCCTCGTGCCCGAAACCCCTACCACGCCAGCTCCAAAATCTCGCGCACGTCGGCCGCCGTCGTGATCTTGCGGGGGTTGATCTGCACGGGCCGATAGCCAAGCGCGCGCGTCGCTATCTCGTCGAGGTTTTCGCGCTTGATGCCGACATCGCGCAGGCTGGTCGGTTGATCGATCGAGGCCACCAACTCTTTGACGAGCTCGCCCGCCGGTCTATTGGGCGCGCCCATGGCTTCCGACAGCGCTTTCTGCCGCTCGCCGTTGACGGGCGCATTCCAGGTGAGCACGGCCGGCAGCATGACGCACGACGTATGCCCGTGCGGCACGCCGAAGGTGGCGCCCAGCGCATAGCCGATGCCGTGGCTCGCCCCCATCGCGACGCCCGATTGTGACGGTGCGATCGCCTGCCACATGCCGAACTGCGCCTCCATGCGCGCTTCCAGGTTGTCGGGCTCGCGCTTCATCCACGGCAGCGAGCGATGCAGCAGCTTCAAGCCCTGCAGCGACAACGCTTCGGTGGCGAGATTGGCTTTGGGATTGCAATAGCCTTCGCACGCATGATCGACGGCGCGAATGCCGGTCGCAAACAACAGCCACAAGGGCGTATCGAGCGTCGCCGACGGATCGAGGATGACCGTTTTCGGCGCCATCAATCGGTGATCGAACGACTGCTTGGAATTCGTGGCCGACAGCGTCACACCAGCCGTGCCCTTGAACTCCGACGCCGACAGGGTTGTCGAGACGGCGATCATGCGGATGGGATCGGGCGGCAGCGTAACTGGCGCGGGTTTCTGCCCATCGATGCCGGAGCGATAGGGCTCCATCGCCTCGATCGTGTCGAGGCCGAGCCACAAACACAGCAACATCGCTTTCGTCGCATCGATCACCGAGCCACCACCCACGGCCACCAACAGATCGGCGTCGGCCGCTCGCGCCGCATTCGCCCCCGCGATGACATCTTCGCGCGGACTGTGCGCCGAGATGCGCGAGTATGTGCCCACATGGCGTGATCCCAGCGCTTTGATGGCCCGCTGCAACGGGCCGTTCTCGAGCTGAGACAAGGAGCGCGTCGAGGTGACGAACACGCGGGCGGCCCCATAGCGTTCCACCTCGGCCATGATCGCCTCCTCGAGCGGCAGACCGAACAGGATCTGCTCGATCGCCTGCACGGCGAACCGCCCGGAGGCAACGGTCGATGGCGAGGGTTGGGTGATCATGGGCAAGATCTCTGATCGAAATGGGACGACTTGACAGGGGTGCGAGTGTGGCATCCCCTCGCGCCGAAAACCAGTCTCGATGGGCGAACCCATTCTGCAATCGATGAGCATGACATGACCACTCCTTCGCCCGATCGACGTTTTGCGGCTGCCGAATTGTCCGCGTTTATCCAATCGGCTTACAGCGCCGCTGGCGTGCCTGTCGCCGATGCGTCGCGCGCGGCGCACTTGATGACCGAAGCGGACCTGGTCGGCGCCGATGCGCACGGGATTTTCCGGCTGCCGCAATACATCGAGCGTATGGAGGCGGGTGGGATCAACCGGCGGGCCGACATCACGGTGACGCGCACCGCGCCCGCCACCGCACGTGTCGATGGTGACAACGGGTTGGGCGCGCTCGTCGTCGCACGGGCGGCGGAGACCGCGATCGCAATGGCGCGGGAAACGGGCGTGGCCTGGGTCGGCGTGCGCGGCTCCAACCATGCAGGCGCGGCGTCGGTCTACGCGGCATTGCCTATGGCAGCCGGCATGATCGGCATCTACTCCGCTGTCGCCAGCGCCAACCACATGGCTCCGTGGGGTGGGACCGACCTGCTGCTCGGTACCAATCCGCTGGCCGTCGCCATTCCGCTCGGCATCGACGCCGATCCTGTCGTGATCGACATGGCGACGACGGTCGTCTCTTACGGCACCGTGAAGAACTATGCCCTCACGGGCCGCACCATGCCGCAGGGGTGGATGATCGTTCGCACGACGGGTGCGCCTCTGACCGACGCCGCCGACAGCGCCAATGGCGTGCTGCTGCCGATCGGAGATTACAAAGGAGCGGGCCTCGCGCTCGTGCTGGGGCTGCTGGCCGGAACCCTCAACAGCGCCGCCATGGGCGCTGATGTCGTCGACTTCAATGCCGACAAAACGACGGTGACGAATACCGGACAATTCATCCTGGCGCTGGACATCGCGCGCTTTCTCGATCCGGCGCAATTCGCCGCCGAAACCCAGCGCCACCTCGAGGCGCTGCGCCGATCGGCACTCCTGCCCGGCTTCGAGCGCATACGCCTGCCCGGTGACGACCGCGCCGTGCGCCGCCGCGATCGCGCGCAGAACGGCGTCCCGCTCTCGCCGCAAGTCTGCGCGCGTTTGTCCGCACTTGCCGCACGCCTTGCCATTGCCCCGCTGGGAAGCGCACAGTAGGGACCGTGCCGGCGTCGGAGTCACACGATCGATACCGGCGCCATCATCAGGAACGCATCGAGGCGGGGAGCTGCCCCGGAGGCTCGACAGGAGATCACATGCCATCACGCTGGAGCGGCCGCCAGGAGCGGTTTCGCGGGGTCATCAATGGGACGCAGTGCGTGCATCCCGCATCGGTGCACGATCCCGTCGGGGGACGCATCGCACAGGATCTGGGCTTCGAGGTCGGCATGTTCGCGGGCTCGACCGCCTCGCTGACCGTGCTGGGATCGCCCGATCTCATTACGTTGACGTTGACGGAATTCGCCGAGCAGGCACACCGCATCATGCGCGCTGCCGACCTCTCGTTGATGTGCGATGCCGATCACGGTTACGGCAACGCGCTCTCCGTCATGCGCACCGTGGAGGAGTTGGAGGCAGCCGGCGTCTCGGGTCTGTCGATCGAGGACACGGATCTGCCGCAACCCTTTGGGCTGGGTGACAAGCAGCGCCTGCTGTCGATCGAAGAGGGTGTCGGCAAGATGAAGGCGGCGCTCGCGGGTCGCCGCGATCCCGACCTCGTCATTGCGGGCCGCACGAGCGCGCCGCAGATCGCGGGCATCGACGAAGCCATCAAACGCGCCAAAGCCTACGCAGCGGCCGGCGTCGATGCGATCTTCCTCGTCGGCATCAAGTCTCGGGCGGAGCTCGACGCGGTCGCCGCCGCCGACATCGGCAAGCCGCTGATCCTGGGCAACGCTCCGGGCGACCTCGCCGACAAAGCATACCTGTCGTCGAAGGGCGTGCGCATCGCCCTGCAAGGCCACCAACAATTCGCCGCCGCCGTGCAGGGCATCTATACGACGCTGAAAGCGCTGCGCGACGGTACGCCACCGGGCGAGCTGAAAAACATCGCCTCGGCCGACCTCATGAAAAAAGTCACCCGTGCCGCCGATTATGATCGCTGGTCGAGGGAGTGGCTGGGGGATTGAAGGTGCCGCTGAGTGCTCGACCCCCCGGTTGGACACAGCAACGGCAGATGCTTTTGCATGCAAGATCAATCGCCTGCAATTGGACGCCGCACCTATCGAGTTTCGATCAGGCTGACGATTGCGTCGAGAAACCGTTGCGCTATTTCGATGGCACCCTGTGTGCGGCTGAGCGAAATTCGGCCTGCGCCGAGCGTCTCATAGTCCGCGGCGGTCTTGAAGTCGTAGGCACTATTGATGAACGTGCGCAGCGACCCCGAAAACTCAGGATGATTCTGGGTCAACCGGTGAAATTGGCGGTGAACGCCGCTATGAGTTTTGGCGCTCTTGTCAGATCGCTCGAAAATCAGGGCTTGAGCTGCGTGAAACGCGACATAATAGGTGTTTCGCGCAGCATCCTCCATGAGAGCTGGCTCTACCTGCGCCGCGATGAGTTCGGCGCGCGCCTTAATCAGACATCGTCGAGCTTTCTCGACATGTGCCAGTGTTTCGGGCTTCAAACGTCCACCCCTTCAGACCGTATTTCATGCATCAAGGGTGTGCGCTCGGTCCAAGCATCGCAGTGGAACGCCATGGTATGAACGAATGCGTCCGTTTCATCCAGGAGCAGACTTTGGATTTCGGCCATCCGATCGATTTCGGTATCGCGATCCTCGAGATCGCGGAGAAAGATCGCGACGTCGTAATCGGAGTCTTTGCGATTTTCGCCGCGCGCGCGTGAACCGAAAAGGACGACGCGTGCCAGCCGATCGCCGTACGCGCCCTCCAAGAGTTCACGCAGTCGCGCAAGAACGGGATCGATCGCGATAGTGATCGGGGTCATGGCGCCCAAACCTCCACGTTCTCAAATGGCAACAGGCAAGGTCGTCGTCCACGATTATAAGTCTCGTTCACACGGCCGTAATCCGATCCACTTCGACCATATCCTCTGCCGTGAGCATCCACGACGCAGCCTTCACGTTGGCTTCGACTTGTTCGGGGCTCGTCGCGCCGGCGATGACACTCGACGTGTTGGGCCGCGCCAGCAACCACGAGAACGCGAGCTCGAGCAGCGTGTGCCCGCGCGCCTTGGCGAACGCGGTCAGCTCGTCGATGAGGCGCCAGTTGCGATCGTTGAGATATTTGTCCTGATAGCGGGCCATCTCGGTGAGACGCGCGCCTTGCGGCATGGCGTTGCGTGCGTATTTGCCGGTCAGCAGGCCACAGGCCAGCAGGAAGAACGGCAGCAGTCCCATTTTGTAGTGGCTCATCGCCGGCATCAGCTCGCGATCGATGTCGCGCACGAGCAGGCTGTATTCGTCCTGGCAGGACACGAACGCATTGAGATTGCAGCGCCGGGCCGTTTCCTGCGCCTCGGCGACGCGCCACGCCACGTGATTGGAGCAGCCGATGTAGCGCACCTTGCCCGCGCGCACGAGATCATCGAGCGTGCGCAGCGTCTCCTCGAGCGGCGTGAGGGGGTCCATCTGGTGGATTTGATAAAGATCGATGTAATCGGTCCGCAAACGCTTCAAGCTGCCGTCGACCGCACCCATGATGTAACGGCGTGATCCGCGCTTGAGCTTGCCAGCCTCGTCCATCGGCATGCCGAATTTGGTCGCGAGGACGATTTTTTGCCGCTTGCCGCCGCCCAGCACTTCACCCATCGCGGTCTCCGACCCGCCACGGTTCGAATAAATATCGGCCGTGTCGAACAGCGTGATGCCCAGCTCGATCGCTTTATCGATCACTCGGCCCGTCTGTTTGGTATCGATGCGACCACCGAAGTTGTTGCAGCCGATGCCGACGGCCGACACGCGAAGTCCCGACGAGCCGAGAGTGCGTTCCTGCATGCGCGGGGGTCCTTTCTGATATTTTGCTGCGGGATGTCTACGGCAAAACCTCCGCTGCCGCCAGCACCCGCTGCGATAACAGCGAGCCCCGTTGTCTGCCATCCGCAAGGGACGCAGGCAACGGGCTCACGCGTTCTCGTGTGTCGGCTCGGCGTCAGTACCGAACGCTGAGACCCGCACGCAGGATGCTGGTGTCGTCATTGCGTCCCGTGCCGGTGTCCACCGAGACATATTCCAAACGCCCACTCAGGCCCGGCTGGAAGGCGTACTCGGCGCCGATGCCTTTGACCGATCCGGTGCTGGACGTCGTGTCGCCATCGACGAAGGCGACGCCGAGCGTCACGTAGGGCAAGAAGCGGCCGAACGCATAGCCAGCGCGGGCACGCAAGGTTCCGAAGAGATCACCCGACGAGCTGTTCGTCTCCATGAAGCCCAGTTCGCCCTCGACGCCGAAGACGATGCGGCTGGGCATCATCCAGTTGTAGCCGACGTGCGCGGACGCCGCGATGCCGCCATCGCCCGATCCGACGGTGCCGCCGTAATACATGCCGCTCCAGTTGTAGTATTTGCCGTAATAGGTATCGCCCTTGCCTTTGTCGAGGTCGGCGGCCCGGGCTTGGAATGCCATCGTCATGATCATGAGGCCGACGAGCAGTCCCGTTCTCAGTTGCAACATACGCAGTACTCCTGTGATTACGTTCAGGCTTCAGAAACGCTGCGCCGAAGCGCAGTAACGCGAGGTCAACGCGGCGCCCACGAATGAACGCCTGCGGTTTGAAATTCAGGGGCGAGGCCGTCGGGGCGGATCGAGATCGCCAACATCACGGCTGCGATCGCCGCGACAGCCACCAGCGCCAATCGATGCACGTGCACTGGAATCAGTGACGCGTGCGCGCCGCGTCTTTTGAATGTCGCATCCGTCCCCGGAACATAAATCCGGGCGAGATCGCCAATGCGGGGCGGTGGCGGTGCGCTGGCGAGTGGGCCGGGGCTCAACACGCGCAACACCAGCGCGATCTGGCCATGGACATATTCCATGAGAACGAAGACGACGGGCAGCGCGATCAGCAGCAGTGCGCTGGCAAGATGCGTGGTCTGTATGCCACCGCCGCTCAACGCCGACGAGAGGCCGGTGAGAACCTGACCGAGCAGCAAAAGACAAACCAGTCCAGGAAGCGCCACATCGATCATCGATCGGCCGTATGGCCCGCGCCGGGGCGCCTCGCCGTGCAGTCTTCCAATGGCCGCGATGACAGCAATGCTCGCCAGCAGCAGTCCACCCAAAATCGTCAAGCTTCCCGCTGTAAACCCGGTGAAAAACTCAGCGATACTCTGCCGGAGGCGGACGTCCATGGAGCCGGCGGATCTGGCAATCGTCGTCATCAGGAACACGGCCGTCAGCGACAGGAAGATGCGTTGCAGGCGAAGATTGCCGTCGTGCAATTGTCTGCGGCGGCGCGAGGTGCTTGATTTCATCGTCGGCCTCCAGTGTGTGTCTGAAGAAGGAAGAAGGGCCCCATCGAAAGGGTGGCAGCCTCGTCAGGGGGCAATCGGTTTTGCCGAAACATGGCTGGCCCAGGCGCTGGACCGAGCCGGCGGGATCGCTGCGGCGGCGACCGGAACGAGTGGCGCCATCGCAAGGTCTTGCGCGTCCCGCTTGGCGCACGCGGCGAGAACTCCCGGCAGGACGGAAATCAGGAGGCCGACGCGCCACAAGCGCCCATATGTCGAACGGGCAGGGGAGGCAGACGTCGTTGCAGTCATGGCTTCCATCAGATCTCGTCCTGTCGCGGTGCTGCTGCGGGGAACACGAGGGCAAACGTCACCCGTCGCGAACCCTTGGGCGCACGGCATCGAGTGCAGACGCGGGCGTCTGTGCGACGCACGGGATGTGCTTGAATTGGTCGACGGGCCGATCGCCACATGTGCCATGGGACGGCACGCAGGCGCTGGCCTCACTCCGGCAGAACCGGATCGGACGAGCGCATGGCTCGGGTCCCGCGCGCTAGGCTCGTTCGATGGGTCTCGACATGACGTCCCCCTTGGTTGTCCCGCGTGTTCGATGTCGAACGCGTCATGATCCGAGTGTCCCCTAGACCTCGAACCCGACGAGCGGGCCACACCTTCCTCGTAATCGTCGATGTGTTCGCGTCAGCGAACTCCGGTTGCACGTCTTGAAGACCTCATCGGGTCTTTCTTCGTTTCGTACCTGCAACCGAATTTACGACGCCGTCCCCGCAGCAATTTACGCGCCCGAATTGGCGCAAAATGTGGCCAGCGGGTGATCATACGACGGCGGAGCATTGAATTCGCGATATGCTCCAGGATATTCATTCCGTCGGCTGATCGAAAGACGTCGCATCGCGCTGGTCAGCGGGGGGGCCTGGTGCGATCGGGCGTCGTTCACTGGGTCAATTGAAAGCCGCTGTAGCCCTCGGCGGCGACGGTATCGCATTTCTGCTTGTAGGCTGGCACGCCCCCGACATAGGGCATGAAAACGCGCGGTTTACCTGGGATATTCGAGCCCAAATACCACGAGTTGGCGAGCGGATAGAGGGTGGTGTCGGCGACCTCGTTGACGTGGCGGACCCACTCACTTTCTGCGCCCGCCTGCGCGTCGATGCGGCCATAGCCTTTGGTGCGCATGAAGTCGATGCAGTCGCTGATCCAATTCACGTGCTGTTCGATCGACAGGATCATTTGCGTTTTCACACCGGGGCTTCCCGGGCCCGTCACGATGAACATGTTGGGAAAGCCCGATACCGACAGCCCCAGATAGGTGAGCGGCCCGTCCTGCCACTTGTCGCGCAGGCTGTGGCCATCGGAGGTCTTGATATCGATTTCGAGCAGCGCGCCGGTCATGGCATCAAAGCCCGTCGCAAAGACGATGGCATCGAGTTCGTAAGTTGCCTTCGTGGTGCGCAGTCCGAACGGCGTAATCTCCTCGACGGGTGCGCTGCGGGCATCGACGAGCGTCACGTGGGGCAGATTGTAGGTCTCGTAATAATTCGTATCGAGGCACAGCCGTTTCGTGCCGATGGGATGATCCTTGGGCGCCAACAGCTCGGCCGTCGCGAGGTCGGCGACGATGCCGCGGATTTTCTCGCGCACGAATTCCGATGCCGTATCGTTGGCCTGCTTGTTCGTCAGCAGATCCGTATAGGCGTACAAGAAGCTGACGCTGCCGCCCTCGGCCCACTTTTCCTCGAAGACGCGGTTGCGTTCTTCCGGCGTCGCTTCCAGGGCGGATTTGACGGGCGGGGGATGGCCGGCGATGCCGAAGGGCGTGTCGTACGCGGCCCGGCGTCGCTCGGGATACTGCGCCTTGTGCGTGCTCTCGCGCTGCTCATCCATGGGTGTGTTGCGCGCCGGCAGGCTGAAATTGGCGGTGCGTTGGAAGACGGTGAGCTGGCGCGCCTGTTTGGCGATGATCGGGATCATCTGCACGCTGGATGAGCCGGTGCCGATGACGCCGACGCGCTTGCTCGTGAAATCGACAGGCTCTTTCGGCCACTGCCCGGTGTGGTACCACTGTCCCGTAAACGTCTCGAGGCCCTTGAAACTGGGCACGCGCGGCGTCGAGAGATTGCCGCAGCACATGATGCAGTAGGTCGCATCGATGACGTCGCCCGTGCTCGTTCGTAGGCTCCAGCGCCCGCTGTCCTGCCCGAATTCGGCGGAGACGATGCGTGTGTTCAACTGCACGTCGCGGCGCAAGTCGAACCGATCGGCGACGTGGTTGATATAGGCGAGGATCTCACCCTGGTTGCCGTAGCGTTCGGGCCATGCCCACTCTTGCTGCAGATCATTGTCGAACGAGTAGGAATACTCGAGACTTTCCACATCGCAACGTGCCCCCGGATACCGATTCCAGAACCACGTTCCGCCGACACCGTCTCCGGCTTCGTACGCCCGCACGCTGAGACCCAGCCCGCGGAGCTTGTGAAGGGCATAAAGTCCCGCCAGCCCCCCGCCGATGACGACGGCATCGAAACTGGATTTCGTGGTGCCAGTGCTGGTGGAGATGGGTGTTGCCGCCATGGGTGTTGCCTCTCGAATGCGATCGCGCGCGCTGCGGACCGGAAGGCCCAAGCCTCACATGTCCGGACATATGCGTGTTTCTGCACCAAAGACACGACCTCGGCAAGTCTGTCGGATGCAACTTATTCCCCGGTGCAAAGAGGGTGAACAGCGGAAACAGAGGAATTTCGGGCCGATGGGCGACACGTGTTGCGCACCCGCGCCAATTGGCAGGGTGGCGATGTCAGCCGGCGTTGTGTCTCAGCCGGGGAATGGGGGCACTCTTGGCCACACCCGTTTGCTCGAGTTCACGGATTTGGACGGCCGTCAGTCCGGCAAGGTCGCGCAGCACCTCGCGCGTATGCTCGCCCAGCAGCGGTGCGCCTCGGTTGGGCGTCGGTGCGCTGTCGTGCAATCGCACGGGACCCCGCAGCGCGCGATACCCGCCGGTCGCGGGATGCGTCACATCCATAATCGCGCCGCGTGCCGCCACCAGCTCGCTCGACAACGCTTCGGCTACGGAGGCGACCACACCCGACGGTACGCTCTGCGCCCGCAGGCGGCGCACGCATTCTTCGCGCCCCAGGGAGGCGAACGCGCCAACCAAGATGACGTGCAATTGAGCGCCGTTCGCGAGACGCGCACTTTTGCCGATGAAGCGCGGGTCATCCAACAGCTCCGGGCGCTCGATGGCACGGCACAGGCCGCGATATTGCCCATCGGTAATCGCAGCGAGCACCAAGGCGCCGTCTGCGGCTTGATACAGGTCGGCCGGTTGGGCCACCTGATTGCGGTTGCCCGTGCGCACCGGATCGACGCCCGCCAGCAGATGGGCCCCCGCGAAATTCGCCAGCATGTTGAGCGCCGTCTCGTGCAGCGTCGCCTCGATCAAGCGGCCTTCGCCGGTCAACGCCACATGGCGCAGTGCGGCGCTGATGCCTTGCGCCATGAACAGCCCCGTCATCACATCGACGAGCGAGGGTCCCGTGCGCATCGGTGATCCATCGGCCTCGCCCGTCACCGCCATGAACCCGCTCTCGGCCTGGGCGATCGGATCGAAGCCCGGCACGTCGCGATTGGGGCCATCGCGGCCATAACCGGAAATGGCGCCGTAGACGAGGCCTGGGCGGATTGCCCGCAGCGTCTCCCATCCCAGACCCAGCCGCTCCATCACGCCGGTGCGAAAATTCTCGATCACCACGTCGGCCTGCGCCACGAGTGCGAGGAACGCAGCCTTTCCGGCGTCGGCTTTCAGGTCCAGCGCCACCGAGCGCTTGTTGCGGTTGACGGTCAGGAAGTAGGTCGAATGCCCGTGAAAGTCGGGCTGCAAAAAGCCTCGGCTCTCGTCGCCGCCGTCGGGGTTTTCGATTTTGATGACATCGGCACCCATATCCGCGAGCACCATGCCGCAATAGGGCCCAGCCAGCACGCGCGTCAGATCGAGAACGCGCACACCGGCGAGGGGCAAGGCCAGGGGAGATGGCACAGGGTCTGCACCGGCGGTCGCGTCGGGGGGTCGGGTCGCGCTGCTCATATCGCTTCGGCCTCATTCTCGGTCAGCGTGAGGCTATGCAGGATTAGGGGTCAAGGCCAGCGCCTTTCATGCGTGAGCCTTCGACCCGTGAGGCAGGCGTTGGCTCCAGGATGCAGAATGCGTTGGGTCCGGCATCGGCACGCACGTTAACCCAATTTCAACGTGTCCCCTCATGAAGCCCCGGCGCGGCCCGCTGCGTGCATGGGTCAGGCGGTAACCGCATTTTAACCGTCAGAGACCGCCATGCGCAAAATTCTGGCCCTCGTGGCCCTCGCCCTCGGACTGTCGATCCCCTCCGGCGAGGGCGTCCGCGCCGCCCGCGACAGCACCGTTCCCTCCAAACCCGTCCGGCTCGAGCTGCTCGTGCTCGAGGTGGAAAGCTGCGATATCTGCACGTTGGTGCGCAACCGCATCCAGCCGCGCTACGAGATGACGAACCACGCACGCACTGTGCCGATGCGGTACATGGACATCACCCGCCGCGATGAGACCAAGCTCGGCCTCACTGCGCCCGTGGATGTCGTGCCCACGATCGTACTCTTGCGCGATGGTAAGGAGATCAACCGGTTCGTCGGCTACATGGGGCCGGAGAACTTCTTGGCGCTGATCGGCCATGCCCTGCGCACGGAAGGCGAGTGATCAGCGCCCCAGAATGACCACGGCCTCGAGGTGGGGCGTGTAGAGGAACTGATCGATCGGCACGACTCGTTCGATCGCCAGTCCGCCCGCGACCAGGATCGCGACGTCGCGGGCCAGCGTCGCGGGATTGCACGACACCGCCACCACGCGGCGTACCTTGGAGCGCGCGATCGCTTCGGCCTGGCCCTTGGCCCCGGCGCGCGGCGGATCGAACACCACCGCATCGAAGCGCGCGAGTTCATTGGGCGACAGCGGATCGCGGAAGAGATCGCGCACTGTCGTTGCGATCGGTTTCAAGCCCGAAGCCCCGCGCGCGGCCTGTGCAAGCGCCTCGATCAGGATCCGATCGCTGTCGTAAGCCTGCACTTGCGCGCGCCCGGCGAGCGCGAACGAAAACGTGCCCAGGCCAGCGAAAAGATCGGCAACGTGCTTCGTCTTCTTGGGCAACGTCTCCAGAATGACGGTCGTAATCGCCGCCTCCGCCTCGGCGACCGCCTGCAGGAACGCGGCCGGTGGCGGCGCGACATCGACGCCGCTCAGCCCGATCGTGGGCGTGGCGCGCTGCACGGCAGGCTCGCCGTTGAGGGTCACCCGCGCGATGGGCGCCGTCGCCACGATGCGAGCCAGATCGGCGAACAGTAATCGCTCCGCCCGTCGCCCCGCCGACACCGTCACATCCAGTCCCTCGCGCGCCACCAACACCGACACGCGCGCCTCACCGTCCGGCCGCGGCGCCGCACGCATGGCGATGTCGCGCAACAGACCAAGGGCCGAGACGATGGTCGGCGCCAACACGGCGCACTGCGTGATCGGCACGATGTCGTGGCTCTTGGGGCCGTGAAACCCGAACACGAAACCGGTCGCCGTATGCCGTCCGGTCAAGGTCGCGCGCCGCCGCGACCCAATCGGCACCGACACCATCGGTTCGATGGCCGCGCTCAATCCCTGTCGTGCGAAGGCGGTGGTAAGCAAATCCGCTTTCCACGACCGATAGAGGTCCTCCCCCAGGTGCTGCACGGTGCAGCCACCGCACGCGGGAAAATGTGGACACAGCACCGTCTCCCGGCGCGACACGCTCTTCCTTCCAACGACGCGCCACGACCCGTCCGCATCGCTCGCCACACGCTCTCCGGGGACGGCGCGCGGAACGAAAACGGCGCCGTCGGGGCCCTCGGCCACGCCGTCGCCCTCGCCGCCCAGGCGCACGATTTCGATCGTGTCGCCGTCCCGTCGGGTCTCAGTCATCGTGCACTGCTCCCACAAGAAATTCGATGTTACCGCTGCCGCCTTCAATGGGCGATGGGAGGCTCCCCAGCACCCGCCATCCAGGCCGCGCCGCGATCCAGGTCGACACTGCGGACACGGCGCCTGCGCGCACGGCGGCATCGCGCACGACACCATCCTTGCCGACGTGGCCGGGCTCGGTCTCGAACTGTGGCTTTACGAGGACGACGAGAGCCGCACCGGGCGCCGCGAACGCCAGGACAGCCGGCACAACCTTGAGCGCCGAGATGAAGCTGACGTCCACCACCAGGACCCCGATCGCGTCGTCGATGTGTGTCGTCGACAAGGTGCGTGCATCGGTGTCTTCGAGCGACACGACGCGCGCATCCGCCCGCAAGACTGGAGCCAGCTGGCCGCGTCCATTGTCGACCGCATAGACCTTGATGGCGCCGCGCGCCAGCAGCACTTCGGTGAACCCGCCCTGCGCCGCACCAATGTCGAGGCCGACGCGCCCGGTCACGTCGATGTGGAACCCATCGAGACCAGCCGCGAGCTTCAGGGCACCGCGCGAGACGTAGGCGCCCGCTCCCGGCGCCAATTCGATGACGGCATCCCGCCCCACCATCAGAGCTGGCTTGCCGACGCGCACGCCATCGACCGTGACTTCCCCGCGCAGCACGAGATCGCGGGCGCGGGCGCGCGAGACCACGAGGCCGCGGTCCACCAGCGCGATATCGAGGCGCTGTCGAGCGGAATTGGGCGAGACTGAAATAGGGCAGCTCCTGCGCATGGGCGGCGTTCGGCCGGTTCGGCACCCCGCCGACCCTCAATTCCCAGAACTCTAGCATGAACGTCCGGCAGTCCCTGCACCTCCTGGCAGATGCGTTTGGCGCGACCCGAACGAGAAAAGCCCCGGCTGGTGAAGCCGGGGCCGCTCATCGTCGATCGGTGTGCTCCTATCGAAAGTCGCCAAACCGCTGGCGTGGTGCGTCATGACCGTTGTGCATGCGAAACGCCGGCTCGACGCGCGTGGTGCGTACCCGCACGGGGATGGGCTGGCGCACCGGGCGTTGACGTTTGTCCAAAAGCGTCAGCACCATGCCGACGATTTGTGCCCCCAACACGGCTGCGAGCAGCAGAGCGCCGTATCCCATCAAAATGTGCGATGCGGGAACGACGAAGTTGAATTCGCGCAGCGCACCCAGAGCCAACGGCACGTACCAGGACGTTGCCGAAACCGCGCCTGCCGATAGCATCCACATTTTCTGTTGCGTCGACACACCATCGAACAAGCGCTGGCCGACATTCTTGTCGACGAGGGGCAGTACGAATTTGTGAATCAGCATGCCATTCAGTGTGAGCACCGCGACGATCGTCATTTTGGCGTACACTTTCGGGTTGGCCAACCCGTCGGGTGCGTAGAACGAATAATACGCCAGAAACGACAACCCGGAGACCCATAACATCACCAATCCCGCGGTCACGAGGTGCGATGAAAAATGGATCAAATCGGCATGCTCTTTCGTTATTTTTCCGCGCACCAGAAATCTGATCATGATCAGGTCCATCAATGTCGCGCCGCCGACGCCGAGCGCCAGTCCGACGAGATGTGCGATGACCAATCCGGTTTTCAATTCCATTGCTGCTACTCCTTCAAGATCGTTGGCGAACGTTGCGTCAGTCGCCTGTGCCTCCCTGGGCTTTGACAAAATGGTACATGGCAGCGCCCGACGAGAACGCGCCGGTGTGCCAGTGACCGCGAAGCGCTGATGGTTGCGCCGGGCTCAATGCCGACGGCTGGGGGTGGTCCGAGTGCTCTGTCGGCGACGCCACGAGGGGCGGGTCGCAGAGCGCGGAAGAGGGGCGAGGGCTATCGAGCGCAGCGCACGATCGAAGCCAAGTGGTCCGAGCTGGACTCCAGCAGACATCGGACAACGCACCATCCTTACTTAGGTTGCTCGAAGCCGCAGCTCCAGCAACGCACCCAGACTAATTCGCCCAAGACTTTGTTTAAAATGCGATGTAGGCGCAATGAGTTGGTAAATTGGCGCAATTGCATCCCGGCAATCGCCTAAACACCCGATGTGGGGATGGCGGCGGATCATCTTCGCCGTGCAATTGCATCCCGGCAATCGCCTAAACACCCGATAGTCGTGGCGCCTCTCGCACGATCGGCGACCAGCCATCGCCTCGAAGGCAAAAAAAACCCCGGCTCTGAACCGGGGTTTAAATCCTGACTTCGAAGGCCGGGGACTTCGGGGGAATGGCCGACGATCAGGTCCACAGGTGTCCCCGTGAAAGGACACCCCTAGTTGTTCGACACTATCCGTTGACGGTGTACTTTGCGATTCAGATCGTCGCGTTGCGGAGTTATCCACAAGTGCCTGTGGAGGAGCCCAATCGGCACGCCATCTGTGCCCTCCCGACACGACACGCCCTCCTGTTTTTTTTACTCAAAGTTATCCCCGCCGCCAGCGGCGCGGTTATCCTGATTGGCCCTTCACTGGAGCCACGGATGACCCCGACTGACGTTTTCTCGACTGCGATCCTCACCGCCCTCGTCCTCGTTTGGATCAGCGCCGCGCGATCGCCCGGGGCAACGGGTGGCGCGTCGCGTCGTCGGCGCGCATGGGTGGCGTCGCCATGCATCCCCGTCGACACCGTCGACACGACCCCCGCAACCGCCCAAGCCCCGTTTGAACTGCGTGCGGTCTTGTGCCATCGTTGGGTTCGACGTTTCGGCACGCCTTTCGGTTCAAGAGAGCGACGCGCAGAAGCAGACGACAAAAAACGCGTTCTTCCGATCGCTCCGAAGTGCCGAGCACTATGCGCCCGTCCAAGGGAGCATGCAGGGAGGATGTGGTCATGCGCTGGGCGAATTTCGCAGGTCCAAGGCATTTGTCGGCAGCATGGATTCGCCGCTATCGCCGCCAGCCCGTGTGTCGTTGCGCTCCGCCCGGCCGCTCGAAAACCGCTCCACAGCCCAACCCCACTGACGACGCACGCATGTGATCAACGCGTGGCGATGGGGGCATCGTCACGCATTCGAACGGCAACGTGGAACCTGGGAGGACATATGATGGATCGTCGCCAATTCCTCGGATTGACCACCGGAGCGCTGGCGGCAGGGGCCGCTCAGCCCGCGCTTGCTCAGTCGACCTCCTGGCCGGACCGCCCGGTCAAGGTCATCGTGCCTTACGCGGCGGGCGGCGCCTCGGACGCCATCGCGCGGCCCTGGTGCGAGGAGTTCACCAAAGCCTTCGGCCAACAGTTCGTCGTTGAAAACCGTGGCGGTGCCAGCGGTGCAATCGGTGTCGAAGCGCTGGCGAAATCCGCGCCCGACGGCAGCACGCTGATCATGACGCCGAACGCGCCACTTACGCTGTTGCCGCACCTGCGCAAGACGAATTACGACCCCGCCAAAGACCTCGTGCCCATCGGTCATGCCGGTGAAGTTCTCAACGGATTTGTCATTCATCCTTCCGTCGGTGTGAAGACGTGGCAAGAGTTCATGGCCTACGCCAAAAAGAATCCCGGCAAGCTTTCCTATGCCTCGTCGGGCAGTGGCACCGCCAACCATCTGCGGCTGGAAGCCCTCAAATTGAGGGCGGGGCTGGATATTCTGCACGTGCCCTATAGAGGCGGCGCCGACGCGCTCAACGATGTGCTGCCCGGCAACGTTCATATGCAAAACGAGCCGATCACGCTGCCGCACGTCAAGGCCGGAAAACTCGTGCTTCTCGCTATCAATGGCCAGGTGCGCAATCCCGATTTCCCGGGCGTGCCGACCTTGACCGAAGTCGGCATACCCGATGCCGACGTTCCGATTTGGTTCGGCTTTTATGGACCAGCTGGAATTTCGAGTGCGATCGTTGCCAAACTGAATGCCAAAATGGTGGAGTTGGCCAAGTCGGAAGAGTTCAAAAAGAAGATGTGGACGGTGAACGCGATCCTGCCGGTGAAGACGGCCACGCAGGTCATCAAGGTCATGGAGGACGACAGCCGGGCCAACCTCGCGTTCGTCAAGGCTGCAGATATCAAGCTGGAATAACCGGGCGACGAGCACGGCTACGAAGAGCAGTCAATAAACAGTAGCAAAACAAGGGAAGAGACAACTCATGCGCCGCAGAAACTTTCTCGAGCTCAGCGTCAGCGCCATCGCGGGCGCCGCCGTCCCGCTCGCTTCCCCCGCTGTCTTGCGGGCGCAGGGGGCGTGGCCCAACAAACCCGTCAAGGTTCTGGTGCCCTTTGCCGCTGGCGGTGGCACCGACGTCGTTGCGCGTCCTTGGGCCGACAAGCTCGGACAGATTTTCGGCCAGCCCTTCGTCGTTGAAAACCGGGGCGGCGCCAGCGGCATCATCGGCACCGAGGCGGCCGTCAAATCTCCCAACGACGGCTACACGCTGCTCGTGTCCTCGAACACGACGACCGTCAATCTGCCGTTGCTGCGCAGCGTGCCCTACGACCCGAAAGGTCTCGACCCGATTGCGCGGCTGGGCGATGTCGTCACCGGCTTCGTGATCCACGCCTCCGTCGGCATCAAGACGTTTCCCGAACTGCTCGATTACTGCAAGAAGAACCCCGGCAAACTGGCCTTCGGCTCGTCGGGTCCGGGCACCGGTCCGCATCTGCGCTACGAGATGCTGCGCTACCGCACCGGCATCGACATTCTGCACGTGCCCTACAGGGGCGGCGCCGACGCGTTGACCGATCTGCTCGCCAACAACGTGCAGTTGATGAACGAACCGGTGACGCTGCCACACGTCAAAGCCGGCAAGCTGAACCTTCTCAACATCAACCACATCACCCGCAGCGTCGACTTTCCGGATATCCCGACACTGACCGAACTCGGCTATCCCAATTCCGATGCCGCGATCTGGTTCGCGCTCTGGGCGCCTGCCGGTACATCCAAGGAGATCCAGCAGCGTCTCCACGCCGAAATCACCAAACACGCCAACGGGGATGAGATGAAGGAGAAGCTGCGGCTGGCGGGTTCGGCCCCCGTCGTCTCGACCATGGCGGAACTTCTGGCGTTCCGCGAGTCCGACACCAAGCAGATGGCGGAGCTGATCAAGACTGCCAATATCAAGATCGAGTAGCCACGCCGCCGGTGCCTGGCTTCAGCTCGGCATCGACGCCCACTCTCGACACGCTCGCTACAGTCGCATCGCGCGAAGTCAGACCGGAGTGACCCGATATGCGTCGTCGCCATTTTCTCACACTGGGAGCCAGTTCCACTCTGGCCGCCGGCCTGCCGCTCGCCATGCCGTCCGTCGCCCGCGCCCAGGCGTGGCCCGACCGGCCTGTGAAAATCATCGTGCCGTTCGCCGCCGGCGGTGGCACGGACGTCCTTGCCCGGCCATGGGCGGAGAAACTGACGCAGGCGTTCGGCCAGCAATTCGTCATCGAGAATCGTGGCGGCGCCAGCGGTCTCATCGGCACGGAGGCGGCGGCGAAGTCGCCACCCGACGGCTATACGTTCCTCTTCACCGGCGCGACGACGACGGTGGCCATTCCCCTGATGCGCAAGGTCAACTACGACCCCGAAAGCCTGATGCCCATCGGCCGCATGGGTGACGTCGTATGCGGCTTCGTCATCAACGCCGCAGTCGGACCCAGAACGCTACCCGAGGTGATCGACTACGCCAAGAAGAATCCCGGTAAGCTCGCGTTCGGTTCCTCGGGCAACGCCACCACTCCGCATCTGCGCTACGAGATCTTCAAACTCAAAGCCGGTATCGACATTCTGCATGTCCCCTATCGGGGCGGCGCCGACAGTCTGACGGATCTCCTCTCCAACAACGTTCAGCTCATGAACGAGCCGGTGACGCTGCCCCACGTCAAGGCCGGCAAGCTGCATCTCTTCACCGTCAATCACACCAAGCGCATGACCGACTTTCCCGACGTGCCGACCATGACGGAAGCGGGCTACCCCAACGCCGACGTGCCGATCTGGTTCACCCTGTGGGCGCCCGGCGGCAGTTCCAGAGAACTCATCGGACGCCTCAACGCCAAAATCGTCGAGATCGCAAAGACCGACGATATGAAGGCCAAGATCCACCTCGCTGGTTGTGAACCCGTTCTTCAGACGCCAGAGGAAATCGCAGCCTTCCGCGAGAAGGACAGGCAAGCGCTGGCCGAGTTGATCAAAGCAGCGAACGTCAAGATGGAGTAGGCGAACGACATCGAGTCCATCCGGTTTCTCAAAAAATAAACCGTCATTGCCGGGCGGACCCTTGAAAGGGAGGCGTACATGGTGCTGACCCCGATCCTTCGGCGGGTAGCCGGAATACTGGCCTGTAGTGCACTCTCGATCGGTGCCCACGCCCAAACGTGGCCCGACCGGCCCGTCAAAATCATCATGCCCTACGCACCCGGTGGCGCTGGAGATTCGATTGCGCGCCCCTGGGCGGAGAAGCTCACGCAAGCCTTCGGACAGACGTTCGTCGTTGAAAATCGCGGTGGCGCCAGCGGCACGATCGGTGTCGAGGCGGCCGTCAAATCGCCGCCCGATGGCTATACGCTGCTGATCACGCCCAACAGCGCCATTGCGATCATTACCAGCTTGCGCCCGGTCCCCTATGACGCCACCAAGCAGCTCGAGCCCGTGGCGCGTGTGGGTGATGTGATCGGTGGCTTCGTCGTGCATCCCTCCGTCGGCGTCAAGACGATGCCCGAGCTGATCGCCTTCGCCAAGAAGAATCCGGCCAAACTGTCGTTCGGCACACCGGGCCTGGGCACATCCGTTCATCTTCGGCTCGAGATGCTGAAACTGCGCGCCGGCATCGAAATATTGAACGTGCCCTATCGTGGCAGCGGCGACGCGCTGACCGATCTACTCCCCGGCAACGTGCACATGATGAACGAGATCGTGATCTTTCCGCACGTCAAGTCAGGCAAGCTCATCTTGCTCGCCATCAGTCACAGTGAACGGCATTGGGATTTTCCCGAGATTCCGACGCTGCGCGAAACGGGCATCGAAAATGCCGATGTTCCCATCTGGTTTGCCATGTGGGCGCCCACCGGCACACCCAAGGACATCATCGCCAAACTCAACGCCCGGATCGTCGAAATTGCCAAGACCGACGACATGAAGGCCCGCATGCGCGCGCTCAGCGTGGTCGTTCCGATCCAGACGCCGCAGGAGATGGGTCGCTTCCTCGTCGAGGACATCAAGGCCAATCTCGAAGTGATCAAGGCGGCCAACGTCAAACTCGACTGAAAGTAGGGGTGAGCCTCATGCGCGTGCAGATCAGCGGTCTCATCGGGACCCTCATGGCGACGATGATGTGGGCCGATCTGGCCACGGCACAGACGTGGCCCGAGCGCCCCGTCAAAGTGATCATCCCCTTCCCACCGGGCGGCGCCACCGACGTGGTTGGACGGCCCTGGATGGAGCAACTCACCAAAGCCTTCGGGCAACCCTTCATCATCGAAAACCGGGGCGGCGCGGGCGGCATGATCGGTGTCGATGCGGCGGTCAAGTCGAACCCCGACGGCTACACGCTGCTCCTGTGCTCCAACAGCCCGCTCGTGGTGTTGCCTCACCTGCGCAAGACGCCCTACGATGCCATGAAGCAGCTCGTCCCCGTGGCCCGCGTGGGCGACATGGTCGGCGGGTTCGCCGTGCATCCCTCGCTCGGCATCACATCGATGCCCGATCTCGTTGCCTACGCAAAAAAGAACCCCGGAAAACTCATCTACGGATCGGCGGGCCTGGGCACCACGACGCAACTGCGCCTGGAGGTTCTCAACCTGAAAGCCGGCATCGACATCCTGCACGTGCCCTATCGCGGCAGCGGCGATGCCTTGACCGATCTGCTTGCGGGTACCGTCCACCTCATGAGCGAGAACGTCGTCATCCCCCACGTCAAAGCCGGCAAGCTGACGCTGCTGGCGATGAACCATCATGAGCGCCATTGGGATTTCCCCAACGTACCGACCTTGCGCGAGTTGGGGCTGGAAAATGCAGACATCCCCATCTGGTTCTCCATCTGGGCGCCGACTGGCACGCCGCCCGAGATCATCACGCGGCTGAATACCAAGGTCATCGAAATCGCCAAAACCGAAGACATGCAAACGAGGCTGCGCAGCGCCAGCTTCAGCGTTCCCATCCAGACGCCCGCCGAAATGGCGCGCGCATTGGCCGATGACAGCCGCATCAACGGCGACATCATCCGGGCCGCCAACATCAAGATCGACCAATGACATCGCCGCACGACAGGCCGTGACCGTCAGGAGTGACCTATGCTCGCTCGAACCCTTGCCGCATCAATCGCTGTCGCCACCCTCTCGCTCGTCTGTCTTTCCTTGGCCGCTGCGCCCGCGTCGGCCCAGAAGAGCGGCGGCACGCTGCGAATGTACAACAGCTCCAACCCACCGAGCACCTCGCTGCACGAGGAAACCACGATCGCCTCGGTCATGTCGTTTGCCGGCGTCTTCAGCAATCTCGTGCGCTTCGATCCGACCAAAACCCGCAACAGCCCCGAAACAATTATTCCCGAGCTGGCGACGAGCTGGTCTTGGGATGCCTCCAAGACCAAGCTCACCCTGCAGTTGCGCCAGGGTGTGACCTGGCACGACGGCAAGCCCTTCACCGCCAAGGACGTGCAGTGCACGTTCCACCGGCTCAACGGCAAGGAGAAGGACTACTTGCGGCGTAATCCGCGCGGCATCTGGTACGAAAACCTCACCGAAGTCACGATCGCCGGGGACTACGAGGCCACTTTCGTCCTCTCGAAACCGCAGGCGTCGCTGCTGCCGATGCTGGCGGCTGGCTACACCGTCATTTATCCCTGCCACGTTTCGGGTCGCGACATGCGCGTCAAACCGATCGGCACCGGCCCCTTCAAGTTCGGCGAGTTCAAGAGCAACGAGGTCATCCGCCACGTCAAAAATCCCGACTACTGGCGCAAAGGCTTTCCTTACCTCGACGCCATCGAATGGCGCATCGTGCCCAACCGATCGACGCGCATCCTCGCCTTTACCGCCGGCGAATTCGACATGACGCAGATCGCCGACATCACCGCACCGCTGCTGGGTGACATCACGAGCAAATCCCCCAAAGCCACGTGCGCCATGGAGCCCACGAACGTCACCACCCATATGCTGGTCAATCGCGAAAAGCCCCCCTTCGACAAGGCAGAGTTGCGCCACGCGATGCTGCTCGGCATCGACCGGCAGGCCTTCATCGATATTCTCACGGCGGGTAAGTCCAATCTCGCCGTCAACATGATGGCGCCGCCGGAAGGCAATTGGGGCATGCCGATCGAGGAGTTGAAAAAACTTCCCAGTTACGGCGATCCGCTCAAGCAACGCGCACAAGCCATCAAAATCATGGAAGGGCTGGGCTACGGCCCGAGCAACCGCCTCAAAATCAAAGTGTCGACGCGCGATTTCAATACGTTTCGCGATCCCGCCGTCATCCTGGTCGATCAGCTCAACAAGATCCATTTCGACGCCGAACTCGATGTCGTCGAGTCCTCCGTCTGGTACAATCGGCTGTTCAGCGGCAACTACGCGGTGGCGCTCAATCTGGCGGGTGCCGGCATCGACGATCCCGATGGCGTCTTGAAAATGGGTTTCGACTGCCAGTCCGAAGCCAACTTTTCGAAATACTGCAACCCCGCGGTCGACCTGCTCCTCGACCAGCAATCCCAGGAGAGCGATCCCGACAAGCGTCGGAAAATCGTCTGGGAGATCGAGCGCACACTGGTCAAGGAGGTGGCGCGGCCGATCATTTTCCACGGCAAAAGCGCCACCTGCTGGCACCCCCACGTCAAGGGCTACATCCAGCAAGAAAACTCGATTTACAACAATTCCCGCTACGACGAGGTCTGGCTCGACAAGTGAGTGCCGCGCACGGGCCTTTCAAGGACACCATCATACTTCTGGTTCCCCGGACGGCGCCTGGACCCGTAAGAGGCCATGCGCCGTCCGGGGTCTTTACCCAGTCGTTTGAGAATTTGACGGTTCCGCCGAGGAAATCTGCCCCGGGAAAAATCCTGGATCGCCGCGCAAAGGGCGCGACCTCCGGGAGCCCGCAGTGGTGAAGTTCCCCGACAAACGCCCACCTCCACAGGCGCTGCGGATCGACAGGCCGTGGCGTAATGATATAACACTCCATCTTCTGCCCTCTGGCGACGATGGCTCATGCGCTCCAAACCACGCACTCGCGGATTCCCCACGCCCGGCCACGACCATGCGTCGTGCGTCGATGCCATGCTGGCGCGCGCGGATCGCCTCTTCGCGGCGCGCGGCCTGCGTCTCACGCCCTTGCGCCGTCGCGTGCTGGAAAAGATAGCGGGCTCCCATACCGCTGTCGGCGCGTATGACCTGCTCGATCGGCTGGCGCGGCCCGGCGAACGGCGCTTGGCGCCGATCTCGGTCTACCGCGCGCTCGACTCGCTCGTGGACGCCGGCATCGTCCACCGCCTCGAAAGCCGCAACGCCTTTTTCGCCTGCCACGCGCCCCACACCGCCGAACGCCGCCAGATCGTGCTCGCCTGCGCGTCCTGCGCCACCGTCGCCGAGCTGCCGGGCGAGGCGATCTTCAAAGGCATCGCCACCATGGCGCGCGCCGCCGCGTTTCAAACGGATCGCACACTGGTGGAGGTTATCGGCGCCTGCGCCCGGTGCGCTGCCGAGCGCGAGTCCTCCGCCGATGCATGATGAAACCCCACGCCCTCTCGGTGGCGCAGTGCAGGCGCATACCCATGCCCCTGATCACGCGCACAGTGGCTCCGATCACGACCATCATCATCACAGTTTTGCGCCACTCGAGATCGGGCCGCAAACGCTGCTGTGGGCGCGCGGCGTCACGCTCACGCGGGCTGGTCGATCCATTCTCGACGGCGTCGATATTGCCCTCGCGCCCGGCGAGATCGTCACGCTGATCGGTCCCAATGGTGCGGGCAAAACCACGCTCGTGCGCGTCCTGCTGGGCCTCGAACCGGCGGACGCGGGCACCGTGCAGCGGCGACACGGCTTGCGCATCGGTTACGCTCCGCAACGCTTCGACCGCGATCCCGCCATCCCCATGACCGTGTCGCGCTTTCTCACGCTCGGGGCTCCGGCCACAGGCGCCATGATCACCCAAATCCTCGAAGAGGTCGGCGCCCAGCGCGTCGCAACCCAGCAGCTGTCGGACTTGTCGGGCGGCGAGTTGCAGCGCGTCGTGCTCGCCCGCGCGCTGGTGCGCAATCCTGATCTGCTCGTCCTCGACGAGCCAGTGCGTGGCGTCGACTACGTCGGTGAAGCCGAACTCTACAAACTCATCGGTCGCATTCGCGACGAACGTGGCCTGGGCGTTCTACTGGTCAGTCACGACCTCCATGTCGTCATGGCGCAGAGTGATCGCGTTGTGTGCCTCAATCGACACGTCTGCTGCCACGGCGTGCCCGAAACCGTTGCTCAGCATCCCGAATACGTGCGCCTCTTCGGGACAGAAACGGCCCGCGCCTTCGCCGTCTACCACCACCATCACGATCACGCCCACGATTTGGCCGGCGCCCCGCTGCCCCCGCCCGAGGTTTCCGACCGATGATGGAGCCCTTTTTTCTCCGCGCCCTCATCGCTGCGATCGGGTTGGGCGTGCTGGCCGCGCCGCTGGGTTGCCTCGTCGTGTGGCGGCGCATGTCCTACTTCGGCTCGACGGTGGCGCACGGCGGCCTGCTCGGTGTGGCACTCGGCCTCTTCCTCGGCATCGATCTGACGGTGGGCGTCATTGCCGTCGCTCTGGCGATTGGCGCCATGCTCGTGGGGTTGGGCCGGCAGCGGTTGCTGCCCACGGACAGCCTGCTCGGCATCCTGTCGCATGCGGCCTTGGCCGGTGGGCTCGTTGCCGCCGCCAAGCTCTCCGGTCAACGCCTCGATCTGATGGGCTATCTGTTCGGCGACATCCTGGCGGTGACGCAGGCAGACATCTTCTGGATTTTTGGCGGCGGCGCCATTGTTCTGGCCGTCATCGCGTGGCTCTGGCGCACGCTGATCGCCATCGCCGTGCACGAGGAGCTGGCCGCCGCCGAGGGCCTCGATACCCGTATGGCGGAGGCCGCGCTGATCATGATCCTCGCCTTCACGGTCGCCGTCGCCATGAAGATCGTCGGCGTGCTGTTGATCATCGCCTTCCTGATCATGCCGGCCGCCGCCGCCCGCCCGTTCGCGACCACACCGGAAGGAATGGTCGCCTCGGCGGCCGTGTTGGGCGGGACGGGATCGCTGCTCGGCCTGCTGCTGTCGCTGCAAGCCGATGTGCCCGCCGGCCCTGCCATCGTTCTCGTGCTGTCGGCGTTTTGCCTGGCGGGCCTGGGATGGAGCGTCGTGGCCAAGCGATGAGCGCGCGGCCACATCACCCCCACAACCACGCAGCGCCGCGCACACCCGATGAATCGCCCCATTGCGGGGGCACGACACGCACTGTCGGGGCGTCGCAGAATATCCAGGGGGCCATCAGCTCGGGCAGCACCTCATAGAGGTTCGCCACGTTCGACAGTCCGCCGCCCAACACGATCACGTCGGGATCGATCATGTTGACGACGCAGGCCAGCCCGCGCGCCAGCCGCGAAGCGTGCCGGTCGAGGCTCGCGCGCGCCTCGGCGTCCCCAACCTGCGCCCGTCGAACAATCCCCTCCGCGTCGAGTGCCGCTGGCAGCGCCGTCGTTGGGCCGTGTGCCCCGCCCACGCTGCGCACCGCCATCGCGCGATGATCACGTGCGAGCCCCGGCCCCGAAACCCAGGTTTCCATGCACCCCACTCGCCCACACCAACACTGCGGCCCCGGATGCTCGTCGGCGTCGGCCCACGGCAGGGGATTGTGGCCCCACTCGCCCCCGATACCACGCGGGCCGTCGAACAATCGTCCGTCCACGACCAGCCCGCCACCGCACCCCGTGCCCAGAATGACGCCGAACACCGACCGCGCTCCGGCCCCCGCGCCGTCGGTCGCCTCGGACACAGCAAAGCAATTGGCATCGTTGGCCAGCCGCACGGGTCGCCCCAGCCGGCGTTCGATGTCGACACCCAGCGGCCGACCGTTGAGCCAGACCGAATTGGCATTCTGCACCCGGCCCGTCGCTGGTGACATCGACCCCGGCATGCCGATGCCGACCGTTGCAGGAGCTGTCGCTCCCGCCGCAGCTTCCAGGGCCGTCACGAGGTCGGCAATGGCCCAAACCGTCGCCTCGTAGTCGTCTTGTGGCGCTGGGATGCGTTGGCGTGCCCGGTCCGATCCATCCGAGGCCAGCGCCAGACCCTCGATCTTCGTGCCTCCCAGGTCGATGCCGATGCGCAGGCCAGGGTCGTCCATCACGCACCGTCTCCGAGGGAGGCTCCCGACAGAATCCTGCTTGCTTCTGCAACGCGGATGGGCTCGATATCTGCCGTCGCGGTGAACACCAACAGTTGCGATTCGTCGGCCAGCAGATGCTCGAGCACGGCGGCGAGAATGTCCGCCGTCCCGGCCCGCGCGTAAAGATCGCCCGGATCGAGTCCCGTTTTCGTCAGGAACTGCTGGAGGCGAACGGGATCCTCGGCCAAGAACAACAGACCCTGTTGGCCGATCTGCTCGGCCACGTCCCGTGTGTGGTCACTGCTGTGCACTCTCTTCATCATTTGGCGAATCACTCACTGAAGGCCGCACTGGTTATATTAAACAATTGGTTAGTGTTTTGGGCGACACTTCGCATCACCACCTTCCCCGAATCGGTGCAACAAGCCGAAGGGAAGCGTTCGAGAGTCGAGGATAATGACCCTTCAGGGAAACGTGCGAACATTCGACAGCCACCGACCGAAGCTCCCGGCGGCCCAGAAAACCGTGCTGATCGTGGAAGACAACGAGCTCAATATGAAGCTCTTCCATGATTTACTCGATGCGCATGGCTATGCCACGCTCAAAACCCGCAATGGCCTCGAAGCTCTGCGCTTGGCGCGTGAGCATCGGCCCAACCTCATTCTCATGGACATCCAGCTCCCCGAGGTCTCTGGCCTCGAGGTGACGAAATGGCTGAAGGAAGACGAAAATCTGCGCGCCATCCCCGTCGTTGCCGTGACCGCGTTCGCCATGAAAGGCGACGAGGAGCGCATCCGTCAAGGCGGGTGTGAAGCCTACATCTCCAAACCCATCTCGATCGGCTCGTTCATCGCGACCGTTCGTCACTTCATCGGTGATCTCTAATTCGCTCGGCAATCACTTCACTTTGGAACCAACGATGACCGCCCGCGTACTCGTCGTCGATGACATCCTCGCCAACGTCAAGCTGCTCGACGCGCGGCTTTCGGCGGAATATTTCGAGGTTCTCACCGCCTACAGCGGCAAAGAAGCGCTCGATATTCTGGCGCGCGAGCGGGTAGATGTCGTGCTGCTCGACGTGATGATGCCCGGCATGGACGGCTTCGAAGTCTGCCGCCGTATCAAGGCCATGCCGAAACTGGCCCACATGCCCGTCATCATGGTCACAGCCCTCGACCAGCCGTCCGACAAGCTCCAGGGGCTCGATGCCGGCGCCGATGACTTCTTGACGAAACCTGTCGACGACATCGCGCTCATCACCCGCGTCAAGAATCTCGCCCGGCTGAAAGTCTTGGCCGATGAACTCATGAGCCGGGCCGCAACCACCGATGACCTGGGCCTCGGCGCCTCCCCCAGCGCCGAATGGGCGCAGGCCGGCCAGCAAGGCCACATCCTTCTCGTCGAGGATCATCCGCGCTCGGGCCAAAGGATCGTCGAAGGTATCGGCAAGGTTCACTGCGTCACCATCGAGACGGACCCGCAAGCCGCTCTCCTGCACGTCGCGGAAAACAATTACGACCTGATGATCGTCAGCCTGTCGTTGGCCAGCGCCGACGGACTTCGGCTGTGTTCGCAAGTGCGCTCGCTGGAGCGCACACGCCATCTTCCGATGATCATCATGGTCGAACCGGGTGATGACGCGCGCCTGCTGCGTGGCCTCGATATGGGCGTCAACGACTACGTGCTGCGCCCGATCGACCGCAACGAGCTGTTGGCGCGCATCAAGACGCAAATCAAGCGCAAACGCCATGCCGACCTGCTCCGCGCCCGCCTCGATCTGGGGATGGAGCACGCCATCACCGACGCGCTCACCGGCCTGCACAATCGGCGCTACATGGAAGGCCACCTCGCAACGCTCGTGACGCAGGCTGTTCAGTCGGGCCGTCCCCTGTCACTGATCGTGGCCGACATCGATTTCTTCAAATCCGTCAACGATGCCTACGGCCACGACGCGGGCGACATGGTGCTGCGCGAATTTGCCACGCGGTTCCGCCGCAACACCCGGGGCATCGATTTGGCGTGCCGGTTCGGCGGCGAGGAATTCGTCATCGTCATGCCCGACACCGATCTGCGACGCGCTGCCCACGTGGCCGAGCGGCTGCGCGCCTGTGTTGAATCAGAGGCGTTTCAGGTCGACTCGACGACGCTTTTACGGGTCACCGCCAGCGTCGGGATTTCCACGCTCGAACGCGGGGACGACACGCCAGAGCTGCTGTTCAAGCGGGCCGATACGGCACTGTATGCGGCCAAACGCGACGGCCGCAACCGCGTCGTAGCCGAAGCGCAAGCCGTGGAAGCCGCCTGAGGGCGGATCGCGGCGCCTCACCTCATTATTTGCACAAGCCTGTCTTGCGTTGGACATACGAGCATGGGATGTTCAATGCACTCCTGGAGTTGTAGTTCCAGCGTTTGTCCCAGGAAAGAGCCGACATTCGCTGGTTGAGAAATCCTTGTCTGCATGGGGCAGCCGCATCCCCTTTGCTGGACGAGGTAGATCGGATGTAGTGGCTGAAGAGATTTCCTCGACAAGAGCCACGTAAATCCGATCGGAACATCAGGCGGGGGCCGACGCCCTCTTTGGTCATCGCTTGATGGAGTGCCGGCCCGTCACTGCTCGGTTTCTACCCCGCTACCGATACCAGTGACGGGCCTGGTCACTCCTGACCAAGCCGGCTTCCATGAAACTTGCGGTCGAGCAGCAATGGCCACCATTCAGGCAGCCACATTAGGCCAGACGAGACTGGCCAAAACGAACTTTCACCAGAAATCGCCGACGCTTATTTGATCTTGGTTTCTTTGAAATCGACATGCTTGCGCACCACGGGATCGTATTTCTTGAACGTCAGTTTGTCCGTCGCGGTACGCGGATTCTTTTTGGTCACGTAAAAGAACCCGGTCCCAGCCGTGCTCAACATCTTGATTTTCTGGCCAACGGGTTTCGCCATAACGGTTCACGCCTTCTGCAATGTCCGACCCTCGAGCCGACATGGATGCCTGTGTTGGGCGCACTCTATTGGCCACGACCGTCAAGTCAAGTCGCAGTTGGCCCAGCCCCGATCAACTCTCGTTTGAACGTGCCGCGCCTGTTGTAATAGTATGGCACCGGCGCATCCGATGCCACCAACGGGCCGGCTTTGAGGCGATCTCCCAGGTCTTCCAGGATAACGCGCGTAATTGGGGGCAGATCGAGCCCGCGGGCTTCGTTCAGGTCCATCCAGACCAGATCCGACAACTCGTCTTCGGGCGGCGGACCCCGAAAGGCGATCGCCCGCGCGTCGACGCAAAAGAAGCGGGTGTCGAAGCGGCGGGGGCGTCCGGGCGGCGTAATGGCGCGCGCAAAAAACGCGATTTCCGACAAGCTCGGCACGAAACCTGTTCCGTAAAACCGCTGCCAAGAGGCGTCGGGGGGCGGTGTTTCGCCCGCATTCGGGCGTCCAATCACGATGCCGGCTTCCTCATAGGTCTCCCGCACAGCCGCCATGGCCAACGCGCGGGCGCGGCTGAGGCTCGGCCCCCCTTTCATGTCGACGAGTAAGCGCGACAACTCGCGCTCGGCCAAATCGTCGCTGCCACGCACGATGCGGTCTACCGGGTCGACGCGACCACCGGGAAACACATATTTTCCGGGCATGAACTTCATGTCCATGCGCCGTTTACCAAAGAGGAAGCGTGGCGGCCCATCCGACCCGTCGACGAGAATCAGCGTCGCCGCGTCGCGGGGGCGCAGGGCGGCTGTCTTGACGGCTGGGCGTACCTCGCCCGCTGCCGAAGTGGACACGTCTCGAGTCACGATGCGATTTCCCCGTCGGCCAGTATCGAATTCTCATGCGGTTATGACGGGGAATCGGCATCCAACGCGAACCCATGCATCCGCAGCGCCCATTGTAACCCGACCAGCGCGCCTTTGACCATCGGCAGCAGCACGAGGCTCAATCCGAGCGTTAACGGCAGCCAGAGTACCATGTGGACCCAAATATCAGGAGCCACCGCCCGCTCCAGCATCAGCACGCCGCCAACGACGACATGCCCCACGATCACCATCGTGAAATAAGCCGGCGCATCATCTGCGCGTTGATGCGACAGGTCCTCGCCGCACGCGTCGCATCGATCAGCAACCTTCAGATAGGCTTGAAAGATTCGGCCCTTTCCACAGGCGGGGCACTGGCACTTGATGCCACGCCACAGAGCGCTCCACACGGACCGTTCCGGCAGCGGCGTCGTCGATGGGGGTTGCGTGGTCATGGAAGCTGGGTTCACCAGAAGTTCGATTGAAGGTCAATGGCGTTTCGCCGCACGATCAGGGAGACACAGGTGGCACTTTTACCTGGGGTGGCGGCGGCCCCGGCGCAAGCCTTTGAACGTCCGCCGCACGCCCAACGACCCGCCGTGTGCGGTGCCGTCGGAAATCATCTCGAAGCGCAGCGCACCCGCCGTCGGGATGGCTTCGACCAGGCGCACCTCGACGTCGTCGCCGAGCCGATACGCGAGTCGCGACCGGCTCCCGACCAGTGCGTGCCCGGCCTCGTCGTGATGCCAGAATTCACCGCCCAGTGTCGATATGGAGACCAATCCGTCGGCACCGGTATCTTTCAGGCGAACGAACAAGCCCGCGCGCGTGACGCCCGAAATCCGCCCGTGAAATTCGGCCCCGACGCGGTCGGCCAAAAAGGACGCCAGCAGGCGGTCGGCCGTTTCGCGCTCCGCTGCCATGGCGCGCCGTTCGGTGTCCGAAATGGCTTTCGCGACATCGCCCAGACGCGCGTCGTCCTCTTTCGGTAATCCGTCCACCCCCAGCTTCAAAGCCCGCACCAGCGCTCGATGCACCAGCAGATCGGCATAGCGCCGAATCGGCGAGGTGAAATGGGCGTATCGCTCCAGATGCAGACCGAAATGGCCGATGTTGGCCGTCGCATAGACGGCCTGCGCTTGCGACCGCAATACCACCTCGTTGACGAGGTCGGCGACGGGCAGCGGCTTGGCGGCCGCGAGAATGCGATTGAACTCCTGGGGGCGTAGCCCTTCGCCCTTGGGCAGCGCCAAGTGCACGGTCTCGAGAAAGGTGCGCAGAGACTCGAGCTTTTCTTTCGAGGGTCGATCATGCACGCGATAGACGCACGGCGTGCGGTTCTGCTCCAGCGTCTCGGCGGCGCAGACGTTGGCCTGGATCATGAATTCCTCGATGAGCCTGTGCGCATCGAGACGGTCTGGGATCGTAATGCGGGCCACTTGCCCCGTGGCGTCCATCACGATCTTGCGTTCGGGGAGATTGAGATCGAGGGGCGCGCGCACGTCGCGGGCGCGCGTGACGCAACGATAGGCTGCCCACAATGGCTCGAGCACGGTGGTCATCAGCGGCGCGCACTTGGCCGTCGGCTTGCCGTCGATCGCCGCCTGCGCCTCCTCGTAGGAGAGCTTGGCGACGGAGCGCATCAGTGCGCGTTGGAAGGCGTGGCGCCGTTTTGCGCCTGTTGCGTCGAACGTCATCGTCACGGTGAGGCAGGCGCGCAACTCGCCCTCCCGCAGCGAGCACGCATCGTTCGAAATCCGCCCCGGCAACATCGGCACGACGCGATCGGGAAAATAGCAGGAGTTGCCGCGCAACTCCGCTTCCCGGTCGAGGCGCGTTCCCGGCCGCACGTAATGGGCCACATCGGCGATGGCGACGGTGACGACGAACCCACCGGGATTGCGGGATGCATCATCGGCGCGCGCATAGACGGCATCGTCGTGGTCGCGCGCATCGACGGGGTCGATCGTGAGCAATGGCAGTCCCGTCAGGTCGACACGGCCCTCGGGCGTCAACGGCGGTAGCGCATTCGCTTCATGCAGGACAGCATCTGGAAACTCGTCGGGAATGCCGTGGGCATGCACCGCGATGAGGCTGATCTGGCGCTGATCTCTGGGATTGCCGAGGCGTTCGGCGACGCGGGCCTGTGGTACCCCGTGTGCATGCACGCGCGCGATGTCGAAGCGTACGAGATCGCCGTTCTCGGCGCCCCCCTCTCCGCCGGCCTGTACGGGCCAGGTTTTCATATCGCGCCGGTCGATCGGATCGATGCTGCCGCCGCCGCGCGGATGAGCGCGAAAAATGCCGAGCAGGCGCCGCCGCTCGGCCGGCAGCTTCTTGATGGCCTCCGCCTCGTGTCCGTATCCGAATGCGTCGGGTGTCTCCAGCCGCCGGACGCGTGCGAGGACACGATCTCCCGGCCCGAACGCGAGGTCTGGCCCCTCGCGCGGGCCGCTCGCTGTCAGCATGAGGATGCGCGGCCGTGGGCCATCCTCGCTGTCCCAGTCGACGGGTTCAGCGATCAGTTCGCCCTCGTTGTCGCGATCGACGATGGCCAGCACCGCGACCGGCGAAATACGCGCCTTCTGGCGTAGCGCCTTGCGGTTGCCGACGAGCTCGCCCGCAGCGCCCATGTCCGCCAGCAGCGCTTTCAACGCGATCCGATCGCCACCCTTGATGTCGAACGCGCGCGCGATCTCGCGCTTGCCCACCTTCTGCGGGGCGCTCTCGAGGTACTTCAGGACCTCGTCCCGGCTCGGCAATCCACTTCTGGGAGTGACTTTGGAGGCGGGTTTTCGCCCCTTGTTGCCGGGCGGCTTGCGTTTGACCATGGCACCGCTTAGCACCGATTGCGCCGCCCGGAAACACCGCGATGAGGGTCGAGGCAGCAGTGATGTGCCACGACTGGCGTCGCCCCGTCACGCAACCGGCGGCGACGTCTAGGGCACATGGCGCATCGCCAGCGATGCGAGCGCATGGTCGGCGCCGGGCTTGCCGCTCAGGATGCAGCCGAGCGGAAGACCCTGCGCGGTAAAGCCGCTCGGAATGGAAATCATCGGTCCGCCGATCGCCGTCCACGGGGCGCAGTATTTGGGATCGCCCGTCCAGGCCAATCCTTCGGGTGCGGGTCCGGGAGCAGCTGGCCACAGGAAGGCGTCGATGCCCTCGGTCGCGGCAAGGAAAATCCGGCGCATCCCGTCGATTTCTCGACGTTCATCGAGATAGCGCTGTTGGGACATGTCGAGGCCATCGCGGATCGCGCCGAGCAGTTTCTCACCAATCAATCCCGCCGGCAGGTCGAGAAACGAGCGCATGGCGCGGCTTGCCTCATAGAGCATCGTCGTTCGCTGAAGTTGGGTGAGCCGTGCGAAGTCGATGGGCGAGGGGCGCGTCTCGACCGTGGCGCCGGCTGCCGTCAGACGCGCGCACGTGCGCTCCACGGCAGCCTTCATCTCGGGGACGGCGTCGGCGATGTGGGGGTCATCGAGACTGACGATCGTCGGGGCCAACAACGCGTCGGGCGCCGGTGTGGCGAAGGCGGGAGCGATTGCCCTGTAGGCGTATACGGCATCCGCGACGGTTCCACCAAAGAGGCCCGGCGTATCGTAGCTCATGCCCAGGGGCGCGATGCCGAAAGTCGAGAGGCTGCCGGTCGAGGGTTTGAACGCGGCCACACCACAATAGGCGGCGGGGCGGTTGACGGATGCCACCGTCTGCGTGCCGACGGTCAGCGGCACCATACCGGCAGCGACGGCGGCCGCCGATCCGGAACTCGAACCGCCGGGCGTGTGGCCGACGTTGTGGGGATTGTGTGCGGGCGAGGGATCGAAGAACGCGAACTCCGTCGTGTGCACCTTGCCGAGCACGATGGCGCCCTGAGCTTTCAGGACCGCCACGATTTCTGCATCGGCCGTTGCGGGCGGCGCCTTGGCGCGCGACCGGCTGTTGCACAGGGTCGTCAAGCCCTCGACGTCGATGATGTCCTTGATGCCCACGGGAATGCCGTGCAGGGCCCCGCGAATGTTGCCGGCCTGGGCTTCGCGCTGGCGCTCCTCGGCGACGGCCAACGCCCGTGCGCCATCGACGAGGCGCCACGCGTTGACGTGGGGCTCGACGGCCTCGATCCGGTCGAGGCAGCGCTGCACGAGATCGACCGGCGACAGGCGGCGCTGCGCAATCGCCTGCGCTAGGTCGGCAATGCGGCCGGGGTCCTGTGCAAAACACGATGATTTGGATGGGCTTACCATGGCGTGCTCCTCACTCGAGCGATCTCTGGGCGGACTGGCTGAATTTTGAGCCAATCAGTATCTTGACACAGCCTAGCCCCTCGAGCGCAACTGGCACCAGAGGACTGGCGGTCCGCACCGAGCGGATGGGCTGTCACGAAAAACGTCCGTCGAGAGAACAAGGGAGCACAAGACGATGAGCATGGACCGCAGAAAGGTACTGAAGGGTACAGTCGCGACGGGCACGTTGATCGCCGCCGGCGGATTGTCCATGCCGGCAATCGCCCAGCCTGCCAAAGTCCTCAAATTCGTGCCGCAGGCCAACCTCGCCAACTTCGACCCGATCTGGGGCACGCAGTACGTCGTGCGCAACGCTTCCCAGCTCGTGTGGGACACGCTCTATGGCTTGAACAGCAAGCTCGAGCCCAAGCGCCAGATGGCGGAGGGTGAAGAAGTCTCGAGCGACGGCCTCACCTGGACGTTCAGGTTGCGCGCCGGCTTGGAATTCCACGACGGCGAGAAGGTGCTCGCCAAGGACGTCGTCGCCAGCATCCTGCGCTGGCAGAACCGCGACGCTATGGGGCTGATGCTCAAGGGGATCCAGAAAGAGCTGACGGCCGTCGACGACGCCACGATCAAGTGGGTGCTGTCGAAACCCTTCCCGAAAATGCTCTATGCGCTGGGCAAAGTCGGCACACCCTGCTGCTTCATCATGCCTGAACGCATCGCCAAGACCGATCCCTTCAAGCAGATCGAAGACTACGTGGGCTCGGGTCCCATGCGCTTCGTGCGCGCCGATTGGAAACCCGGCGCGATCGCCGCTTTCGAGAAGAACGCCAAATATCAGCCGCGCAGCGAGCCCAACGAGTGGTGGTCGGGCGGCAAGGTAATGCACGTCGATCGCATCGAATGGGTGATCATGCCTGATCCCGCCACGGCTTCGGCCGCGCTGCAATCGGGCGAGATCGACTGGTGGGAGAGCCCGGTTACGGATCTGGTGCCGCTCCTGAAGAAAAATCGCAACATCAAGGTCGACATCGCCGATCCGCTCGGCAACATCGGGTCCTTCCGTTTGAACCACCTGCATCCCCCCTTCAACGACGTGAAGGTGCGCCGCGCGGTGCAAATGGCGCTCGACCAGGAAGACTACATGCGCGCCGTGGTCGGGTCCGACACCGCGCTCTGGAGTAAGCTGGGCAGCGTCTTCACGCCCGGCACGCCCGGGTTCAGTGACGCGGGTGGCGAGGTGTTGACGGGACCGCGCAACATCGAGGCAGCCAAGAAGTTGCTGGCGGAGTCCGGCTACAGTGGCCAGCCCGTCACCTGCCTCGTGGCGCAAGATCAGCCGCCCTTGAAGGCCATGGGCGAGATCACAGCCGACCTCTTGAAGAAGATCGGCATGACCGTTGATTTCGTCGCCACCGACTGGGGCACGGTCGGCCAGCGTCGCGCCTCCAAGAATCCGCCCGGCCAAGGCGGCTGGAGCATGTTCCACACGTGGCATGCGGGTGCCGATGCGGCCAACCCGGCCGGCCATATCGCTGCCCGCGCCGGTGGCGAGAAGGGGCCGGCATGGTTCGGCTGGCCCGAGTCCGCCAAGGTCGAAGAGGGTGTCGCCAAGTGGTTCGACGCCAAGTCGCTCGACGAGGAGAAGAGCGCTATGGCCGAGATCAACCGTGCGTCCATGGAAAGCGTCACCTGGATCCCGACCGGCTTCTACAAATCGTTCCAGGCCTGGCGCTCGAACATCGACGGCATCGCCAACGGACCGCTGCCCTGGTTCTGGGGCGTGAAGAAGACGTGATGGTCGAGAGCGTGGCCGGCGAGTCCTTTCTCCCCGTTCGCGCTCCAGAAACCTCTCTGATTGCACGTCACTGAAGTGCGAAGGGGTAGTGGGTTTGGGTGAGGGGCTGTGCCCGGCACCACGTCGAATCAAGCGGCTGCCCCTCACCCCGACCCTCTCCCCATGCAAGTGCAGGGCATGGGGAGAGGGAGAAAACAGGTCCTATGTTCACCTACATTCTCAGGCGCGTGCTGGCGACGATCCCTGTCATGGCGATCGTTGCGCTGTTCGTGTTCAGCCTGCTCTACATCGCGCCGGGCGATCCGGCCGCCGTCATCGCCGGGGATCAGGCCTCGCCCGAGGACGTCGAGAAAATCCGGCGCAGCCTCGGTCTCGATCGGCCGTTCCTCGTGCGCTTCACCGAATGGACGTGGCAACTGCTGCACGGCAATCTCGGTACCTCGATGTTCACGGGATTGCCCGTCACCGAACTCATTCGCCAGCGCATCGAGCCGACCTTGTCGCTGATGGTGGTGACACTGTTGCTTGCGGTGTCGTTCGCGGTGCCGATGGGCGTGCTCGCCGCCTGGAAGGTCGGCAGTTGGATCGATCGCATCCTGATGGCGTTGTCGGTCGTCGGCTTCTCGGTGCCGGTGTTCGTCGTCGGCTACATGTTGGCCTACTGGTTCGCGCTGATCCTCGATTGGCTGCCCGTGCAGGGCTACACGCCACTCTCAAAAGGGTTCTGGCCGTGGTTCGAGAATCTGATCCTGCCCTCGATTGCGCTGGGCTTCGTCTATATCGCGTTGATTGCGCGTATCACGCGCGCCACCATGCTCGAGGTGCTGAGCCAGGATTACATTCGCACCGCGCGCGCCAAGGGATTGGGTGAACGTTCCATCCTGTTTCTGCATGCGTTGAAAAATGCCGCCGTGCCGATCGTGACGGTCATCGGCATCGGCATCGCGCTGTTGATCGGTGGCGCTGTCGTCACCGAAAGCGTGTTCGCCATTCCAGGCTTGGGCCGTCTCACCATCGATGCCATCGTGCGGCGTGATTATCCGCTGATCCAGGGCATCGTGCTGATGTTCAGCTTCATCTATGTCCTGGTCAATCTCGCCATCGACATCGCGTACATGGCGCTCGATCCGAGGATCCGCTATTGACCGCGTCCCTGTCGACACCGGATCGCCCTGCGTCTTCCTATGCAGCCGCACCCGAGCTGCCCGATATTCTGCCGCCCGTGCGCGTGCGGACGGGGCTGCCCGGTTTCATCTTCCGCCACCCGACGATGGCACTCGGCCTGGCGATTCTCATTTTGATGTTGGCCGTCGCGGTGTTTGCGCCGCTGCTGGGCACCATCGATCCGACGGCCCTCGCGCTCGCCAAGCGCACGCGCGAACCGACGGCTGAATTCTGGTTCGGCACCGATGCTTTCGGCCGCGATATCTATTCGCGCGTGCTGTATGGCGCGCGCGTGTCATTGCTCGTCGGCTTCGCCGTTGCCGTGATCTCTTCGATCATTGGATTGGCCATCGGTCTCGTCTCGGGCTACATGCGCGCGCTCGACGGGGTGATCATGCGGATCATGGACGGACTGATGTCGATCCCGCCGGTTCTCCTCGCGATTGCCTTGATGGCGTTGACGCGGGCGAGCGTGCAAAACGTCATTCTCGCCATCACCGTTGCCGAGATCCCGCGCGTGTCGCGGCTCGTGCGCGGCGTCGTGCTGTCGTTGCGCGAGCAGCCCTATGTGGATGCCGCCGTCGCCGCCGGCACGACGACGCCGATGATCATCCTGCGCCACATCCTGCCCAACACGCTGGCCCCCTTGACGGTGCAGGCGACCTACATCTGCGGCAGCGCCATGATCATCGAGTCGATCCTGTCCTTCATCGGTGCGGGCACGCCGCCGATCATCCCGTCCTGGGGCAACATCATGGCCGATGGCCGTACCCTGTGGCAGGTGAAACCCTACATCATCTTCTTTCCGGCAATCTTCCTGTCGCTGACGGTGCTGGCCGTCAATCTGATGGGCGATGGACTGCGCGACGCGCTCGATCCGCGTATGGCAAAGAGGCTCTGAGGCGTGGCGCTCCTGGAAGTCGAAAATCTACAGACGCATTTCCGCACGCCGGACGGTATCAACCGGGCGGTCGACGGTGTGTCGTTTTCCGTGGAAGCCGGTGAGACGCTGGCCATTGTCGGGGAGTCGGGGTGCGGAAAGTCCGTCACCGCCATGTCAATCCTGCGGCTCGTGCCGGAGCCGCCGGGCAGAATTTCGGGGCAAATTCGACTGGAGGGCCGCAACCTGCTCGAGACGAGTGATCGCGAGATGCGCGCCATTCGTGGCAACGACATATCCATGATTTTCCAGGAACCGATGACGTCGCTCAATCCCGTGTTGACGGTGGGGCGCCAGTTGACTGAAACGCTGCGGCTGCATGACGGACTCGACGGCCAGGCCGCCATCACGCGTGCGACCGAGATGTTCCAGTTCGTCGGCATCCCCGAGCCGCGCCGACGCCTGGACGAGTATCCGCATCAGTTGTCGGGCGGCATGCGCCAGCGCGTCATGATCGCGATGGCCTTGGCCTGCAATCCCAAGTTGCTCATCGCCGATGAGCCCACGACCGCGCTCGATGTCACCATTCAAGCGCAGATCCTCGATCTCATGCGCGATCTCAAGACCCGCGTAGGGGCTGCCATCGTGCTCATCACGCATGATCTGGGTGTCGTTGCCGAGGTCGCCGAGCGGGTCATGGTCATGTATGCGGGGCGCAAGGTGGAAGAGGCGCCGGTGCGTCAGTTGTTTCGCAACCCTCGCCATCCCTATACTCGGGGTCTGCTCGGGGCCGTGCCGAAACTGGGCTCGTCGCTGGTCGGTGAGGAGACGCGTCTGGCCGAAATCCCGGGCCAGGTGCCGAGCTTGAAATCGCGTATCTCGGGGTGTGTCTTCGCCGGACGGTGCCCGCGCGTGACAGATGTCTGCCGAACGATCGCACCAGCGCTCGAGCCGAAAGCGGCCCGACATCTGGTGGCCTGCCATCATGCGGCGCGCGAAGAGGTGCCGGCATGAGCGGACCCTTGCTCGAGGTCATCAACCTCAAGAAACATTTTCCGCTGCGCAGCGGGTTTTTCGGCGGCGCGCGCGGCTACGTCTATGCGGTCGACGGTATTTCGTTCGAGATCCAGAAGGGCGAAACGCTGGCGCTCGTGGGCGAGTCGGGATGCGGCAAGTCGACGGTCGGCCGCGCCATTCTGCGGCTCTTTCCCGTGACGTCGGGCGAAGTGATCCTCGATGGGGAACGCATCGACAATCTGCCGGCGGCAACGCTGCGGCCGCTGCGGCGGCGTGTGCAGGTGGTGTTTCAGGACCCGTTCTCGAGCCTCAATCCACGCATGCGCGTGCGCGATATCCTGGCCGAGCCCATTCGTAATTTCGGACTGGCGGAAACGCCCCTGGCGCTCGACGACAAGGTTGCGCGGCTGATGGACCTCGTGGGTCTGCCACGCGATGCCGTCGGGCGGTGGCCACACGAGTTTTCCGGCGGCCAGCGCCAACGTATCGGCATCGCGCGCGCGTTGGCGGCCGAACCCGATCTGATCGTGTGCGATGAAGCCGTTTCCGCGCTCGACGTGTCGGTCAAAGCCCAGATCATCAATCTGTTGCAGGATTTGCAGAAACAGCTTGGCCTCGCCCTGCTGTTCATCAGTCACGACTTGGCGATCGTCGAACACATGACGCATCGCGTGGCCGTCATGTATCTGGGGCGCATTGTCGAAGTGGCGCCCAAGCGCACCATCTTCGCAACGCCCAAGCACCCTTATACGCAGGCGTTGCTGTCGGCTGTTCCTGTGCCCGATCCCGATGCCGACCGCCAGCGCTTGATTCTGAAGGGCGACGTGCCGAGCCCGATCAAACCGCCGCCGGGGTGTCATTTCCACACCCGGTGCCCCTACGTGATGGATCGCTGTCGCGTGGAGGATCCCGAGCTGCGGGTCGTCGGCGACGGTCATACCATGGCCTGCCATTTGGACGCGGGCGCGCCGGTCACGCTTGGTTGAAGGGGTTGCTGCATGCGGTGCGGGAGCGTGCGCTATGTCGTGGAAACGTCAGCCGCGATGGATCTTTACGTACTCGAAATCGCCGGGCTTGCTGTCGATCCCGATTTTGGGCGCCGATATCCACGACGCATACTGGCCGCGATCCCAGCAGGGATGCATCAAGCTCTCGATGAAATCACCGTCGGCCTTCGAGGGGATCCACTGATCCTTGTGGGCCATCCAATCGGCGGCCGACATCAGGCGGCCATCGGGTGAGGCTTCGATATTGCGGAATTCGCCGATCTGGCGATGGAACGCCACCGACGGCAGCTTGATCTCGAATTTGAGGCCGGCCTTTTCGATGATCTTGTTCCAGCGCGACACGCCACCCTGACAATCCCTGACGTAGTCGTCGCGCAGGCGCATGTTGATCGCGGTCAACGCCGGCTCGGCCACCAGCTTCAAGTCGCCGTCGACGAGCTTCAGCACGGGATAGGTGGCGGACGTGAGTAAGTGGTCGTCTTCGATTTTGGTTTCGTTGAAGCGGCCCTTGAGGCCGGAGTTGTAGAAGTTCGCCGCGTTGGTCGACACTTCCGATCCGAACAGATCGAGCGACAAAGAAAAATGCAGGTTCGCTTTCTTCTGCAGCGTCGGCAGATCGATGACGCCCAGCGCCCGGATGCGCGCGATGTCGGTGGGGTCTTCGATACCGGCCGCCTTCATGGACTCGCAGGTGCGCTCGATGACACGGCCCACGCCCGTCTCGCCGACGAACATGTGGTGGGCTTCTTCGGTGAGCATGAAGCGGCAGGTGCGCGACAGCGGATCGAACCCCGACTGTGCCAGCGATTCGAGCTGCATCTTGCCGTCACGATCGGTGAAGAACGTGAACATGAAGAACGACAGCCAATCGGGCGTCGCCTCATTGAAGGCGCCCAACATGCGCGGCTTGTCGACATCGCCGGAGCGGCGCTCCAATAACCCTTCGGCTTCCTCGCGACCGTCACGCCCGAAATACTTCTGCAGCAGATAGACCATCGCCCAGAGATGGCGGCCTTCCTCCACGTTGACCTGGAAGAGATTGCGCATGTCATAAAGCGAGGGTGCTGTCGCGCCCAAATGGCGCTGCTGCTCGACGCTCGCGGGTTCTGTGTCGCCTTGGATGACGATCAACCGGCGCAGCATGGCGCGGTACTCGCCCGGTACCTCGGTCCACGCCGTCTCGCCCTTGTGGGCGCCGAAATTGACCTGCCGGTCTTCCTGCCGAGGGGCCAGCAGAATGCCCCAGCGGTACTCCGGCATTTTCACATAGTCGAACTTGGCCCAGCCCTTGGGATCGATCGACACGGCCGTGCGCAGATAGACATCGGACGTCTGGAAGCCCTGCGGCCCCATCGCCATCCACCAGTCGATATAGCCCGGGTGCCACTGCTCCAGGGCCTTGAGCACGCGACTATCGTCCATCAATCCCACATTGTTGGGGATTTTGGTCGAGTAGTCGACGTGGGTGGTCTCGGACATCAGGACCTCGAAACGGCACAACACGACCCGGCCGCGCAGCCTCTGCGAAGGCACGGCAATCCCTGTCGAACGCACAATCTAGGCCAAAATGGTTTCGAATCCCAGAGACTGCGCAAAACTTCCTCGCAATTCATGACCTTGGTCTCAGAAAAACACATCCGGGGCCTCGCCCAGCAGGATCTGGCCGACGGCCTCGAAATGGCTCGAGCGCGACTGAATTTGTTGAGACAACGTGTGGATGTCGCGAAACCGTCGTTCGAAGGGGCTGCCAGGGAAGATCGCATCGACGCCAGCGGCCTTGTACACCCAATCGGCGACCTCGATGGCTCCGTGAATGGCGTTGGCGCAAGCGAGCCGCACGCGAGCCCGGTCCTCGAGGCCGATGGGCTCGATATCGTCGGCGGTCGCATGAATATCGACCAGCGTCTCCAGCAAGTAGGCCCGCGCCGAGCCCAGCCGAGCCTGCGCCTGTGCCGTTTCGGCACGCACGAGGGCGCTGTCGGCCAGCCGACCGAGACCGCGCGGGGTCTTGCGTTGCGCCAGGTCGATGAAGGCGTCGAGCATGGCGCGCGCCGTTCCCAGGGCCACACCGGCGACGCCGACCGCATAAAGCCCCTGCATGGTAAATGCATAGAGCGGTCCCCGCTCGCGGCGTAGGGTCGGGTCTTCGCGGGTCGAGCTGAAGGCATCGGCAACGAACACATTCTCGACAGTGTAGCTGTCGGACGCGGTGCCGCGCAGGCCAATCGTGTTCCAGGTATCGAGCAGCGTGGCTTTGCCGACGGGAAACAGCACGGTACGCACGGTTGGCCGGCCGAAGCGGTTTTTACGTAGCGTACCGTCGGCTTCGCGCACGTGGGCATGCGCGCCCATCCAGTTCGCTTGCCGGCAGCCGCTGGCGAAATCCCAGCGCCCGGTGACGCGATAGCCGCCGGGCTCAGCGTGCAGTTCGCAGCCGTTGGGTGGCCCCCAGGAGAGGACCGTCCGGGGGCTCGCGAAGATCGTGCGCGCCGTGTCGGGTTCCAGGAACGGAGCGATCAGTGAAGAACTGTTCGCCACGAACATGTTCCAGCCGATCGACGCGTCGTGCCGGGAGACCTCCTCGATCGCGGCCAGATAGATGCTGGCATCGACCTGCTCCCCTCCCACCGAGCGGGGCAGCAGCAGACGAAACAGGCGCGCTTCGAAAAGCTCCGTCAACAGCGGCTCGGGAATGCGTCGCGTGCGCTCCACCTCGTCGCCGGCGGCGAGAATGCGCGGGCCCAGAGCCTTGGCTCGGGCGACGGGGTCGTCGCTCGTTCTGGTGTCCATGCGTCAACCCCGTTCCCGGTACGAGTGAGTTGGTGTGCGTTCAGCCGTCGAGCGGCGCGGCCCAGCTCTGCTGTTCCCAACCCGGTGCGAAGCGCTGGTTGCTCTGCGCGGGATTGCGATTGACGAACGGCCGGCCATACAGCGGATGATGCATGCTGCGCACCTCGTGCTCGATCGTGAACAATGGCGTGCCGCTCTGAGGATCGACGATGTCGAGAAAACGATACTGATGCTGGTCGTCTTCGCGACTGACGAGGGTCTTGGCCAGCAGCTTGCGGTAGGGGCCTGAAAAATCCGCGATGTAGACGGCGATGTGATGTCCGTCGAACTCCGGATGCTTGGCATCGCACTCCCGGAAAATCAGGTTTTGATCGGGACCCACTGTGACCCGCGCGAAGGGGCCTTCGGCATCCTGGCCGACGGTGGCGGGGCTGGCCATGATCTGCTGGTAGAAGCGCACGATGCCATCGGCCGTGCCGCGCGCTACCTCGAACTCGACGTAGGGCATGCCGAGCTGCATGCGGCGACCAAAGCGGGGAGCGGGTTCGAAGCAGCGGATGCGATTGCCCCACGGGCACGTCGCATCGACGAAGCCGTCGCCGACGCGGAAGGCGAACTTCGTGCCCCGCAGCGGCTCGCGCACGCTCTCGAGCCGTTGGATCAAAGACCGGCGATCGGGAATGACGAGGCCGGTATGTCCGCGCAACACCTGCGGTTCGCCGGTCGGCAGATGAAACTGGCTCTTCCCGACGTTGATCCACATATTGCCGATGCCCGTCATCAAGTAGGGATCGCGCGTCAATCCCAGACCCATGACGTAGAAAATCGTCGCAATATGTTGATCGGGCACGCGCGTGTTGACATGCTCGAGGCCCAAAATGTTGCCGAGATCCTCGACAGCGCGGTCGAATTTCGGTTTGTCCTGCATGGCTCGCGTCCCAGGCCTCCTGCCGTGCCGGGAAGACTACGCAGGTTCCGCTCACTCGACAATATCCTCCAGGCCGTCGTTGGCACTTGCGTCCGATCAAAGCTCGTCACACCATGCGGTTGAACGTTACGGATTCCGAGGGAGACGCCCCGTGGATTTTTCCGACTCGCCGCAAGAGGCAGCCTTTCGGGTCGAGGCCCGCGCGTTTCTCGAATCTGTTGCGGAGCGGCGCAAACCCGGTGAGGTGTTGGGGTATCGGCGCGGGCAGGAGCGGCCGGGCGCTCTCGAGGCTGCCAAGGCGTTTCAGGCCCGAAAATACGCGGCCGGCTTTGCCGGAATCGCGTGGCCCAAGGAATGGGGCGGGCGTGGCGGCACTGCCATCCAACAGGTGATCTACAGCCAGGAAGAAGCGCTGTTCAACGTCATCCCTTGGTTCTTCAGCAGCAGTCTGGGCCTGCTCATTCCGACCATCTGCGCCTGCGGCACGCAAGAGCAGCGCGAGCGTTTCGCGCCGCCCGCACTGAAAGGCGAAGAGGTCTGGTGTCAGCTGTTCTCCGAGCCCGGAGGCGGGTCCGATTTGGCAGCGCTGCGCACGCGTGCCGAACGCGACGGTGACGACTGGGTCATCAACGGCCAGAAAATCTGGACGTCGGGGGCGCACTACGCCAACTTCGGGTGCCTCGTTGCACGCTCCGATCCCAGCGTCCCCAAGCACAAGGGCCTCACTTATTTCTGGCTCGACATGAAGACACCGGGCTTAGAAATTCGCCCCATCAAACAGATGTCGGGATCGCGCCATTTCAACGAGGTGTTCTTCACCGATGTGCGCATTCCCGACAGTCAGCGCATCGGCGCGATCGGCGACGGCTGGAAGGTCTCGATCACCACGCTGATGAACGAGCGCCACATGACGGGCGACGCGCCCGGACCCGATGTGAGCGAATTGATCGAACTGGCCCGCGGCATCGAAACCGAGCATGGCACGGCGCTGGACGACCCCGCCGTCCAGGAGCGCATTGCGGAGTTTTACGTGCGCACGCAAGGGCTGCGCTTCACCAAGTTCCGCACGATGACGGCGCTGTCGCGCGGCGAAACGCCGGGGCCGCAGTCGTCGATCGGCAAGCTCGTCACGGCGTCGAAATTGCAGGACATCACGAGCTACGGGCTCGATCTTCTCGGCATGGCGGGGGGCGACACCTCACCCGACATGCCACTCAACGGCATTTTCGAAGAGGCGCTGCACCGCGTCCGGGACACGAGACTATCTTCCCTTGGTCGGGATCATGTTGAACGGCACATCCTTGTCGACGCGGATGTCGCCGGGCAGGCCGAGCACGCGCTCGGCGATGATGTTGCGCAGGATCTCGTCGGTGCCGCCCGCGATCCTGAGCGCGGGCGCGTACAGCAACGCTTCCCCGAAGATGCCGCCGAGTGGCATGTCCGCGCCGGTCTCGACGCCGGCCATGCCGAGCATATCGAGCCCGAGCCCCGCGACTTCCTGCAGCTTCGAGGCGACAACGAGCTTGCCGATCGACGATTGCGGTCCCGGGGTTTCACCG
>JANOHP010000096.1:0-25323 GCA_031406575.1 Hyphomicrobiales bacterium
TCGGGCTCGGGCAAAACCACACTCGGCCACGCCATTCTGCGTCTCGTCTCCTCCACGGGTATGATCGCCTACGCCGGTCGACGCATCGATGGGTTGATGTCGAAAGACATGCGCCCGCTGCGCCGCGAGATGCAGGTCGTCTTCCAAGACCCCTATGGCTCCTTGTCGCCGCGGCTCTCGGTCGGACAGATCATCGAGGAAGGCCTCGTCATCCAGGACCCCGACATGGATTTCGACGCGCGGCGCGCGCGGGTCGAGCGGGCCTTGTCCGAAGTTGGGCTCGATCCCGCCGCCCAGGATCGGTATCCGCATGAGTTCTCGGGCGGTCAGCGCCAGCGCATCGCCATTGCGCGCGCCATGGTGCTCGAGCCGAAGTTCGTCATGCTGGACGAACCGACGAGTGCGCTCGACATGAGTGTGCAGGCGCAGATCGTCGATTTGCTGCGCGACCTGCAGAAAAAGCGCGATCTGGCTTACCTCTTCATCAGTCACGACCTGCGCGTCGTGCGCGCGCTGTGCAACTACGTCATCGTCATGCGCAATGGTCTTGTCGTCGAAGAAGGCCCCGCCGTCGACATTTTCGACCGGCCGCGTGAGGATTATACCAAGGCCCTGCTGGCCGCTGCCTTCAATCTCGAAGTGCGCCACCGAGCGGCCACGGCCACCTGAAGACGGGCGTGATCATTCCAAGGGACGAGACCACATGACCATCTTGCTGGCCATTGCAGGGGCAGGCGACAACTGGACCGCCGAGCCGTGGAAGGCGCGCTTCCTCGAGAGACTGCCCGGTCGCGACGTCATTTACCCCGACGAAGCCGCGTCACGGCGTACCGATGTGCGCTACGCTGCCGTCTGGAAGCCGGCGCGCGGCATGCTGGCGAACTACCCCAACCTCGAGGTGATCTTCAATCTGGGCGCCGGCGTGGACGCTCTTCTGGAGGACACGAGCCTGCCGCACGTGCCAGTCGTTCGCGTGATCGATACCGACCTGACGAAGCGCATGACCGAGTATGTCGTCCTGCATTGCCTGCTGGTTCACCGCCAGCACAAACGGTTCGTGGCCCAGCAGGCCGCTCGGCGTTGGGACGCGCCGGACCAGTGGGCAGCAGGCGCGGTGCGCGTCGGCGTGTTGGGGCTCGGCGAGCTCGGCCGCGACAGCGCTGAAGTTCTGGCCCGCATCGGCTTCCAGGTCGCGGGCTGGAGCCGGTCGCCGAAAGCGCTGTCGGGCATCGAATGTTATCACGGCGATGACGGACTCGCAGCGTTTCTCGCGCGCACCGACATCCTGGTAGCCTTGATTCCGCTTACACCGGAAACACGCGGTATTCTCGATCGCCGCATGTTTTCCGGCCTCGCGCGGGACGGCGTGCTGGGCAAGCCCGTGCTGATCAACGCAGGCCGGGGCAGCTTGCAAGTGGAAGCAGATATCCTCGCCGCGCTCGACGACGGCACGCTGGGTGGTGCCACACTCGACGTCTTTCACGCCGAACCGCTGCCGCCCGACAGCCCGTTCTGGACCCACCCCCTCGTTACCATCACGCCCCACAACGCCGCCGACTCGAGCCCGGGCGCCATATCCGATTACGTCGTCGCTCAAATTCTCGATTTCGAGGGCGGCAAGCCGCTACGCAATGTGGTCGACAGAGCAAAGGGGTATTGACCGTCGATCGCCGCAGTTGGCAGCCGGGTCGCCGCCTGCCAAGATCGGTGCGTGCCCGTCAGCATAGGACGCCGCTCATGACCGTCGCCATCGGCCTTGGCCTCATGGATTATCCGTTCGACTCGACCGCGGGCTTCTGGCGGTGGGTCGATCTGTGCGAGGCGGGCGGCGCCGACTCGATCTGGCAGACGGACCGCGTCGTCAGCAGCACACCGATTCTCGAGTGCATGACGACGCTGGCAGCCATCGCCGGCCGAACGCGACGCATCAAGTTCGGCATGAACGTCATCTCGCTCGCATTGCGCGATCCCGTGCTGATCGCCAAACAATGCGCGACCATCGACGTGCTCTCCGACGGTCGCTTGTTGCCCGCGTTCGGCATCGGCAGTCCGCTGGCGCCCGAATGGAAGGCGTTGGGTCTCGACTCGAAGACACGCGGCGCGCGCACCGACGAAGGCCTCGAGATCATCACGCGCCTGTGGCGGGAAGACAGCGTCGACTTCGACGGCAAGCACTATACGCTGCGTGGTGCCTCGATTGCCCCCAAGCCCGTGCAGAGCGACCTGCCGATGTGGATCGGTGGCGGATCGGACGCCGCCATCCGGCGGACGGCGCGCTATGGCACCGGCTGGCAAGGGGGACCCGAAACACCGACCGAAGCCGCACCCATTGTCGCCGCCATCAAGTCAGCCGCCGCCGAATACGGTCGCACGATCGACGACGATCATTTCGGCGCAGGCTTTCCGTTCTTCTTCGGCAATGAAGGCGATCCCGCCGTAGTGCGCGGTCTCGAGGCCTATCGCAAACGCACGGGACGGCAGGCGACGGGCTACTTCGCCGTTGGCGATGCCGACACCATCGTCGAGCGGATCAGTGATTACGTTGCTGCTGGCGTGGAGAAATTCGTGCTGCGTCCCGTCGGTCGCGGGGATGCACAAATCCTGTCCCAGACCGAGCGTCTGCTGGGTGAGGTTGTGCCGCGCGTCGCCAGCCGGTGGCCAAAGCCGGCAAAAACGAAAGCGCGCCACGCGTGAGGTCTGCACCGCACCTTCTGTTCGGCCACGAGCCCCGCTATGATCCCGAACAGCGGCAACGCGATGCAGCGCACCGCCAACAGGAGCCCCTGTGCCCATGACATCCATTCAGTCCATCGCCGTCATCGGGGCGGGCGCGTGGGGCACGGCGCTGGCACAGACCGCCCGGCTCGCGGGTCGCGATGTCGTCCTATGGGCACGCGAAGCCGACGTCGTGGCCGAAATCAACGACCACCATCGCAATACGCCGTTTCTGCCAGGCGTCACTCTCGATGCGGGGCTCACCGCGACGGACGATCTCGCCCGCATTTCTGGCGTCGATGCGATCTTGATGGTCGCACCAGCGCAGCACGTGGGCCGCGTCGCAACCGCACTCGCACCGCACTTGAAAGGTGAAACGCCCATCGTCATCTGCGCCAAGGGCCTCGAGCAGGCGACGGGCAAATTCATGGGGCAAGTGCTGGCCGAAGCACTGCCGCAAGCCCCCCTTGCCGTTCTGTCGGGTCCAAGCTTCGCTGCCGATGTCGCGCGTGGATTGCCCGCCGCCCTCACGCTCGCCTGCGCCGATGAGGTGCTCGGTCGAGCGCTCATGGAGGCGCTGGGCTATCGCACCTTCCGCCTCTATTGGTCGTCCGACGTAATCGGTGCACAATTGGGCGGCGCCTTGAAGAACGTGTTGGCGATTGCGGCGGGCATCGTCGATGGCAAAGCGCTGGGCGCCAGTGCCCACGCGGCCCTGGTGACGCGTGGGTTCGCCGAAATGCGCCGCTTCGGCGCTGCCCTGGGCGCGCGTCCCGAAACCCTCGTTGGTCTGTCTGGCCTGGGCGACCTGCTGCTGACCTGTGGCAGTCCGCAGTCGCGCAACATGAGCCTGGGTCGCGCACTCGGCCAGGGACAAACCCTCGATGCCGTGCTCGGCAGCCGCCGCTCGGTCGCCGAGGGTGTGTTCACGGCAGCAGCGGTGGTGAAGGTTGCCGCCGAAAAGGGCGTCGACATGCCGATCGCTGCAGCCGTGCATGCCATCGTCGAAGGTCGCGTGGCGATCGATCAGGCGATCGATGCCCTGCTCTCGCGACCCTTCCGCGCCGAGGCGTGACGGCTCCCGTCGTGGTGTTCGCCTGCAACCCGCGCACGTCAGCTCTGGCCATCCGGACTCAATTCGTGCTGGTCAGGCCCATCGGCTTGCGCGGGGTGGTGCTTGCCGTCGGGATATCCTGGATCGGTGTGGGCGCGCGCATCGGCTTGGTGGCATCTTCTGATGGTGTCGCCGGTTCAGGCGCATTCGCAGGTTTGGCGGCCGGTGTGCCGGGCGCCAGCTTGCGCCATTGCTGGCTGATCCAGCTTCCCGACGCGTTCTCCGGTTTCAGACCACCGCGCTGCAACAGGGCATAGCCGTCCTTGTACCAGCGCGACTGCGGATAGTTGTGCCCGAGAACGGCGATGGACGATTGCGCTTCGGGCTGGATGCCAATTGCCAGATTGGCTTCGGCCAGCCGAAACAGCGCTTCCTCGACATGCTGTGTCGTCTGGTATTCGGCAACCACGACCTTGAACCGGTTGATCGCAGCGATGTGATTGTGCTGCTTCAGATAATAACGCCCGATCGTCATCTCTGAAGCGGCCAGAGAATCCTCGCAGATGCGAATGCGATTTTCGGCCTGCTTGGCGTAGGGGCTGTCTGGATACCGCGTCACCAGAACCTTGAGTTCAATCAGCGCACGCCGCGCCGCCGTCTGGTCGTGGTTGGGGTCCTTGATGTCGTCGAAATAAGCGGACGCGATGACATGGTGGGCGAGGGCTGCGTCCTTGGTGCCGGGATGCAGCGTGGTGTACCGGCGGGCCGCAGCAATGGCTTCTGGGTGCTTGCCAGCCTTGTAGAAAGCAAATCCCGCCATCACCATCGCGCGCTTGGCTTCGGGCGCGTAGGGGTGGTCACGATCCAAGTCTTCGAATTTTTGCGCCGCATCTTCGAACCGACGCCCATTCAGCATCGCATCGGCATCAGCATACATTTTGCCGGGGGGATCGGGATTGAGGGCTTTTTTCGCAGCATCCGACGACGCGCAACCCGCCAGCGCCAGGGCCATCAGCACCGAGGCGGCGAACCTCTTCCAAGGTGTCTGCCCAAGCAGCGTGTCCCCATTGGCCATTGCGATGTCCTTCGTTGGTCGCCGGCTTCTGAACCGGCCGGTCGGCCGTCCCATCTCCCGTATGCCGTCCGTGATCGCCCGATTTCCGTCGCAGGCCAGGCCCCGATCGGGTCTCGACGACCGCCGACGCCCTTCGATGCGTGCTGTTCGCGTCCCCCGCGATCGGCATCATCATCCTCTCGCACAATTCGGGCAGAATAGCGATTTGCGATGACACACCGTGCACCGATTTCGAACCGGCGGCGTCACCCCCGGTCTGCGGCCAAACTCGCCACCGGCGCACTCCGGCCTCGATCCATCGGCATCGATTCGCGCACGACGCGCGGGGCCTGAACCATCGTCCACGCATCGGCATCATCGAGAAGGGCCTGCAGAACGTGGGCGTTCAGGCGATGCCCGCCACGGACGGAGCGATAAGCCCCCAGCAACGGAGCACCTGCCAAGGCCAAATCACCGATGGCATCGAGCACTTTGTGGCGAACGAATTCCTGCGGATAGCGCAGGCCTTCGGGATTCATCACTCGGTCTTCTCCGATCGCCACGGTATTTTCCAGCGACGCCCCCAGCGCCAACCCCGATTTCCAGAGCATCTCGACATCGCACATGAAGCCGAATGTGCGGGCGTGGGCAATTTCGTTGCGGTACGCCCCCGGATTGAGGTCCAGGCTGAGGCGCTGGCGGCCGATGAGCGGGCTGTCGTAATCGATCTCCACATCGAGATGGAAGCTCGAATGCGGCGTCAGCTCGCCCCAGGACGTGCCTTCCTGAACGCGTACCGGCTTGAGAACTTTGATGAATTTGCGTGGGGACGCCAACTCGCTGGTGCCCGCCTCATCAATGGCTTTGACGAACGCGGCAGCGCTGCCATCCATAATGGGCACTTCGCGGCTGTCGATTTCAATGTAGCAATTGTCGATACTGAGGCCGCGCAAGGCGGACAGCAGGTGCTCGACCGTTCCCACCGTCGTGCCGCGCTCGTCGCCGATCACGGTGCACAAGGTCAGGTTTTTGACAGCCCGAACGTCAGCCGCAATCTCCGAGACGATTTTACCGCGCTTGGAGACGAGAAACTTCAACCCGGTGTCTGCCGAGGCCGGATGCAAGACCATCGAGGACGGCGCACCACTGTGCACACCCGTCCCCGAGACCTCGATTTCGCGCGCAAGCGTAGTTTGGCGAGCGCCGATGAATCGCTTCGACATTATGCGCCGTCCCTCGTCCCCTAACGACCGCAGCCAGCGTGATCGTCTGCTGAATGCGGCCCCCCTGACGCGCGATCGTTGGCCTCTTTATGATGGGTCTTGGCGATGTGCCTGCCCGGTGGCCTCACGACTCAGTGCGTCTCTACAAGTGAAGGTTAACGCGGATTGTCGCCCAAAACCAAATCACGGTTTCTTACACTCTGTTACCTTGAAACCACGTCTAGACTTATCTTCTTACACCTTGTTGCGATTGAATAAAAACGATAGGTCTCGACCAAACACACCTTTTTTTGCACCCGGTTCCGGCAGATCTGCGCGCGACGAAATGGGCACGCGCCCCTCCGAATCGCGCGAACCAAGCGAACTTTTGACCAAACGCTCGAGCAAACCCCCACGGGCCGGCGCAACCGGCGCTGCCAGTGGCGCGAAAACACGCGGCACACTGTCGATCCCGCGAGGCTCACTATGCATGGGCAACGAATGCGGATCTTGCAGTTCCCGCTCCCTGTCCAACGCCTCAGCTGAGCGATACGGGCCGCGCTGCACATCTTCGGGCGGAGCCGGAACGAAGGCGTGCGAAGCGTCTGCTGCGCGCCCTGACGGTGGGCTCGTGGATCGAGCGGCAAGAGGCCGTGATCTGTGTGGTGCTTCCTCGATTATGACATCGCCAGGAGCTCGCCACAGCTCCCGCGCCGCAGGGCTCGCCTGAAGTGGTGGCATCGTCGCTGCTGGTTGCCCCTCGTTGGGGACAGACCACCCGATGCGCGGCTCGAGAGCACAGGCTTCCCGCAGTTGCGGCGCTGTCGGTGGCAACGGCGGCGGCGCCATGACGGGGCGCGCCGGTGCGGACGAGGTGAGCGGCAGCGCCACCACATTGGACAGCGGCAGCGGTGGCGGCGCCACGATCCGTGTGTGTCCGACTGGTTCCGTTGCGGCGTTCGAACGAGGTTGGTGCATGCCCGACGCGACAATCGCCACGCGGATGCGGTTACCCATGCTTTCTTCGAACGTGGCGCCGACGATGACATTGGCGTCGGGATCGATTTCCTGGCGCACGCGGCTCGCCGCTTCATCGACCTCGTACAGCGTCATGTCGCGCCCGCCGATGATCGACAGCAGCAGACCTTTGGCGCCCCTCAGCGTGACGTCGTCCAACAGCGGATTGGCAATCGCCTCCTCGGCGGCACGGATCGCGCGCCGTTCGCCTTCGGCCTCGCCCGTCCCCATCATCGCGCTGCCCATGCCGCTCATGACCGTGCGCACATCGGCAAAATCAAGGTTGATCAGGCCTTCCTTGACGATCAAATCGACGATGCAGGCGATGCCCGCATAAAGCACCTGATCGGCAAGCACGAACGCGTCGGCGAATGTCGTCTTTTCGCTCGCCACCCGAAACAGATTTTGGTTCGGGATCACGATCATCGTGTCGACGTACTTCTTGAGTTCAACGATACCGGCTTCCGCCGCCCGCATGCGCCGGGCGCCCTCGAATTGAAACGGCTTGGTCACCACACCGACGGTGAGAATGCCCAGTTCGCGCGCCGCGTGTGCAATGACGGCGGCCGCGCCGGTACCCGTGCCACCCCCCATGCCGGCCGCGATGAAAACCATGTGCGAACCCGACATCTCGGCCCTGATGTCGTCGAGGGCCTCCTCGGCGGCGGCTTGGCCAATTTCGGGTTTGGAGCCTGCGCCCAGTCCCTCCGTCAGGATGGCTCCGAGCTGAATGCGCCGATCCGCACTCGAGGCCTGCAGCGCTTGCGCATCGGTGTTGGCGGCGATGAACTCGACGCCGGTGAGCCCGGACGCGATCATATTGTTGATGGCGTTTCCGCCCGCGCCGCCGACACCGATCACCGCGATGCGCGGCTTCAAATCGGTCAGTTTCGGCAATTGCAATTTGATGCTCATGCGCGCCTCTGGTTCGCGAGAATTCGACCGATGGTGCGGAGTTTCGACATCGACACCCCTAAAAGCTGTCGCGCAGCCAGCGCTGCACGCGACCCAGTCGACCCGTGTCGTCGGAACGCATGCGAAGTTCGGAGCCTGCCGCCACATCCGAACGGCCCGTCGCGACAAGTCCGATGACGGTTGCAAACGCTGGGCTGCACAGGTTGGCTGGCAGTCGTCCGATGGGTCGCGGCCGGCCGATCCGCGCCGATCCGCCGAACCGTTGCATCCAGAGGCCATCGAGGCCAACGAGCTGACTCGATCCCCCGGTCAGCACCACGCAACCAACTCCTGTCAACTCGGCGTGGTCTGCCTGCAGTCGTTCCGCCACCAGATCGAACAACTGCTCGATACGCGGAGCGATCAGTTCGCGAACCCGAGCCCGCGATGTTTGCGCCACGGTGGGTTCGTCCTCCTGGCCGATCACAGGATAGGAAATCACCTCACTGTCGTCGGAGGTCGCTCGCACGAGCGTGCCGTACAACGTCTTGATGCGTTCGGCCTCGACCTGTGACGTGGCGAGCCCCTTGGCCAGATCCGACGTGACGTGATTGCCGCCGACCGGAATGGCCTCGACCTGTTCGAGCCGGCCATCGACGAACCTGGCGAGGCACGTCATGCCAGCGCCGATATCGATCACCAGCGCACCCAGTTGGCGTTCTTCGAGCGTGGTCACCGCATGCGCACTGGCCACCGGTGTTGCCGTCAGTGCTCCGAGCGTGACATGGCAGCGTTCGATGATCGCAGCGAGGTTGCGCACGGGCCCTTCGTCGGCCGTCACCGCGCCGAGTTCGACGGCCAGTTGGCGTGCAGCCATGCCGACGGGATTGCGCACCCCCGCCGTCTGATCGAGCTGCCAATCCGAGTGATCGACGTGCACGAGCGTGCGTCCGTCCCGTTGCAGGTAGGCTTCACCGCCCGCCAACACGCGGTCGAGGTCATCAGGGCGGACGATCCCGGTGTCCAGCGTAGCCCGGGCGACGAACCGCGCCGAGCGAATGCGCCCACAGCCCAGCGCCAGCGTGGCGCGCTCGATTGAAACGCCCGCCATCCTCTCGGCTTGCCCGATGGCAGCGCGCACGGCGCGCTCTGCCTCTTCGGCATCGACGACCACGCCCGACTTCAAGCCGCGGGAGCGTTGATGCCCGATTCCGGCAAACACCGGCCGCCCCTCAGCGTCGAGGGCGGCGACAAGGCATGCGATTTTCGCCGTACCAATGTCGAGTGCGGCGATCAGACCGGCTTTGGCCGCGCTGCGACCCAATCTCGACACGACCTGGGCTCCTACATGTTGCGTTGAGAACGACCGGCAGCTTCAGGCGGGGTTGCGGACGCGGGGCTTTGACTGCGGATGGCGACGAGGCTGTTGCCGCGCCTCAAATCGATGATCTTCGGGCCCCCCGTCGCGGCACCCGATGCCTCGAGGTCGGCCAGCTGTTGCAGAGCTGCGTCCAACCCGTGCTCGGGCAGGTGAACGCGACTGCCGTCGGTGAGGTCCAGGGACCAGCGTCGCTCGCCCACACGGTGGGCGGCCACGACGCGCATTCCGATCCCGGGATGAAGCGCCAATGCATCGAACAGGGCCGCCGCAGTCTCGGGGGCGCGGGCGCCGGATATGCGTGGCAGGTCCGATGCCAAAGACGCCGACACGTGCGCCAGTGACCGACCTGTCGCGTCGACCAGCACATGGCTCTCGCCGCTGCGCCAAACCGCTGTCGCACGGCGCTCGGTGAGCTCGATTTTGAGGCTGTTGGGCAAACTGCGCGAGATGCGTGCCGTGTCGACCCAAGGTAACAACTCGACGCGCTGCCGCGCATCGGCGGCATCGAAACGGATCAAGGAGTCACTGCCCTCGGCCCGCAATGCGGCGAACACATCGGCATCGAGCGTGTGTCGGTGGCCGACGATGATGATCTCATCGATGCCGAAGCGCAGTGCGGCGAAGGCGCGATCGGAGGCACCCCCGAGCATGGTGCTGATCAGCCGGCCATGGCGCACCGTCGCGGAGGCTGCCGCAATCAACGCGATGCACGCCAGCACCGAAAGGGTCGCGCCGAAGCGCTGCCGCGGCGCGCCAGGTGTGCCAAATCCCAGATCTGTGCCGTCCCGACGCAAATGCAAAACTCCCGAAAACCCTGTGGCGCAATGATCCGCCGGCATTTCGACGGACATGCGGTGTCGAATAGGACGACGATGGGTCCCAGCGGTACAGCCGGTCACCATTCGTCAACCTCGAGCAATCCGGTTAATTTTTCCTTACCGACGGTGGGCTTGCGCTTGACGCGACGCGCTTTTTACCGATCGAGCGAGGCGTCCTCGACGAGCCAGGCGACGAGCTGGCCATAGCTCATCCCGACAGCGGCCGCGAGTTCGGGAATGAGCGACGTCGGCGTCATGCCGGGCTGGGTGTTGATCTCGAGAAACGCGATATCGTCTTTCACCTCGTCCCAACGAAAATCGCTCCGCGAGACGCCCCGACAGCCAAGCGCCACGTGTGCCGCCAACGTATGACGCTGGATAGCCTGGGTCACGAGCGCGGGAATGTCTGCAGGCAAGATGTGCCGGGAGCCACCGGGCGCATACTTCGCTTCGTAATCGTAGAATGCCAAATGCTCGGCGGCGACGATGTCGATAATGCCGGTCACCCGGTCACCGATCACCCCGCAGGTCAGCTCCCGGCCGGCCACGAACCGTTCGACCATGATCTGGCCGTCGCGCGTGACGGGAATGTTTGCGATTGCCTCGGGTGGCCGATTGGCGCCTTCGCGCACGATGACGACGCCCACGCTCGAACCTTCGGCAATGGGCTTGGCGACGTAAGGGGGCTCGAGCGCATGCGCGGCCATGGCTTGGGCGGGCGCGAGGATGCGGCTGGCAGCAATCGGCACGCCGACCCGGGCGACCAGTGTTTTCGTCTGCTCTTTGTTCATGGCGAGCGACGACGCGAGCACGCCCGAGTGCGTATAGGCAATCCCGAGGACCTCGAGGAGGCCTTGCACGCAGCCATCCTCGCCCCACCGGCCATGCAGCGCATTGAAGCAGACATCGGGCCGAAGTGCGCTCAGCGTCTGTGCGAGGCGGCGGTCGGCATCGATGCGCGTGACGCGAAAGCCCTCTGCTTCGAGCGCATCCGCACACCCTTTGCCAGACGACAACGACACCTCGCGCTCGGCCGACCAGCCCCCCATCAGCACGGCGACGTGCGTCGCATGGCGTTCGCGGACATCGATCATGCCGCCACCTCGCCCGCGAGCGCGGCGCCGATGGGTCGTCCCGCATGGGGCTTGCCGACACGAATGATTTCCCACTCGAGCTGCACACCACTGCTGGCTGCCACGCGGGCGCGGGCGGTCTCACCCAGCCGCTCGATGTCCTCGGCCGTCGCATCGGCATCGTTGATCAGGAAATTACAATGCATTTCGGAAACTTTGGCGCCACCCACGCGCAGACCCCGGCAGCCGGCCGCATCGATCAGTTTCCAGGCACTGTGGCCGGGTGGATTGCGGAACGTCGAACCGCCCGTGCGCTCCTTGATCGGTTGGTGCTTTTCCCGATAGGCCGCCACCTCGTCCATCTCTGCGAGAATGGCAGCCGGCTCGCCCGGCGATCCCTGAAACAGGGCCTGGGTGAAAATCCAATCCTGGGGAATGGCGCAGTGGCGGTAGGTGAATCCCATGTCGGCCCGCGACAGCTCATGCATGCGACCGTTGCGATCAATGGCACGGGCCGCGACCAGCACGTCTTTGGTCTCACGGCCATGGGCGCCGGCATTCATGCGCAGCGCACCGCCAATTCCCCCGGGAATACCGCGATAAAACTCGAGGCCCGCGATACCGGCATCGGCCGCGGCCCGCGCCACCTTCACGTCGGGCAGCGCCGTGCCCACCCTGAGGCGGCATCTTTCCTCGATGTCGACGCTCGCAAACCCACGGCCTAGGCGAATGACCACACCGGCCACGCCTGCGTCCCGCACCAGCAGGTTCGACCCCAAGCCAACGACGAACACGGGAATGCTGCGCGGTAGTTTGGCCAGCGCGTAGGCGAGATCCGCCTCGTCGACAGGGCTGAGCAGTACGTCGGCTGGACCACCGACGCGAAACCACGTGATGTCGGCGAGACGTGCACCGGCAACCAGCCGCCCCCGCAGCGCCGGCAGCGCTGCGGCAACCTCACTGGGTAAGATGTCGCTCACGACACGCCACCCGCGCGACGTGGCGCCTCCGTTTCGGCCAGCCACCCAGGCAACGCGTGGGCCCATTCGGTCGAGTTGCCGGCCCCGAAACACACGACCGTGTCGCCGGGCCGGGCCAACGTGCGGATGACAGGCGCCAGGTCACGCTCGCTGTCGACGGTCGCCACGGTGCTATGACCCGCCTGTCGAATGCCTTTGGCGAGCGCATGATGAGAAACCCCGTCGATCGGCTTCTCGCCGGCGGAGTAGAGCGGCGTGACGATCACCGCGTCGGCGTCGTGGAAGCAATGGCTGAACTCGTGGAAAAGATCGCGCACGCGCGTATAGCGATGCGGCTCGCACACAGCGATGACGCGCCCTTGCGAGCCGGCGCGCGCTGCTCCCAACACGGCAGCGATTTCCGTTGGATGGTGACCGTAGTCGTCGAACACTTCGATGCCGTTCCACACCCCGGTCGGTTGGAAGCGACGCTTGACGCCCGTGAACCGTGTCAACGACTCCTGAATGGCCTCGTCGCTCAGCCCCGTCTCCAGGCACACCGCGATCGCCGCCAGACAGTTGAGCGCATTGTGATAGCCCGGAATCGGAACCGACCACCCTACCAACCGCCGCGCCCCGCCCGTCGCACGCGCTGCCAACGTCGCATCGAAAACCGTGCTGCGGCCCTCGATGCGCACGTCGTCGAGCCGCAGGTCGGCATCCTCGGCCACACCATAGGTCAGCAAGCGTCGTCCATCCTGGCGCAGCCCCAGTCGCTCGATCATCGCGCGCACCACGGGATCGTCGATGCACGCCACAGCCAGCCCGTAGAAGGGAATGTTGCGCAGGAAAATCTCGTACTCGTGATGCATGTTCTCGACGGAGCCGAAATAATCCAGATGCTCGGGATCGATGTTGGTGACGACGCCGATCTGCGTGGGGATCTTGATGAACGTGCCGTCGGACTCGTCGGCTTCGACCACCATCCAGGGGCCCGCACCCAGCCGCGCATTGGAGCCCCAATCGTTGATGATCCCGCCGGTGATTACCGTCGGCTCGAGGCCGGTATCCTTCAAGACATGCGCGACGAGCGAGGTCGTCGTCGTCTTGCCGTGCGTGCCGGTGACAGAGATCGAAGAGTAAAGCCGCATCAGTTCGGCCAGAATTTCCGCGCGACGGATGATGGGCAATCCCTTGGCTCTGGCCGCTTCGAGTTCCGGATTTCCGGGCTTCACTGCCGTCGAGATGACGACGTTGCGAGCGCCGACCAGATTCACGGGATCGTGCCCGATGAACACGCGAATGCCCTTGGTGCGCAGGCGGCGAACGTTGGCGCTCTCTTTCTGGTCGCTGCCTTGAACGGTGTAGCCTTTGGCGCGCAGGATCTCGGCGATGGCGCTCATACCGATGCCGCCGATCCCCAGGATGTGAAAGGTGCCGAGTTCACCGGGCATCTGCATCGACCGTGTCTCCTCGCGTGGGGATCGAGCGTCCCATGACGGTTTCGACGAGATCGGCGAGCCGTTTCACGGCATCGGGCCGACCTTGAAGAATGGCTGCGGCGGCTGCGGCAGCGAGTGTGTCAGGTGCCCGCATCAGCCGCTCGATTTCTCCGACCAGCCGCTGGGGTGTGAGCGAATTCTGCTCGAAACACCACGCTGCGCCTGATTCGGCGAGGCGAGTAGCGTTCTGGAGCTGATCGTTGTCAAGCGCGTGCGGCAGCGGCACCAGGATCGACGGCCGCCCCAATACGGCGAGTTCAGCCACCGACGACGCACCGGCGCGGCTGATGACCAAGTGGGCCCCGGCCATTCGCGCGGGGAGATCCGTGAAGAACGGCGCCAATATCGCAGTAATTCCAGCCCCTGCATAAGCCGCTTGGACGCGCTCCATATCCTCCGCCCGGCACTGCTGGACGAGTTGGATGCGGGCCCTGAGATCGGCCGGCAGCAGCATCAGCGCCGGTGGCACAACGTCCGAGAAGTAACGGGCACCCTGGCTGCCGCCGAACACGACCAAGTGGAAAGCGGCCGTCGTCACCGATGGCGCATAGGGGCGACCCGCTTGGTCGATGACGATCTGGCGAACAGGATTGCCTGTCACCCGCGCTTTCGCAGCATCTGGCGCTTCGAGAAACTTCGTCGTCTCGAACGAGGTGGCAATGGCGGCCACGTGTCTGGTGAGAAATCGGTTGGCGCGCCCGAGGATGGCATTCTGTTCATGCAGCACGCTGGGGATGCGCCGTGACCGCGCCGCGATCAACGGTGGAAACGAGGGATACCCCCCGAAGCCGACGACAGCTGCCGGCTTCACGTCGGCCAGCACCCGCCGCGCCGCCAGGATGCCTCGGGCCAGTGTCCAACTCGTGCGCAGCAGGGCGATCGGCGAGCGCCCCGCGAACGTCGCCGATGGGACCGCATGAATGGCGCGCGCTGGAAACTCCGTGCCGTAACGATCGCCGCGCTGATCCGTCATCAAATCGACGGCGATGCCCCTTCGCGCCAGTTCTTCGGCCAACGCGAAAGCCGGGAAGAGATGCCCCCCCGTGCCGCCGGCCGCCAACATCACGCTGTTATTCGTCACCGCTCCATCTGCCTTTCCGGACCATCACCGCGCTGCCATCAAACTATGATCGGGATGTGGCAGTTTCACGTGCGCCACATCCGTTCGTCGCCGCATGAGAGCCAGCAGCAACCCCGCCGCGATCGCGGTGCCCAGACTCGAGGAACCGCCCGCCGACACGAACGGCAAGGTCATACCCTTGGCGGGCAACAAACCAACGTTGACGCCCATGTTGATGACCGCCTGTACCACGATCAACAGCGCCAGCCCCATGACGGCCAAGCGCGTGAACGCATCGGGTTCGATTCGCGCCCGCGCAAACGCCCGCACCAACACGAAGCCGTAGAGCCCCACCAGAAGCAAACAGGCGACCGCGCCGAATTCTTCCGCGATGACTGCGAAGATGAAATCCGTATGCGCATCCGGCAGAACCGTCTTGATCGTCCCCTCGCCCGGCCCGCGCCCAAGCAACCCGCCTTCGGCAAACGACTGCAACGCGCGATCCGTCTGATACGTTTCACCCGACGAGGGCGCCACGAACCGCAGAATTCTCTGGCGCGCATGATCGAAGGTAAAGGCGGCGACCCCGAACAGGGCAATCGCGGTGAAGGCAAAAGCGGCCGCACGCCGCAGCGGCTGCCCCGACAAGAAAAACAGCGTCCCCCACACGACGGAGACGAGAAGGGTCTGGCCCAAATCCGGCTGCGCCACCAATAAGCCCACGATGGCGACATAGAACGCCCCGCTGATCACGAGGGCTGTGGCATCGCCCGCGCGGCGCGCTTCGACCAACAACCAAGCACTCGCAACGACGAAGCCGGGCTTGGCCAATTCGGACGGCTGTAGCGATAGACCAAACACACTGATCCACCGGCGCGCTCCATTGATTTCAGGTCCAAACACCAGCACGGCAATCATGCCGACGATCGCGAGAAGCATGAGCCCGAGCGCCAGCCGGCGCACATAGCGCGGCCCCAGTAACGAGACGAGAAGCATGACGACGACGCTGACGGAGGCAAACACGACGTGGCGCTCGACGAAATGGAAGGCGGGCAGACCCTTTTTCACCGCAATCGCGGGACTGGCCGCCAGCGACATGATGAGGCCCGCACCGATCAGCATCAATAAACTGACCAGCAAGCGTCGATCGATCGTGAACCACCACTCCGCGAGCAAGCTGTCGTCTGTGCGGGTGAATCTCATGACCCCGGCGCCCGCGCCTCGACGACGACGCCTGGAAGCGCCCGTGCCAGCGTCCGGAACCGATCCCCGCGATGCTCGAAACTCTTGAACTGATCGTAGCTGGCACATGCGGGCGACAGCAGCACCACGGGCTCGCTGGCCGTCGAGGTTGCAGCCTCTTCCGCAGCCCGTGCCAGCGCTACTTCCAGAGTGCCACAATGCTCGAAAGCCACGGTCCCCTCGAGGGTCACGGCAAACCCGTCGCTCGAGGCACCGATCAGGTAGGCCTTGGCGATGCGCCCAAACAACGGCGCCAGTGTCGTGATCCCACCCTCTTTTGGTTTGCCGCCGAGAATCCAGTAGATGTCGCCCGGCCAGGACGTGAGCGCCTTTTCGGTCGAATCGGCGTTGGTGGCTTTGGAGTCGTTGATGAACACCACACGGCCGGCGCGCCCCACCTGCTCCATGCGATGTGGCAGGCCCGGATAGGTTGTCATCTGGCTCCCAATGGCTTGGTGCGGGATCGACAGCCACTCGCAGATGTTGAACGCCGCGGCGGCGTTCTGGCCGTTGTGGGCGCCGCGCAGGGTCTCGATGCCGGCCAGATCGGCGAGGTGTTCGTGGCGGCAGACGCCCCCGCCCAATGCCACGGTTCTGTGGAGATGCCCGCCGTCGAAATAGGTCATGCCGGGCAATTGGGCGTGCCGGCGCGTGAATGCGTGGACGGCTCTGCCCTCATGGACGAGACGATCGTAGAGCCGCGCACAAGGATCATCCCGCCGCTGCGTGCCATCCTCGAGCCCGATGACCGCGTGCTGGGCGGCCAGAATCAAGCGCTCTTTGACGGCTGCATAGGCCTGCATGGCCTGATCGGGGGCCCCGGCTGGCCCGTGCCGATCGAGGTGATCGGGCGTGATGTTGAGCAGCGCGCCGACTGTCGGCGCCAAGCTCGGCGTCAGATCGATTTGGAACGACGACATCTCGATCACATGGATGCCCTCGAGGGTTGGCGGCTCCAACGTGAGGATCGCCCGGCCGATATTTCCACCCATCTGCACGTCGCGTCCCGCGCCGCGCAGGATATGGGCGACGAGCGCTGTCGTCGTCGATTTGCCGTTGGTGCCCGTGATGGCAACGAACGGCGCGTCCGGACACAACACGGCCCGCTCACGACAGAACAGCTCGATGTCGCCGATCACCTCAATGCTGGCAGCGCGCGCCTCTCGAACGGTCCAGTGGGGCTCGGGATGCGTCAGCGGCACACCAGGTGCCAACACCAACGCTGAAAACGCCGACCAATCGGCACCCTGCAAGTCGACCAGGGGCACACCGGCCATTGCCGCAGCCTCGCGCGAGGCTGCGCCGTCGTCCCAGGCAGCGACATCCGCGCCGCCTGCGACAAGTGCAAGCGCCGTAGCCGTACCGGAGGCGCCGAGGCCGAACACGGCGACGCGCTTGCCGGCGAATGTGGTGACGGGAATCATGGAGCCCGAGTGTAACCGATTCCTGCAGGTGATGCCGCGCGTTTCGCTGACACAACGAGCCAGGCGAGGTTTGGTTCGGCAGGTTCAGCCGCCTCCAACCCGTATCCGCACCCGTCTCAGCGCAACTTCAACGTCGACAAGCCGACCAGCGCCAGCACCACGGAAATGATCCAGAAGCGAACCACCACGGTCGCCTCCTGCCAGCCTTTCTGCTCGAAATGATGGTGCAGCGGCGCCATGCGAAACACGCGCTTGCCGGTGAGCTTGTAGGAGGCGACCTGAATGACCACCGACATCGTCTCCAGCACGAAAAGCCCCCCCACGATCGCCAGCACGATCTCGTGTTTGGTGGCGACCGCGATCGAGCCGAGCAGGCCACCCAGCGCCAATGATCCGGTGTCGCCCATGAAGATCATGGCGGGCGGCGCGTTGAACCAGAGGAACCCGAGGCCCGCCCCGATCACCGCACCACACAGAATGGCCAGCTCCCCGACGCCCGCAACATAGTGAATTTGCAGATATTTCGCGAGATTGGTGTTGCCTGTCGTGTACGCGAAAATGCCGAACGCGGCCGCTGCGATCATCACCGGAACGATGGCCAAACCATCCAGACCGTCGGTCAGATTGACGGCGTTGCCCGCCCCGGCGATGACCAGAATGCCGACACCGATGAACATCAGTCCGAACGGGATGATGTAGGCTTTGAAAAACGGTATGGCCAAAGCGTCGGAAAATCCTGCCTTTCCGAGCCGCATGAAGAGATAGGTGGCGAGCCCCGCAACCAGGAATTCCAGACCCAGCCGCGCTTTGCCACCGAAGCCCGAGGCCGTCTGCCGCGTCACCTTGAGGTAATCGTCGTAAAAGCCGATGCCGCCGTAGGCGAGCGTGACACCCAGGACAATCCAGACGTACGGATTGGACAGGTTGGCCCAGAAGAGCGCCGCCACCATCACCCCGGAGAGGATCATCAAGCCGCCCATGGTCGGCGTGCCGCGTTTCGCCAGATGCGATTGAGGGCCATCGGCTCGGATCGGTTGGCCTTTACCCTGCTTCACCCGTAGCAGATCGATAATGGCCGGGCCGAACAGGAACACGAAAAAGAGCGCCGTCAGCATGGCGCCGCCGGTGCGAAACGTAATGTAGCGAAAGACGTTCAGTGGACCGATCTGGTCGCTGAAGGCCACGAGCTCGTAGAGCATCCCTCACCTCTCTTCGGGCTCAGAAACCAGCGCCTGGCGACGTGCCCTCACGCCGGTCGTTCTACTCGCAGTCGAGGGCGTCGGCCAAGGGCTTCCTCATCATCGAAACGGGCATAAAAGGCGCTCGGCCACGCGGCGATTTCAGAAGCGGACCGCCTTGTCGCTGGACTTTATGGCCTCAATAAGCGGCGCCATGTTGGTGCCGAGGGAGCCCTTGACCATAACGACGTCTCCAGATCGCAACCCCTGGAGCATGACTGAAACGAGCCCCGTCGAGGTTTCTGTCCAGGCCCCGCGCGTGTTCGGGGGAAGGGCGTCGAACAGCCGACGCATCAGAGGTCCGCAGGCAAAGACGAGATCGATGGCGTGTGCAGCGATCGGTTCGGCCAATGCGGCGTGCAGCGCCGGGCCGAGATCGCCCAGTTCTCGCATATCCCCCAGCACAGCCACGCGCCGCCCCCCGTGCGCCGGAGGCGTGCATCCCAGCACGCCCAGCGCCGCCCGCATCGACGCCGGATTGGCGTTGTAACTCTCATCAATGAGAACGATGTCAGCAGGACTGCTGTCGGCGCGGTGCACGCGATAGCTGTCCCGCGCGCCTCGCCCGGCGCTCGGTTGCACGCCGGCAAGCCCTTCGAGCGCCTCAGTCATGCCGAACGGCGGGCTCGCCAACGCACCCAAGAGACTCAGAACGGCCGCCACCCCGAGGGAATTGACGGCAATATGTTGGCCAGGGGTGCCGACCCGCCAGCTCTCGCCCGAGGACAGGGTCACCTCCGAGCTGTCGGCCCGCAGATCAATGCTGGCGGGATGAACGTCGGCGGCGCGGGACACACCGAACGTCGTGATCCGCGCGCCGACCTGACGGGCGGCCGCCTCGAGCACCTCGTAGTGGAGGCTGTCGCGCGGCAGAATTGCCTCCCCATGCGGCTCCAGCCCCTCGAAAATCTCGGCCTTGGCCTGGGCGACGCCGATTTCCCCCTCGGCGAAGTTTCCGACGTGCACCGGCAGCACGTTGGTGACGACCGCAATATGAGGCCGCACCAGTTTAGTCAGCGGCCTGATCTCGCCGGCGTGGTTCATACCGATTTCGATGACGGCGAATGTCGTGGCCGCCGGCATGCGCGCCAGAGTCAACGGCACCCCCCAATGGTTGTTGAACGACTTTTCCGGTGCGTGGGTGGCGCCTTGCGGGGTGAGACAGGCCTTCAGCATCGCCGTTGTCCCGGTCTTGCCGGCGCTTCCCGTCACGGCGATAACGCGTGCCTGAGGGCTGAGCCGCGCCCGCGCTGCGGCCGCGATCGATCGCAACCCGTCGAGCGGGTCGGCCACGCGGATGAGTGCGCCGTCGCCTGGACATCTGACGTAGCTCGAGGAGACCAGCGCCGCGCTCGCCCCGCGGGCAAACGCTGCCGTGACGAAGGCATGCCCATCCCGCTGGTCGATCAGCGCCACGAACACCTCGCCGGCAGCGAGCGTGCGCGTGTCGATCGAGAACCCTGTGATCGGATCCGAAATGTCCCCGTCGGCGACGCCGCCAACCGCCCGAACGAGATCGGCGGCCGCCCACAACGGGTCACGGGCCGGAGCGGGTGGCGATGGCATCGCTGACCTCCTGATGATCCGAAAACGGCAGCACGACATCCCCGATGATCTGGCCCGTCTCGTGGCCTTTACCCGCGATCAACAGCACGTCGCCCGGTGCCATCACGGCAATGCCGGCCCGAATTGCCTCGGCCCGATCGCCGATGTCGCGCGCCCCGGGCGCGCCCGCCAAGATCTCGCGGCGAATGGCAGCGGGTTGCTCGCTGCGCGGGTTGTCGTCGGTGACGATGACGACATCGGCTTTTCGCGCAGCGATCTGGCCCATGATCGGTCGCTTTCCGCGATCCCGGTCTCCCCCGCAGCCGACGATACACACGAGCCGCCCCGTCGCGAATGGCCGCAGCGCCTCGAGGGCGGCCGCCAGCGCCTCGGGCTTGTGAGCATAGTCGATGACGACGATGCCCCCGGCCACCTCGCCCACCACTTCGAGCCGACCTTTGACGCCCGATAGGCCGCCGAGGGACGCGAACACGGCATCGGCGGGCTCGCCACACGCAATTGCCAAGGCCGCCGCCACGAGCGCGTTACCGGCTTGATAGTCGCCGATCAGCGGCAGGTCGATCTGGTGTGTCGCACCCGCGTGCTCGACCACCATCCGCTGCCGGACTCCGCAACGCTCGCTCGAGACGAGGCGCAACGTGCGCCCGCGCCGCCCCGTCGTCATCACCGTCAGGCCGCGCGCTTGCGCCGCCGCGATGACGGCGTCGGAGGCATCGTCGTCGGCATTGACGACGGCGGGCTGTCCGGCTGCCAACAGGTCGCGAAACAAGCGCAGTTTGGCGTCCAGATAGGCTGCCATATCGGGGTGATAATCCAGGTGGTCGCGACCCAGATTGCTGAAGGCGGCGGCTGTCAACCGCACGCCATCCAATCGGAATTGATCGAGTCCATGCGATGAGGCCTCCAGCGCCAGATGCGAAATTCCCTCCTGGGCCAGCGAGTCGAGTGTCGCATGCAGCGCCACCGGATCGGGCGTCGTCAGCGATCCGTAATGCGCGGCGGTTGGCGTGATGACACCCATTGTGCCGACGGAGGCTGCCTGATGCCCGCAGGCGGCAAAAATCTGGCGGGTGAATTCCGCGATCGACGTTTTGCCGCTGGTGCCCGTCACGGCGACGATGGCGCGCGGTTGATGGGGATAAAACCGTGCGGCCATCTTTGCCAATGCCCAGCGCGGCTCGCGAGCGCGCACCACGGCGATGCCGGGTGATACGTCCACGGCGGTATCGAGACCAGCCAGAATGGCGACGGCCCCCTGGGTGACGGCATCTGCACTATAGCGCGCGCCGTCCGTTCTGCTGCCGGACAGCGCGGCAAACAAAAAACCCGCCCGAACGCGGCGACTGTCCGAGGTCAAACCTGAAATGAGGAGATTTCCAAGGCGCGGATGGTCGCCAACCTCGAGCGTGGCAACGTCGGTGGTCAGGCACGACAGGGGTACGGCGCGATCGGGTGGCAAGGTCGCTGGCTCCGATACCGCTCGACGCCGGGCATGTCCACCAAGCGCTGAACGCATTGAACAATACCCGACGAGCCCTTGAGCCGGTGCTGCGGCAAACTCACCTGCAGTCAGTTTTTCATGGGCGCCGCCACGCTGCCGGCACCGAACAGATTCGACAGGTGCCGTTCGCGTTTGGTGTCGACTTTGACGGTTGCCGTCATGCCCGCGCGCAAGGGGATATCTTCGTTGCGCGGCAACAACCGCAATTTGACCGGCAGGCGTTGCACGACCTTTACCCAGTTGCCCGAGGCATTCTGGGGGGGCAACAACGCGAACTCGGCGCCCGTCGCCGGGCTGATGCTGTCGACTTCGGCCTCGAACACGATGTCGGGGTAGATATCGAGGATCACCGTCGCCGACTGACCGGGGCGCACCCACGTCAACTCGGTTTCCTTGAAGTTGGCCTCGACCCATGGTCTGGTGTCGCGCACGATCGCAAACAATGGTGTTGCCGCCTTCACCTGCTCACCCGGCAGCATCTTGACGTTGACCGTGACGCCACCGACGGGCGCGCGGATGACCGTGCGCTCCAGATCGAATTTCGCCCGATCGCGCTGCGCCATTTTCTCGCGCACCATCGGCGACGCTTCCGGCTTCATTTCGGGGGTGTTGTCCAGGGCAACGAGTGCGCTCTGAACTTTCTGTTCGGCGACGGCAACCTTCTGCCGAGCCGCAGCAGCATTGCTTTCAGCCTCTTCGAAGCGGAAGGCAAAACCGACGCCTTTGACGCTCAACTGTTGCTGGCGGGCGTGCTGTGCCTCGAAGAAGGCGACTTTCGCTTGTGATTCGGTGCGCTCCGCATGGGCTTCGGCGAGCTGCGCTTTCAGCGTGGCGAGGCGTGTGTGCGTCTGCGCCAGCTCGGCTTCCGCTTTCAACAAGGCGATCTGATAGGGCTCGGGATCGATCTTGAACAGTGCGTCGCCTTCTTTGATGACGGCATGATCCTTGGCGGCGACCTCGATGACGCGACCGGCCACCTCCGACGAAACCTGGACGATATCGGCTTTGATGTAGGCGTTCTCCGTCGTGATGTAGCGGCCGCCCCACAGCCACCACACGAACGCTCCGGAGATCGCTATCAGAGGAACGACAAAGAGAAGAACGGGTCGCACGAGGCGGGTCATGTCACGACACTCGGTTGGGGGGATGTCAAAGGGCTGCCTCCTCTTCGGCGATCACCGACGACGCGTCGGCGAGGCTGAAGGTCGGAGTCGGATCACTGTCTGCCATATCCAGCAGACTGGATTTGACGCGCGAGAGCAGCGCTGTCAGTCGGTCCCGGTCGGTGGGCGAGAGGTCTTCCAGCGCGTCATTGACCGTCGACAGTGAAATGGGCTGGATCGCTGCGAAGATGCGTTCGCCACGATCCGTCAGGTGAATTCGATTAATTCGCCGATCGAGCGGATCGTGGCGGCGCTCGACCCAGCCCTTTTCCTCCATTCGGTCGACGATCTTACCCGCAGGCGCCTTCTCGATTTCCATCATATCGGCGAGTTCGGATTGACTGGCTCCGGGTCGCCGGTTGAGCCGCACCAGCGCCAGCCACTGCGGTCGCGTGAGGCCCAAGGCCTTGACGCGACGATCGAAAACAGTCCGCATCAGCCGCGACACGTCTGCCGTCAGCCACCCGAAATGCCGATCCTCTGCGTCGTCCGGCGCCATTCGAGCCCACGATCCAAACTGGTATGCTCAGTCACTATCGTTACATATACCATAATTGACGTTATGAAAGCTAGCCGCAAGACGACATGCCAGACATGCAGGCATGGGGGACGGTCGCCGAGCGTTCGAAGACGGACCGGCGCAGTAGGCACTTGTCGTATTGCGCCGATCACCCAGTCGCGGCGCAATACACTTCGCACTTGCGCCCTCGACTCCTGCAAGCTTGGCGCACCACGCAAAAAGGCCGCCCGAAGGCGGCCTTTCCGAAGTGCGTGTTGGCTGTGCAGAGGATCAGAAGTTGATCTTCGTGCCGACCATGAACATCGAGAAGTCGTGCGTTCCGAAGTTGTTGGTATTCAAGATGGCGTTCACGCCTGTGAAGCCGTTCGTATCCAACTCAAAGACTTTATAGCTGGCGAACAATTCCATGGCGGCTGCATCGATGTACTGAACGAGGCCGACACCGTAGTTCGTGACAGTGCTGTCGCAGCTCTGCGCAACGGTGGAGTTTACGCAGTGCAAGTTGGCTCCTGTGTTGGCAATTCCGGCTCTGCCGAACGCAGCCGTCTGAGCCAGACCACCTTTGTGCTCACCGTATTCGGCGAACAGCACGGTGGCGCCGATGCCGAAGAAGTTGCGTGTCAGACCACCGGCGATGTGCCAGTACCGCACGTCGGGACCGGCGTATTCGGTTCCCGCTCCATCCGACAGACCAGTCAACTCACGATTGCCAGCCGAACCTGTAAAGAACAAGCCAGAGGGAACGTGCAGGACTGACAAGGCGCCCTTCGTATCGGTCGTGACCATATTGCAGTTGGTGGCGCAGAGTGCACCGACAGTGCTGAGAAATTGAGTAGCCAGGTTGTGCTTGCTATCTTCCTGATACCCGATGCCGAAAGCGACGCGAACACCGTTGAATTCACCGGCATAGCGCAAAGCGATATCCCAGTAGTTGTCCTCGGCGGCGGCGGCCTGCACGGTGAAGCCTTGCAGGGTCGGCGTCTCATACATGACGTGGTTGCGACGGTTGTTATCCCAGGACTCATGGCCACGAATGGCCCCAGTCCAGTTTATCCCGGCTGCGTTGGCGAAGGTGCCGTTGTTGCTACGAAGAATATACCCACCGGCATGGTTTGCAATGTCCGGCGAGCCCGCAACACCCATCCCACCAAGGTCGATGAGGACGAGGTTGTCGTTCGCGGTCGAGCCTTGACCGATCTTGACCAAGCCGAGTTGGGCGTGGCGCATATAAACGGTCGCGTCACGTACCGTCGCGCAGCCCACTGTGCTCGATCCGATCCCAACGGTGCCGCAGGCCCCGGCGCCAGCGGCGAAGCCCGAAGCACCCAGGTCGTCACCGCCGTTGAGCTGGTTGCCACCACCGGTGCTGTTCGTCACGGCAGCCCACTCGTAGGTGAAGCCGGCTGTCACGAGCGGGTTGATCTTCGCTTCGCCGCGGAAGCGAAAACGCGACGTCAGATTGCTTGAATCGCCGATGTAAGCGTCCGACTGCGTGCCGTCGTCCCACCACAACACTTCATGACCAATCAAACCCGAGATCGTCAAAGAAACCTTGCGATTGCCCTTGCGGACGGTCGTGGCTTCGAGTTCGGCGATCCGCTCTTCGAGATCTGCGCAGCAGTTGGGTAGTTCTATTCATCCTACCCCTCACCCTTTGATCTAGTTGTGTTTTTTTTTAGGCCTGTGAGCGCCGCCAAAGTGCACACTACCCCAATCAAATACCCCAATGGTGCAGCAGTGTGAGACAGGTCGCGCTGGGTCTGGCTTGAGCAGCACGAAAAGCGACGGTGCTCATTAGCCGACTGCCAAAAAACTCTTGCCAGTGCGACGAGCCGAGACGAACAGCTCGCCAATGGGGGTGCCCGATACGTACCGACCCTCATCACGCGCTCTTGCCGGAAGCTGTTGAACGGCCTATCGAAATAGACCGTTATTCTCGG
>JANOHP010000099.1:0-3480 GCA_031406575.1 Hyphomicrobiales bacterium
ACGAGCGTAGCCGGTCCACACGGCTGCGCACAACTGTACGAGAGATGAAGGAAGGCCCTTCGGGTTCGGCGATCAGGTCGTCGATCCCAAGCCACCGTGAGCTGCTGCGGTCAAAAGCTGTGGTGGTGAGCGTCACGGAAACGTCGGGACGATGATCCCGTCAGGCACGGTCGAGAGAGGCGAGCGCAAGCGAACCACTGCAGAAGCGTCGAAAGCGGTTTAGGCGGTGTCAAAATCGCGGGGTGACCCTTCCTGCGAGATCAGCTCGGGCGATGTCCTGATACGGACCGAGCGGCATCCGGCGTGTAGGTGGCGCGAAGCTCGACCAGGCTTTCGTATGGAACGTGAGAACCTGCCTTGCGTCACAGCGCCCGACATCGATGGGCGCTGTGAAGGGAGAAGTCACAAGCGGCTGACACCGTGAGGGCGAGAGTACCGACGCGCAAGGCAGGGACGGAGCAGCCCGTAGTAGCGACGAAGGCTCTGTAATGGAGCTGGAGCGAAGGGGCTGCGTTGTTCAGCCTTGGCCACCGGCCAACTGGAGACGGGAGGAGCCCGTGGACAAGGCAAAGTCGTTCGACATCCCCAAGCGGGAGGTGTGGGAAGCCTTCAAACGTGTGAGGGCGAACCAGGGAGCGGCTGGAGTAGACGGACAGTCGATTGCAGACTTCGAGGCCAACCTTTCGGGCAACCTCTACAAGCTCTGGAATCGGATGTCCTCAGGCAGCTATTTTCCTCCGCCGGTCCGGCGCGTGGATATTCCGAAGGCGAATGGTGGGACGCGGCCGTTGGGGATTCCGACGGTGGCCGACCGCGTTGCTCAGGAAGTTGCGCGTCGCTATCTGGAGCCGCTTCTGGAGCCTGTCTTTCACGACGACTCCTATGGCTACAGACCCGGCCGATCTGCGATTGATGCCGTGGGAAAAGCCCGTGAGCGCTGTTGGCGCTCTGATTGGGTTCTCGATCTCGACATCAAGGGCTTCTTCGACAACATCGACTGGGAGCTGATGCTCAAGGCGGTTCAGCGTCATACCGACTGCCCGTGGGCGCTGCTTTACATCGAGCGTTGGCTGCAAGCACCCGTGCAGATGGGGGACGGCTGCGTCGTCGCACGCACGGCAGGGACGCCGCAGGGAGGTGTGATCTCCCCGCTTCTGGCGAACCTGTTCCTGCACTATGCGCTCGACATGTGGATGGTGCGCGAGTTCCCGCACATCCCGTTCGAGCGGTACGCGGACGACATGATCTGTCACTGCAAAACCGAGGAGGAAGCACGGGTACTCTGGCTTGCGATTGCCGACCGGCTTGCGACCTGCAAGCTGGTGTTGCATCCCGATAAGACGAAGATCGTCTATTGCAAGGATGTGAACCGGCGCGACGATTACCCGATCATTCACTTCGACTTCCTGGGCTATCAGTTCCGTGCCCGGAAAATCATGTGGGTGAAGAAGGATCGGCGCATCTTCGCACACAGCTTCATGCCCGCTGCCAGCCCGAAGGCGTTGATGCGCATCGGTCGAGAGATCCGAAGCTGGGCGCTTCATCACCGCAGCGACAAGTCACTGGACGAACTGGCCGCGATGTACAATCCGAAGATCCGCGGCTGGATCACCTACTACAGCCACTTCTACCGGACGCGGTTGCGTCCGACCCTGCGCAGGATCGACGCCTATGTCATCAGGTGGGCGCGCCGCAAATACAAGCGGATGGTTCACTGGACCAAGGCAGCGAGAGATTGGTTCGACCGGCTGCGCCGGAGGACGCCGAAGCTCTTCGCTCATTGGTCGCTATGTCATGGCAACGGCTGAACATCGGGAGCCGTGTGAATCGAGAGGTTCATGCACGGTTCTGGGAGAGCCCGGGGGTGAAAGTCCCTCGGGCTACTCGACATGAAGGACGGTTCGCGGCCCTGGCGATTCTCCTTCTATACCCTCGATAGCTGACGTTCTCTGCACGAAAGGGGAACGCAGGTGGGTGCCCGCGACTGCCTCCAAAAAAACAGCTACGCGATGTCATCCTACTTGTGGTGATGAACGAGCGGTGCCGAACGCTCCAAGCTCAACAATGTGGCGCATTGGTCGGCATGGGAGGCGCTATCCAGGGTCACTATATGCTGGTCATCAGCCCACACGACCTCGGTTTCTTTGTCTCGCTGAATTTCATCATCTTCCTGCTGTTTGGTGGGCTGCAGACCGTGTGGGGGCCAGTCATTGGTGCGCTGCTGCTGACGGTGTTGCCAGAGATGCTCCGCTTTTCCAGCCAGTACAGGCTGATCCTCTACGGTCTCATCATCGTATTGGTTGTGTTGCTCCGCCCGAACGGCCTGTTGACCCGCACGCCAACCGGGCAGCCGGTCAGGATCTTCGGCTGGACCCTGCGGCCAGGTCGAACGGCGCAGGCGCCATCTGTTGAATTGCGTTCGCGTCCGCTGCCGAAGCTGCAACTCAGCCGGACTGCCGGAAAAGCAACGCTCGCTCAGTAGTTTGCGAACATCTCGCGTATGGCACCGACTGCATTGGTGCGTGTCAACGCCAGCATCAGCAGGATGCGCGCCTTCTGCGGATTGAGATTGTCGGCTGCAACCATGCCGGCGGTGTCGAGGTAACGGCGAAGCGCGACGCGCCCGCTACCGGCGCGGCTCGCCTGCACGACAACGATGCCCGCGTCCCTGGCGCGCTCGAGGGCGGCCCGCTCGAGCGGGGCGGGGATGCCCGGGGCAAGGCCTGCGGATACAATACCACGCGCCTTCGCGGCAACCAGGGCTTCGACAATCGTGCCGTCGGCACCGCCATAGGAATAGACGATGTCGACGCGCGGAAGCACAGTCTTCTCGTCGATCAGGAACTCAGCGGCGGGCGCGTGTCGGCGTGCGGACCGGCGGTAGATTTGCACGCCATCGCCGTCGACATGCCCGAGCGCCCCGAAATCAGGCGATCGGAAGGTTTGCAGCCGATAGGTCGAAGTCTTTGTCACCTCGCGGGCCGACTGGATCTCGTCATTGAGGACCACCAGGACACCGAGCCCGCGGGCCGACGGATGGATTGCGACCCGAGTGGCGTTCAGAAGGTTCATCCCGGCATCGCTCGACAGCGCGCTCGCCGGCCTTTGCGCCCCCACGAGGACAACCGTCTTGTCGGTCTTGAGCGAGAGATTGAGAAAATATGCCGTCTCCTCTAGCGTTGCTGTCCCATGCGGGATGATGAAACCCTGAAGGTCCGGTCGATCGGCTGCAAGCTTGTGGATGATCTGGGTCAACTCGAGCCATTCCCGAGGGCCGATGATGTAGTGAATGCAGGACTGATCGCCAGCGTGGCTCCCGACGAGCCGAGGGTTGGAGGAGGGGCGATTGACGCGGCGCTCGTGGAGGATGCACGCGTCCAACACGGCGTGACACCAGTCGAGCCTGTCGATCCGAGCGCGCGGCCCTCGAGGTCGGCAATCGTCGTCATTCCGCTCGCGATGTTGGTTCGATCGATCAGT
>JANOHP010000209.1:0-17690 GCA_031406575.1 Hyphomicrobiales bacterium
GGGGTTCCCGCCCCGCGCGGGTGGCCGCCTCCGGCCGCCCCCTCCGCACCGGGGGCCACCGGGCCCCCGCGCGCCGCGGGGCCGGCCGCGCGGCCCCCGACAAACAAGGGCGCAATAGCCTCTTGGCGTATTGCGCCGGACAACAGGTTCCATCGGCGAGGTCCAGTACCGATGCGGTGCAATACGCTTCGCACTTGCACCCACCGGGTCGTGCCGTCCCATCGCCATGCGCGGCCGATCCGTTTAGGATTGGGGCGGCTCCGCTCAGGGACGCAATCGCGCACGGGAGACACGATCAATGCCGCAGCCACTGCTGTTCACGCCGCTCACCATCAAGGGCGTCACGCTCAAGAACCGCATCGTCGTCGCGCCGATGCACCAGTATTCGGCTGTCGAGGGCTTTGCCACCGACTGGCATCTGATGAACGCGGGCAAGTATGCGGCGGGGGGTGCGGGCTTCGTCATGATGGAGTCGACCAAAGTTGCGCGCAACGGCTGCGGCACCGTCGGTGACACGGCGCTGTGGGACGACACATTCATCCCGCAACTGGCGCGCTGCGCCGCCTTCATCAAGCAGCACGGCGCCGTATCGGGCATCCAGCTCGGCCACTCGGGACGCAAAGCGCGCCTCTCTCGACCGTGGGAAGGTGGCAAGCCACTGACCGGCAGCGAGCCCGAGGTTTACGATTGGGAGGGCTGGGAGTTGGTCGCGCCGTCGGCGATCCCGCACACGCCCAAATCACCGACGCCGCGCGCGCTGTCGCACAACGAGGTGCGCGATCTCGCGGGCAAGTGGGGCGAGGCGGCCGCGCGCGCCGACAAGGCCGGGTTCGAGATCCTCGAAATTCATGCCGCGCACGGCTACATGATCCACCAATTCCTGTCGCCGGCGTCGAACATCCGTACCGACGAGTACGGCGGTTCGGAACTGAACCGCATGCGCTTTGCCGTCGATGTCGCGGAAAGTGTGCGCGCGGCGTGGCCCGCCGAAAAGCCGCTGTTCATGCGGCTGTCGTGCGAGGACGATGCGGGCTGGGATTTGGACCAGAGCGTGCGCCTCGCCGCCCTGTTGAAAGCGGCCGGTGTCGACGTCATCGATTGTTCGTCGGGCGGCACGCTCGCGTACTCGCCGATGGATGGCGAGCGGTCGAAGAAATACGGCTATCAGGTGCCCTACGCCGAACGTATTCGAAAAGAGGCGGGTGTCATGACCATGGCCGTCGGGCACATCGTGCACGCCGAGCAGGCCGAGGCGATCCTGCAGGGGGGACGCGCCGACCTCGTCGCCCTCGCCCGCGAGATCATGTACAATCCCCATTGGCCAATGGATGCCGCCCAGAAGCTCGGCGCCGATCCCGATTTCAAGCTGGTCCCGCCGCCGCTCGCCTATTGGCTGGCCAAACGCGCCAAATCGGGCTTCGAAGGCAAGCCGTCCACTTATGCGGCCGACCTCGACATCGCGAAATCGTGATCGCGAAATGGGTCTGGCCATGCAAAAGGCGCCCGCGAATTTCGGGCGCCTTCTCGTTGGCCGGGGGCGCAGTCGCCGATCTCAGTGCACGCTGGCGACTTCCAACTCGTCGTCCATGGCGTGGCCCAGTGCGGCTTGACGGCTGTCCGTCAGGGCGATGGGTGTGCCGTCGGCCCCATGCAGGGCGAACAAGATGATGTCGGTCGGCAAGCCTTCGACGGCCGGAAACATCTCGTGGGCTTCGTCGGGTGTCATCTCGCGAATATACGCCAACTGTCCACCACCCAATCGCGCCAGCTCGACTTCGCTCACGAACGGGGCGGCGCGAACCGGCGACTTGCGCTTGCGATACTTCCTGTTCTGCTCCATGACCCTGCTCCTGTGAGGCGTGCCTGATGGCGGGCCGTCGATGAGGAAACGTCCAGAACCGGTCAACGGTTCGCGCGGACGATTCCGTCGTGTGTAGTTTCCCGCGATTCGACGAAAAATTCTGTGCCCCGAACGACTCAGGGGCCGCGTTTTTTACCGGGTTGGCCGATTTCGACTCGGCGAATGAGCCGTTCGGGGAGGTGGCGCACCAAGTCGATCGTCAGCAAGCCGCTGTCGAGGTCGGCCGCGTGCACCTCGATGCCGTCGGCCAGAACGAAGGTGCGCTGGAATTGCCGGGCTGCGATGCCGCGATGCAGATACGCGCGCTCTTTGTCGTCTTCTTGGCGACCACGCACCGTCAGCTGGTTGTCTTCGACCGACACGTCCAATTGGTCGCGGGTGAAGCCCGCCACGGCCAGCGTGATCCGCAGGATTTCAGCGACGGTGTCGCCGCCGGCCACCCGTTCGATGTTGTAGGGCGGATAGCCATCGGCGCCGCCCTTGCCCACGCGGTCGATCAGGCGTTCGATCTCTTCGAAGCCCAGCAGCAGCGGGCTCGACATCAAGGAAATTCGCGTCATTGCGGCAAAGCCCTTCTTGCAGCGACCTCGCAGTACGTCTCGAAGCAAACCCAGTGTCGGCGCCTGCCTCGGCACGGCCCCTCGGGCACCGTGCTCTGGCGAGGAATATGGGCACCCGACGCCAGAATTCAATCAGATTTGGTGGCCCAAACTCTGAGGGCGGGAGCGCTGCGGGGTCCCCCGCGCGGTCTTCACCCGGCGATACCACCCCACGTGGACGGCGAGCCCCGTTGATGCTAAAAGAAAATTTGTGATCCGAGGGCTGACGTTCAAGCCTATCGGCGACTGTCGAGCCGGTTGTGTCGACCATTGGAGTCGAAGACGTGGACGCGGCAAGCGGTCAGGAGAGTGGGGCGACGTTCGTCGTCGACCCCCGGCAGGCGCGGCTTGTCGAGGCCAATGCGGCTGCACGCGGGCTCTGGGGCCTCGAGGCGGCATCCGAGAACCGGTCTGCAGGACAAATCGAGCTCGATGCAGCGATGCCGGCGCTTCAGGTGTTGCGCGCGACGCCGCTCGAGGCTTTGGAAGGGCGCGCGTGGGTGCTCACCTTCTGGACACCCCGCGGCGTGCTGTCGCTGGCGTGCCGGGTGCGCGGTGGCCGCGACGATGGCGCGGTCGCCATCACGGTCATGGGGGCTGGGGCGCCATCGAGCGTTCCGGGGACGCACCTCCCCGACGGTGGCGAGGGTGTGACGGCGATCGAGCGGCTGGGGGCCCTCCCCAGAGAGACGATGGCCCGGCTCGGTCACGAATTGCGCACGCCGCTGGCAGCGATCCTGTCGCTGGCCGACGTGATGGCCAAGGGCCACTTCGGGCCGCTCGGCAACGTACGCTACGAAGACTATGCGCGCAGCATTCGCGAGGCGGCGCGCCATTCCCTGGCGGTCGTCGGCGCCATGCTCGATCCCGACGCGATCGGCCGGCCCCTCGCGGTGCAGACGTTCACGGAAGTCGATCTCAACGCCGTCGTCACTGATGCCGTGCGCAGTATCGAACCCTTGGCCGTTGCCGGCGGCGGCAGCATCGGGCTCGACCTGTCGTCGGGATTGCCGTGGTTGATCGTGGATCGGCTGGCCGTGCAACAGATGCTGCTCAATCTCCTCGCCAATGCGCTCGCCCATGCCGGCGCCAGCGGGGCCGTGACTGTGCGAACGGGCGGGATGGCGGGTGGAGAGACGTGGTTGGACGTCGAGGATCGCGGTCCGGGTATCCCCGCGTCAGTCGTCGCGGCGCTGACGCAGGGAACGGCGGCGGGGGCGCTCGGCGCCTTCACGTCGACGGTGCAGGGCGGATTGGGCCTGCGCCTCGTGCGCGCGTTGGCGGAAGCCAACGGCGCCCGGCTCGACATCGCGACGGCCATCCCCCACGGCGCGCGGGTGCGCGTTGCGTTCAGCGCCAGCCGTGCCGTGCCGGTGTGATGGCGCCTGTCCGTGCGATGGCTCAGCCGTTGTCGTGGAAGGTGTCGTAGATTTTGCGCGCCATTTCGGCGGAAATTCCCTCGACGGCCTGCAAGTCGGCAAGACCCGCGCGCGACACCGCTTTGGCCGATCCGAAATGCTGCATCAGCGCACTTTTGCGCGTCGGGCCAATCCCCGCAATGTCATCGAGCGGGTTGACGCCGATCGTTTTCGAGCGTTTGGCGCGGTGCGTGCCGATGGCGAAGCGGTGCGCCTCATCGCGCAGCCGCTGCACGAAGTAGAGCACCGGATCGCGCGGCTCGAGCATCAGCGGCGCGCCCCGATCGGGGACATGAAAATGCTCCCGACCCGCATCGCGGTCGGGGCCCTTGGCTACGCCGATCAGCGTCACGTCCGTGACGCCCAAATCCGCCAGCACCTCGCACGCGACGCGCAATTGTCCCAGGCCACCGTCGATCACCACCAGATCGGGTCGGTCGGGGAAATCGTCGGTCACGACGTCGTCTCCTTCGTCGGCGCCGGCGCCAGGATCAGCCCGCAGTGTTCCGAACGCGATGGCATCGGCACCGCGTTCGCCCCGCGGAGGCAGTGACGGCGGTGAGAGCCGCGACGTCTCGGTCGGCCTCGGCGGCATCGGTTGGGGTGTGGCTGGAGCCGCTGTCGCGTCGCCTCGCGTTTGATTCGCGCCGTCGTCGGAATGTTCCGCTGGCATCGCGGCACCGTCTTTGGCCGCCGTCGCCGTTTCCTCGAGAACGAGGCGTTTGAAGCGCCGCGTCAGCACTTCGCGCATCATGGCGTAATCATCGCCCGGCGTGGTGCTCTGCCATTTGATGTTGAATTTGCGGTACTGGCCTTTCACGAACCCCTGCGCGCCCGCGACGATCATGGCGCCCACCGCGCTCGTTCCCATGATGTGGCTGTTGTCGAACACTTCGATGCGGCGTGGTGTGCGCTCGAGCCCGAAGCGTTCAGCCAGCGCCGCCAGCAGCAGGCGCTGCGAGGAGCTTTCCGCCAGTCGCCGCCCCAAGGCTTCGCGCGCGTTGGCCAGCGCATGTTCCACGAGGCCGGTCTTGGAGCCGCGCTGAGGCACGCGAATTTCGACGCGACGCTCGGCTTTGAGGCTCAAGGCTTCGGCCATCAGGGCGCGCGTCTCGAACTCGTGGCTGGCCAAGATCAAGCGGGGCACGGGTTTGTCGTCGTAGAATTGAGCGACGAAGGATTCCAGCACCTCTTCGACGGGCAGCGAACGGTCGGCTTTGGGGAAGTAGGCGCGGTTGCCCCAGTTCTGGCCTGTGCGGAAAAAGAACACCTGGATGCAGGTCTGGCCACCGTCTTGCGCGGCGGCGAAGATATCGGCTTCCTCGAGGTTTTCCGGATTGATCGCTTGGTCCGCCGTGACGTGCGCGATCGCTTGCAGGCGGTTGCGAAAGGCGGCGGCACGCTCGTATTCCTGTTTGTCGGCTGCCTGCATCATGCCGTCCTGCAACCGACGCCGGACCTCCTGGCTTTCGCCGCGCAGAAACCGGGACGCTTCATCGGCGAGCCGCGCATAGTCGGCGGTGGCGATCTCGCCCGTGCAGGGCGCCGAGCAGCGTTTGATCTGGTGCAGCAGGCAGGGCCGCGTGCGGCTGTCGAACACGCTGTCGGAACAGGTGCGCAGCAAAAACGCCCGTTGCAGCGTGTTGACGGCCCGGTTGACCGCGCCCGCCGAGGCGAAGGGGCCGAAGTAATCGCCCTTCACGTTGCGCGCGCCGCGATGTTTGAGGATTTGCGGCGCGGCGTGATCGCGGCGAATGAGAATGTAGGGAAACGACTTGTCGTCGCGCATCAGCACGTTGAAGCGCGGGCGAAACCGCTTGATGAGGTTCGCCTCGAGCAGCAGCGCCTCGGCCTCCGTGCGCACGGAGACGAACTCCATCGACGCCGTGCCCGCGATCATGCGGGCAATGCGATTGGTGTGGCCGCCCATGCGCGCATAGCTCGACACGCGCGCTTTGAGGCTGCGCGCCTTGCCGACGTAGAGCACGGTGCCCGCAGGGTCGATCATGCGGTAGACGCCGGGCGCGGCCGGCAAGCGCTCGAGATAGGCGGCGATGATCGCGGCGCCGGTGGGCACAGACGGGCCCGGCCCGGCGTCGTGCGCCGTGGCGATGGTCTGCTCGGGTGGTGCTGTCGCCTCGTCTGCCATACCGGTCAGATGTCCTGGTCGGGGGCCGCGGTCAAGGGGGGGTGCAGACGGCGCCTACCTGGTCGCAACGGCGCCAACCGGTGGTGGTCCAGGGTGCGCTCCCCATTCCCCGGCTGAGACGAATGGTCGGCCAAACTCAGAGCCTTGCCATCGATTGGGGGCGAATGACGCGTGTCGCGACAACGGCCGCCCAGTCAGTGATTTCAGGAGATTTCCAACTTTCAGCCGGGGGCTAAGGGCGTTCGAAGCCCCTTGTCGATGACCCAAAAGTATCGGAACGTATCATTTCAGGTCAGCGAAACCCACTGTGGATACAGACCATTATGCAGCCCACTTCGCCACCGATCCCGGCCTCGGGACCGAAATCCTTCAGCCGCAATTTTCTTTCCGACGTGGTCATCGACTACGGCCCGCGCGACGTGCTGAGCCGGCTGTTTTTGAAGGCCGATACGCAGTTGCGGGAGCAGGGGGTGAATGTTTCGTTCGTCCCGTTCGATGAATTGGTCGATCTCAATCGCCGCAATGCAGACTCATGGCGCCCGATCCTGCCGATATTCGAGCCCAGCATCAGCGGTCTCGAAGAGGAAAACGGATTCGCCGTAGTCGGGCGCAACACCTCCAACGACGTGGTTTATGCGCACGCCTGTCGCCTTTACACGCTGACGCGCTGCACGCTCAAGGACGAGATTGAAAGCCTTCGGTTGTTCTACTCAGACCCCGAACACTCGAGGCAACCGGGTGAGGCAATGACCGTGACGGCGCCTGCCGCTGCGTCGACTACCGGCCGCGTGGTCTTCATAGGTGCGGTTTGGTATCGTCCCGATGTTCGCAAGAAGGGGCTCATGCAGATGACAGCTCCCCTCGTGCGGGCGCTCGCCTACACGCGGTGGCAATCGGACTTCGCTTTCAGTTTTATGGCGCAGGACTTGGTGAATGCCTCGACGGCGGTCAAAGCGCGCTTTCCCCATGTCGAGTGGGACGTATCGATGATCAAAACACCCGTTTATCGCGACGGCACGTTGCGGGCTGCCCTTGTTTGGACGAACGCAGAGGAACAGCTTCGGCATTTTCAAGAGTATTCATTTAGTGCGCGCCCGCAGATCGATCTGATTGTCGAAAAGCGGGCCGCCAAGCAAAACGGGTAATCCTGCGCTGTCTCTCAGAGGCACGATGAGTCGCTTGTAGCGCATTCGTGATCGGCCTGAATGCGGCCAACGCACGATCGCATCGATGTCCGCTATGCGGGGCTCATTGGCCTTGAAGGCCTCTGCGTAAGACGCCGCCACCCAACGGCCATACTGACGGTCGGGTTGCTCCTCGATTGGCGCACCCACTGCACACGTGCGCCACGTTTCATAGGGGGCAAACAAGCCATCGCCGAAGGCTTGAAACGTCAATCGTTCGCTGTTGGCGGCCTTGCCGACCATGACATATCGATCGCCCAACGCATCCAGGACGAGCTGTTTCAGCACGTGCTGCCCCGACGGCGCCGACAGGCTCGACCAATTCCTCACGATCTGGCTCAGCGGGGAGGCTGGATGCAGTTCGTCGAGACGCAGGGACCGCGACAAAAAATCGTCCGGCCGCGCGTTTTCGGCTTGCGCGATCATCGCCTCGATGCGCCGGAGCGCCACGTCCGTCGAGCGTATGAGTTCGTAGGACCAGCCGGCGCCCAGTGACGAGACGACCACGCGCTCCGACTGGGCGCGCCGCAGCCATCGGCTGACGCCGCGCCAGCACGCCTCGCTGATCAGCGAGGGCCGCAGGCGCAATTGGCACGAAGCGCCGTAATTATCGATCCCCACGAACCCCAGGTTCGCAATGGCGTAGTCGACGAATTCACTTCCCGAGTAAGGCGAGCCGAAGGCTTCGCGCAGCTTCCTGGAGGTGCCCGGCCATTCGATGCCGGCATCATCGATCAAGAGCACAGACATGTTTCCCCTCGGCAGATCACGCCAGACGTCGACGGCGTGCGAGCATCATGCCAGGGGTGGCGTTGCGCCTTGTTTGACCGAAAGATCGACATTTTATCGATCTGCTGATTTTGCCGGCGATCCCAAGACATGCACAAGACATGCAGATGCCACCAATGTGTCCCGCAGCCACAAAATGGCCATGCCGAGGCGGGCAAATGGCGCCTTGGAGGAGCCATGCGTGTCGTTGCCGTGCTTGTCGCCGTCTGTTGTCTCGTTTCTGGGTCCGCCTTCGCGGCTGCGCCGCCGCAGCGGCCAATGGGAACGCCGCAGGAGATTCTGCAGTGGATCAACGGCTATCGATCCAAGCCCCAGCCTCAGAAGTTGCCGGACGCCGTCAAGGCCATGAGTACGCTGGGCCTTTTTCGGGACCTCGATACCGGTGGCGTCTACCTGGGCTTCATCGCCGGGGTGCTCGGCGCCAATCCCGCCCGAGCCGAAGCGCTGCTGACGCGTATGTTTCCGATGCCGCCGGAGGACCAGGTTGTCCTGGTGCGCGCCATCGCCTATTCGGGCCTGCCCGAGTGGAAGGCGCTGCTGTCGAAATTCGCCGAACGGATGCCGGCGCGCAAGGTTCTCATCGAGCGCCACCTCGCCGACAAATTGCCGACGCTGGCCACGTTACCGCTCGACCAATCGCCCGCCGCGCTCGACATCTTGTGGGGCAGTTACTTCGGCACCGGGCGCTTCGACGGCATCGAACGCATCGTCGGGGCACTCGCCTGGGCGAAAGACGGCAACAACGTCGAGCGTCTGACGCTGGGGGCCATGGCGAAGTGGACGCTGGCCAACAATGCACAGCAGGATAAGCGGTTGCTCGACTACCTGCGCAGCGAGATCAAGCGGCAGCCAAAGCCCATCGCCACGGAAATCGAGGAGGTGGTCGAGGCTGCGGAGACCTACGAGACGTCGAAGATCCGGCGTGAAGCGATGGCCGCGATCGAAGACTTGAAGCGCAAGGGCCCCGCGAGCGCCCGCAATGCCTCCTGGTGGGGAACGGCAGGCCAAACGGCGCTGGCGCTGGGCTGTGTCGTCGCCAGTGCCATGGGCCATATCGAGGTCGGAATTCCCTGCGTCATCGGTGGCGTAGCCTCCTCGGCGGCGCTCAAATTTCTCCTGCCGCAACCCTAGTGGCGTCCCCCGCCGCTCGACCCTCGCCCGAGCGCTCCCGACGAAACCAGCCGGGAGACCAACGAAAAGTTAACCGGGGACCACCGCAATGCTCGATTTTCGCCATACAAACCGGTAGCATCGACGATGGTAGGTAGGGGTCCATGCCCGCGCACTCGTCGAAAGGCACGGCACGCCCTATATAACGCCAGACGAGCCGCGTTCGACACCTTTTCGGGAGCGCATATGATGCGGGATCGCAATGTACTGGCTGGTGTGTCAGTCGCCCTCACAGGCGTCGTGGCCGCGCTGGCGCTGGGCGCCGTGGTCGTCGGGAGCAGCCCTCGAGCCCTGCTCGCCCGCAGCTATACCCAGTCCCTCGCCAGCGTGCCCACCGCCTGGGAACGGCGCCTGACCGGCGATCTGTGGCTCAGCAATGCGCCAACGGCCGACGCTGGCCGGGGTGGGGTCGCGACTGCAATCGGGCCGTTGCACCAAGCGCTGTCTGTCGGGGATCAGATCAAGATCTCATCGCGCGCCGGCGTCGATGAAACGATCGAGGTCACAGCGCTCGAGGCCTTCGACGGCGACGCCATGGGGTTGACCGGCCTGCAGCTTCAAGTCGTCACGGGCAAGCCTATCGGTGCCGCCACCGGCCTCGTGGTGCGCTTCCTGTTTGCGGTGGACGTGCCGACCGCACCACTGCCGCCCACGAGCGACCGCAGCCTGTAACAGCGCGCGGTCGCTGCACTGACCGGCGTCTCAGACGCCCAGAGCGTCCGCGAGACCCGAAAAATCCGCGACGATGAGATCGGGCTGATGGGGCGACTGGCCATACGGCCGGCGGCGACGGTCGATGAACACCGAGCGAAAGCCATAGGATTTCGCGCCGATGCAATCGAACGCGTGATTGGCCACGAAAATGCAGCTCGATCGCTCGATGTGGGACCAGCGCGCGGTGATGAGCTGATCCGCCGTGGCATAGGTTTTCCAGTGCGGTTTGAAATACCCCGCCTCCTGCACCGAAATCGTCATGTCGAAGGGGTGGCCGATGTAGGGCTTGGCCGCCTCCAACATGTCCCGATCACCGTTCGACAGAATGACGAGTTTGTAGCGCGTGGCGAGCCGGGCCAGCGCCGCCAGAACATCTGGGAACGGCGTCAATTTTTCGATTTCCGCCACGAGCCACGCCACCTCGTCTTGCGTGTGGGCGATGCCGCTGCGCTCCATCACCTGCGACACAGCCCGATGGCCAATCTGGCGATAGGGCGTGTGGCCGCGATCGAGCAACGCATCGATCATGCTGTCTTCGAAATGCGTGCGCCGCCACCACGTCACGAAACTCGACGGATTTCCCGTCCAGCCTTTCGATCGCAAGAACGGCGTCACGGCCTGGGTCAGGCCCTTCTGCATATCGACGACGGTGCCGTACTGATCGAAAATCAGCGCATGGCCCTCGCGGCGCAACAGATCGATCGTTTCTGCCATGGCGGTGGAGCCTCTCGAGCGCATGAGCGAGCTTTGCCCATGTCAATCATTTCGGGCCGGCGCATGCAAGAGGCCGCGCAATCCGTGCGGACTTTGCGCTCCATCAATAAACCGCCGACCGTCTCGTGATCAGATCGCCTGCCGATGTCGGTTTCATCTCGAGGAGGGCAGAATGAAAATGTGGAGAACGCTCGTACTGGCCGCGGGCCTCGGGGCGGCGGGACAGGTCGTGGCTCATGCTGCCCCAGCCACGCTCGTGACAGGTGCGTTGCAAACGGCAGCGGGTCCCTCTCTCGTCCAGAAGACTCACGGCTGCCACCGATCGGCGCAAGACAGCATGGATGGATGGCACCGCCATGTCGGGGCTTATTGCGACTGGGTCCGCGCGTCACGATCGCGATCGAGCCCGTACGCGCGCTGCCGCACACGCTGCCAGTACATTGGTCCCATCAAAACGTGCAAACGCGTCTGCAATTGACGGGCGAGGCGCCGACACCCGATCCGGGGATCTCATCGGGGAAGGCCGGCAGAGCGACGGCGCTCGACTCGCGAAATAACGAGCGTCGTGTTCGCGCATCAACACAATACGAACACACTTATGCCGCATGTGTGGCGGGTCGCCTCGCGTCACTCCGGGCTTTCGCGGTTCCTGTCAAAAATCGCTGCAGCGGTCGCGCCGGAGTCCCACCCACAATCGAAGCAGACCCTGTCAACGCTGATGCGGTGGACGGTCGATGGCCAGTGCGGCGTCGGCGTCCCAACAACGAGAAGGTCGAGGACTCCCATGGCCAAAGGCGAGAGAAAATCGAATCGCGAAGTTCGCAAGCCGAAGAAGACGGCTGCGGAAAAGACCGCCGGAAATACTGTTCCGTCCACGATGGCGAAACTGTTCAAATCCGACACCAAAGCGAAAAAGAAATAACGAGCTGGACACCCGTGGTTCGACCACGGGTCGTCTCGGCCGTTCCACCGCATTTTTGAAAAGGTGTCCGTCATGCAACTACCCGCCGAAACGAAGCCTGCCGTTTGGGGTGCCATCGGTGGCGCCATTGCGCTCGCCGTCATCGGCTTTACGTGGGGCGGCTGGGTGACCGGAAGCACCGTCGCCTCCTTGAACAAGCAGGCGGCCTCCAAAGCCGTGATTGCTGTTCTGGCCCCCATCTGCGTCGACAATTACGCGCGCGCGACCGACACGGGCAAACAACTTGCGGAGCTGAAAAAGATCAGCTCCTGGCAGCAGGCTGCATTCGTCGAAAAAACCGGCTGGGCCAAAATACCGGGCATCAACTCGGTCGACTCTGGGATGGCGACCGTCTGCGCCGAGATGATCCTGGCGCTCAAGTCGTGATGTGACGAGTACGCTCGAGGGGGCGCGCGAGTCGCTGCCCCCCTCGCCGCGACAAGCGACGGCCTCAGCTTATTTCGCCGGGAGTAGCCCCTCACCTCGAGAGGACCGAGCAGCGTGTCGCTGATGCAGCGCGTCAGGCAGTGGGCCCGCATCATTGCGACAGACGTCGTCGCGCTTTATCTGGCGGCGCGGGATGTGCGCACGCCGTGCACCGCCAAGGCCGTTGCTCTCGCCGTTACGGCTTATGCCCTCAGTCCGATCGATCTCATTCCCGATGTCATCCCGATTCTGGGACTTCTGGATGACGCCGTGATCCTGCCCCTGGGCATCATGCTCGCAGTCCGCATGGTGGGTCGCGAGGTAATGGCGGACTGCCGCTCGCGTGCCGCCGATATGGACCACCTTCCCTCCAGCCGCACGGGTGCCGCTCTGATCGTCGGGCTGTGGATCATGGCCGTTGCCGCCGCCCGGTGGTGGCTCGCCCCGGTCCTGGGCTATGGTGCGTGACATCGGGCCGCCCGCTGCGCTAGCTTCTCTCCCAATTCGAAACGCACAGCGCTGGGGGAGTGAAGCCGATGGCGAGACCACCGCGATACGCCATTCAAATCGGTGCCGTCGATACGCATGGCGCCAGCGACCGGCAGATGTATGCCGAGGCGATCGGCGACGCACAGCTGGTGCAGAGCCTGGGCTACAACGCGGCTTGGGTCGTCGAGCATCATTTTTCCGATTATTACCCCACGCCCAATCCGCTGATGCTGCTGTCCCACATCGCAGCAGCTTGCCCGGGCTTGGGGCTGGGCACCGCCGTCATGGTGTTGCCCTGGTACGACCCCGTTCGCTTTGCCGAAGATGTGGCCATGCTGGCGACACTGGTCGAGGGTGAACTGCACATCGGCATGGGACGCGGCACGGCCAAGCTCGAGTACGACGCGCTACGCGTGCCGATGAACGAGGCGCGCGACCGCTTCCTGGAATGCTGGGACGTCACCAAGCTCGCGCTGCAAGGTAAGCCGTTCACGTATGAGGGCCGCTTCGTCAAACTCGACCGTCCCATCACCGTGCGCCCGATCGTCGACAAGGACCGGATGCCGAAATTCTACGGCGCCATCGGCAGCCCCGAGAGCGCGGAGATCATGGGTGCGCTGGGCCTGCCGCCACTGTCGCTGTCGCAGTTTCCCGACTACATGCTGCAGAAAATTCTCGCCCGCTGGCGCCAGAAGGCCAGCGAGAACGGCCACCCCACCGACGTGTCCCTGCCCGTCAGCACGAAGTGCTTCATCGGCGACACCGATGCGTTGGCGCGGGAAGAAGCGCGCCATCACCTCGCGCGGTTCTACAAACTTCAAGCCGAGCACTACACCACCGACACCACGCCCTGGGGCGACATCAAAGGTTACGAGCAATTCGCAAAGATTTTCGGCAACATGAACCTGATGGGCGATCCCGCCCAGATCGACCCGATTCTCGATCGCAGTCTCGTCGGTTCGCCCGAAACCGTCGCGCGCCGCATCGCCGAGCTAAAGGCCTTGGGCTTCGATTATTTCCTCGTCTCCAATGCGACGCACGGTGTGCCACGCGAGGCGCGCCACCGGATGATGCGCCGCTTCGCCCAGGAGGTGATACCCAGGGTCGCCGAGTTGCCGATCCCGGACGCGCCACAGGTGCGCGTGCGCGCGGCGGAGTAAAGGTCGGACTTTCTGATCCGACTTCCGACGTGCCATCGAACAAAAAACAGAGGAAACATCCATGAAAAGCGATCTCTACAAAAAAGGCGAAGCGGTTCGGCGCAAACTGCGCGGGGACGCTGATTTCGAAAAGAACATGAAGGAGTATGCGGCCGACCCGCATACCAAGAAATTCATCGATCTGGCGACCGAGACCGTGTTCGGCGCGTTGTGGGCGCGCGAGACGCTCGACTACAAGACGCGCGCGCTGATCTGCGTCATCACCGATGCGACGATGGGCCGACATGCGGAACTCGACATTCATCTGCGCTTCGCCCTGAAAGAAGGCTGGACCGAGGACGAACTCGTGGAAGTGCTCCTGCACATGTCCGGCTATGTCGGCGTGCCGCTGATCCGCGAGGCGATCTATTGCGCCAAGGATGTGTTCGCCGACGAGCGCAAAAAGGCGAAAAAAGCCAAGAAATAAAATGGCAGTGGCCCCGTGAGCCTCTGTCTCGCGGGTTCTCGATTTCACCTTTGATGACAACCCATTTCGAGGTGATGTCCATGTCGACGCCGGCGCAACCGAGCATCCACGCCCCCTACATTCCCGTGCGCGACGATTGGCTCGCGCGCGTGAGCGAGCCGATCCTCGAGCCCGCGCTCCCGATCGTCGATCCCCACCATCACCTGTGGGACCGTCCGGGCTGGCGCTACATGCTGCCCGATCTGTTGGCGGACACCAATTCGGGCCACAACATCGTGGCGACCGTGTTCGTCCAGGCACGTGCTTTTCACCGTGCAGGCGGCCCCGTCGAGATGCGCCCCGTGGGCGAGACGGAATTCGTCAACGGCGTCGCCGCCATGAGCGCCAGCGGCATCTATGGGCCGACGCGCGTGTGCGAAGGCATTGTGGGGCACGCGGATTTGACGCTGGGATCGCGCGTCGAAGAGGTGCTCGAGCAGCACATTCGCGTCGGCGGCGGGCGCTTTCGCGGCATTCGCCACATCACCGCGTGGGATGCGGACGCGTCGCTCCTCAACCCGGCCTACTCGCCCCCGCAGGGCATTCTCGCCGACCGCACGTTTCGTCAGGGTTTCGCGGTTTTGGGGTCGCTGGGCCTCACCTTCGATGCATGGCTCTATCATCCCCAGATCGACGAGTTGACGGCGCTGGCGCGAGCCTTTCCCGAAACGCGCATCGTGCTCGATCACGTCGGTGGGCCGCTGGCCATCGGGCCCTACCAGGGCCGGCGCGATGAACTGTTTGCGACGTGGGCGGGCTCGATCAAGGCGCTCGCCGCGTGCCCAAACGTCTTCATCAAGGTCGGCGGCATGGGCATGCGCATCAACGGCTACGGTTTCGAAACCAAGGCCGATCCGCCGTCGTCGGCAACCCTCGCCGCCGCGTGGAAACCCTACGTGGAGACCTGCATCGAAGCCTTCGGCGCCAAGCGCTGCATGTTCGAGAGCAACTTCCCCGTCGACAAGGGATCCTACAGCTATCCGGTGTTCTGGAATGCCTGCAAACTGTTGGCCCAAGGGTCCAGCGCATCGGAGAAAGCCGACCTGTTCGCGGGCACCGCGCAGCGCTTCTACAAACTGTCGACGTGAGGTGCGGCGCTCTTCTGCTCACTCCATCGGCACGAGGCCTGCCGCGTTGCGGGCGCGCAGTTCACCGGCGAGCCGCCGCTTCCATTCGCTCGAGCCGCCGAGCGCCAAGCCGAGCAGTTTACTGCGGCGGTAGTAGAGCTGCGCGTCACCCTCCCAGGTGAAGCCCATGCCGCCGTGCGTCTGTACGTTTTCCTTCGCAGCGAGCCAGCCCGCGTCGTTGGCGGCAATGCGCGCGACGGAGGCTGCCAGGGGGAGTTCGGCGGCGTGTGTATGGAGCGCCCAGGCCCCGTAATAGGCGTTGGAGCGCGCCAGTTCGATGGCGACGTACATGTCCGCGAGCTTGTGTTTGATCGCCTGAAATGAGCCGATGGGTCGGCCGAAGGCGTAGCGCTCCTTGGCGTAGGCGGTGGCCATGTCGAGCGCGGCTTGTGCGCCGCCGACCTGCTCGAACGCCATCATGACGGCGGCCCGGTCGATCAGGCGACGCACGCTCGTCGCGCCGAGGCCTTCTTCCAGCAGCTCCGCCGGCGCGCCGTCGAAGGTGATCTGGGCATGCGTACGCGAGGGATCGATCGTGGGGACCGTGTCGCGGCGGACGCCCGATGCCGTGAGATCGACCACGCAGAGCACCGGTCCGCGCCGCGCATCCATTGCCGCGACAACCGCGACATCGGCCACATCACCGTCGGGCACCGCACGCTTGATGCCGGTGAGGCGACCCTCGCTCAGCCGCGTCTTCAAGCGCTCGACGAGGAGGGGGCCGGGCTGTTCCGCGCAGGCGAACGTGCCGATAGCCTGACCCGAGGCCAGACGTGGCAGGTGGGCGGCCTTTTGGGCGGCGCTGCCGGCGAGCAGCAGACCCTCGATCGCCATGTAGACGGTGGATGAATAAGGCACGGGCGCCAGTGCAGCCCCGATCTCTTCCGCGAGCAGGCACACCGCGAGATGGCCCAGACCCGAACCGCCGTACTCTTCCGGGACCGATGCGCCGACCCAGCCGAGGTCCGCCATCTCCCGCCACAACCCGCGATCATACCCTTCACCCGTATCGAGGGCGCGGCGCATCACGGACGGCGGGCATTTCTGGCGCAGAAAGCGTCGCGCTTCGTCGCGCATGGCCTTCAAGTCGTCTGGAAAATCGAAGTTCATGGGCTCCCTCCCACCCCCTACTTGTCCAACCAGACGTCTTCCATGCGCCAGCTATTGTAGACGGAGTTGTCGTGGCTGGTGAGACCCTTGACGTGAGGTTGCCAGCAGGTCGCCGCGCGATTGTGAATGATGATCGGGCGCGCGACATCCTCGACGATCCGGCGTTCCGCCTGCCAGACGAGGTCCTTGCGTTTGGCGAGATCGGTTTCGCGCGATTGCGCGAAGATCAGCCGTTCGACCTCCTCGTTGCAGTAGCCGGTGTAATTGCGGTCGGAGCTGCATGAATAATTCTCGACGAGATTGACGTCGGGATCATCGACGCCGATGCCTGTCGTATTGAGGCCGACGGCATAGTCTTTGCGCTGCACTTTGGCGTGCCAGATCGTCGAGTCGACCACTTCGAGTTCCCCGTCGATATGGATTTTCTTCATCTGGTCGATGAAGATGACAGCGGGGTCGCGATAGAGGGGAATGTTGCGCGTGGCGACTTTTACCTTGAGTGGCTTGTCTTTGCTGTAGCCCAGGCCTTCCATGATCTTGCGCGCGTCGGCTTGGTTTTTCTCGATGTCGTGGCCGTAGCCCGCCAATTCGGCCAGTTTTTCGGGCGGCATGCTCCAGGGGCCGGACGGCAGCATGACGGCGCCGACCATCGAGCGGCCTTCGGACAGGATCGTATTGAAAGCGGGGCGATCGAGCGCCATGGCCATCGCCTTGCGTACGTGCGGATTGTCGAACGGTGGCGCCGCGGCATTGACGATCATGTTGATCGTGTTGTTGGACGGTACGAACTGGCATTGCGCCTCGGGCCGCTTGACGTTGATGTCCTTGAGCAGCGGCACCGTGATGTCGGACACGAACGTCAGGTCCATGTCGCCGGCGATGAACGCCAGCACCCGCGTCGAGCGATTGTCGATGACGCGATACTCGATGGCGTCGAGGCGCGGCTTGCCCTTCTTGAAGTAGTCGGGATTTTTGATCAGGCGCACCAACTCATTGCGCTTCAATTCGACGAACTTGAAGGGGCCCGTGCCGACGGGCTTGGTGCGCATCTCGCGTTGCGGCACATGGCAGGGGTAGATCGGTGAGTAGCCGGAGGCCAGCAGCGCCAAGAACGAGGGCTGCGGCGCCTTGAGGGTGAAGGTCACCTCGTGACCGCCCGACGTCGTGATCTCCGCGACGTTGTGATACCAGACGCGGCGCGGGTTCTTGCGGAAGTCTTCGGCTTTCGTCAGGCCGGAGACGAGATCGAACGTGCATTTGACGTCGGCTGCGGTGAACGGTTTGCCGTCGTGCCACTTGACGGCTTCCTCGAGT
>JANOHP010000121.1:0-28469 GCA_031406575.1 Hyphomicrobiales bacterium
GAATTTCTTGCTGTTGGCTCTCACATCGGTGTTCGTCGCGTGCAACCAGCTCGGCGTCGATCCTGCGGTCCTTCCCTACCTTGCCGCCATCTCGGCCATCTCCGTCGGCATGGCCTTGGTCGCCATCCACAAGCCGGGCAACGCCTCATCCTCGAGCGAAAATTCGCGCGATGATGTCGTCAGGCAGATTTCAAACCCACGCGAACGCCGCTGCTGAGGCTCGTGCCGATCGTCAGGCGAGCCACCGCTTGCGGCGCTTGTAACTCTTGAAGTCGCGAAACGATTTGCGCTCGCCCCCGGAAATCCCCAGGTAGAATTCCTTCACGTCGGCATTTTCGCGCAGCGCGCGGGCCTCGCCATCGAGCACGATGCGCCCATTCTCCAGAATGTAGCCGTAGCTTGCGTATTCCAACGCCATGTTCGTGTTCTGCTCCGCCAGCAGAAACGACACGCGCTCCTTCGTGTTGATGGTGCGCACGATCTCGAAGATCTGCTCGACGATTTGCGGGGCAAGCCCCATCGACGGCTCGTCCAGCAGCACCATCGTGGGGCTCGCCATCAAGGCGCGGCCAATGGCGCACATTTGTTGCTCGCCGCCCGACGTATATCCCGCCAGCGATGAGCGGCGTTCCTTCAGGCGGGGAAAATAACCGTAGACCATCTCGAGGGCGCGTTGCGTGCCCGCACGACCGTCCTTGCGCGTGAAGGCGCCCGCCAGCAGGTTTTCTTCGATCGTGAGGTGGCCGAAGCAGTGCCGGCCTTCCATCACTTGGATGCATCCCCGCTTGACCAGATCGTTGGCAGTCAATTTGTCCGTGCGTTCGCCGCGAAATTCGATCGAGCCCTTGGTCACCTCGCCACGCTCGGTCTTGAGCAGTGTGGAAATGGCTTTCAGGGTCGTCGATTTGCCCGCGCCATTGGCGCCCAGCAGCGCCACGATGCCGCCCTCCGGCACCGTGAGCGACACGCCTTTCAGCACCAGAATGACGTGGTCGTAGATCACCTCGATGTTCTTGATCGAGAGGATCGGCGGGGCGGGCGAGATGACAGGGGCTGTCTGCGACATGGGGAACCGGCAATGAGGGAATTGGGAGTAGTGAGTAGGGAGTAGGGAGTAGGGAGTAGAGAATGGGCCTCGGGAACAGATCGGCGGTCGCCTCGCTATTCCCTACTCCCCATTCCCTACTCCCTCACGTTTTCAGCTTTCTTTCGAGCAATCACGCGGCGTGATGCCCTTTTCAGCCGCATACTTCTTGGAGAACTCCGCGACCATCGGATCGAGCACCGAACGGTCGGCGGTGTACATGTCGGAGATGACCTTCCAGGCTTTGCCGTCCCACTGATGGACGCGGGCCTGGTCGGCACCCTGATGATCCGCGCACGACAGCTTGATCGGTCCGATCATGCCCTCGACGCCCAGGTCCTTCAAGCGGTCGGCCGTCAGGTTCAGGTTCTCGAAGCCCCAGCGAACCTGCTCTCCCGTCATGGGCTTGTTGCCGAATTTGGTCATCGCCGTGCGGATTGCTTCGGTGCCGATCAAGGCATTGACCAGACCCCGATTGTAGAGCACGTGGCCTTCTTTCACTTGGGCGACGTCTTCGGGCTTGGCCGAGCTTTTGCCCTTTGCGACGACATGCTTTTCGATGTCGTCGTGGATCTTGAAGCGGCCCGAGGGGTGCTGCAGCAGGAGCGCTTTGTAACCCGCAGCACCGGCACCTGCCGGAATGACATCGGGCTCGGCCCCTGACCACCACACGCCCAGCATCTTGTCACGGGGGAAGTTCACGGCCGCGGCTTCGCTGATCGACGTCGAGTTCATGACGCCCCAGCCCCAAAGCAGCACGTAATCGGGTCGATCCTGCCGGATGCCGAGCCATTGCGACTTCTGCTCGACGCCAGGATGCGTGACGGGGATCGGCTTGAATTCGAAACCGTCGCGCTTGGCCAGCGCCTCGAGAGCCGCGATCGGCTCCTTGCCGTAGGGGCTGTCGTGATAGACGAGGCTGATCTTCTTGCCCTTGAGCTTATCGCGTCCGCCCATTTCCTTGGCGACGTGCTGCATGGCGACGTCGGCTGCCGTCCAGTAGGAGCCCAGCGCGATGAAGTTCCAGGCGAACACGGCGCCATTGCGGCTCTCGGAGCGTCCATAACCCAAGGTGAGCAGGGGAATTTTGTCGCCCGGAGCTTTCTCGGTGAGCGCAAAGGTGATGCCGGTCGACAGCGGCGACACGTAAGAGGCGCCCGTCGTTCCGCGTCCCTTCAGACGCTCGTAGCATTCGACGCCTTTGTCGGTCGCGTAGCCGGTTTCGCACTCTTCATAGACGATCTTGACGCCGTTGATGCCGCCGTCGCGCTCGTTGAGGAGGTTCCAGTAATCGGCATTGCCGTTGGCGAAGGGCACGCCGTTGGGGGCGTAGGCGCCGCTCCGATAGACCAGAGAGGGTATGAACTGCTCGCCTTGCGCCAGAACTGGCGTCACGAGGGTGCAAGCGAGCGTGGCGGTCGCCAAACCCGATATCAAACGTCTCATCGTCGTCCTCCATACAGTCCCACGGATTGATTTCCGTTGGGTTTTTCTGCCAGCGTCGAAGTCAGGACAGGCTTAGCAATCGTGTCGCACGGTCGCTAGAGCCCAATCCGGTGATCAATAGGGGTAGGGCCACAGCCGCAGCTTTTCCTTCGCCAAGAACCACAGCCGCGCAAATCCGTGCGGCTCGAACACCAGAAGATAGCAGATCAGCGCGCCCGTGATGATGGTCACGAGATGGGAAACCGTCTCGACGGAGAGCGAGATGCCCAAAGCGTGGGGGACCTGATCGAGAAAGATCGGCAGCAACAGAATGAAGGCCGCGCCCAGGAACGACCCCAGGATCGACCCGAGGCCGCCGATGATGACCATGAACAGCAACTGCAGCGAACGGTCGATCGAGAACGCCAGCGGCTCCCACGACCCCAGGTAAACGAACGCCCACAGCGCACCGGCAACCCCGATGATGAAGGCCGAGGTCGCGAAGGCCGTCAGCTTGGCATAGAAGGGCCGAATGCCCATCAGTTCGGCGGCGATATCCATGTCGCGGATCGCCATCCACTGGCGGCCCAGATTGCCGCGTACCAGGTTCTTGGCGATCATCGCAAACACCACCACGAACGTCAGCGTAAACAGATATTTGTCGATCGGCGAGCTGATGCGGATGTCGAACAGATCGAGCGGCGGCGCGTTGACCGAACCCGAGGGCGCATAGTTCGTGAACCAGCGCACGCGCAGAAACAACCAATCGAAGAAGAACTGCGCCGCCAGCGTCGCCACAGCGAGATAGAGCCCCTTAATGCGGAGCGATGGGATACCGAACAGCACACCCACGATCGCCGAGCACAACCCGCCGAGCAGGATCGAAGGGATGATCGGCAGAACGGGAATGCCGAATTCCGGCATGCCGGTGCCGAACTTGTAGGCCATGTAGGCCCCGATCGCCATGAAGGCGCCCGACCCCAGCGAAATTTGTCCGCAGTACCCGATCAGAATGTTCACGCCGATCGCCGCCAGCGACAGGATCAGGAACGGCAGCAGAATGGCGCGCAGCAAGTAGTCGCTGCCGAACGGCCAGATGCGCAAGTGCGCCAAGAGCGGCACGCCGATGAAGACGAACGCCAGAAAGAGCCAAAGCGCCACCCGGTCCTGGCGGATCGGAAACATCGCCATGTCTTTGGCGTAGCTCGTCTTGAACTGTCCGGTCTCGCGGTAGAGCATGGTGGTGTGTCCTCGCGAGCTTTCAGATGCGCTCGATGATTTTTTCGCCGAACAGGCCCTGTGGCCTGACCATCAGCACGATGAGTGCCAGAACGTAGGCGAACCAGTATTCGATCCCGCCCCCGATCAGCGCGCCCAGATAGACCTCGGCGAGCTTTTCACCCGCCCCGACGATGAGGCCGCCGATGATGGCGCCGGGCACCGACGTGAAGCCGCCGATGATCAGCACCGGCAGCGCCTTCAAAGCGAGGAACGTGATCGAGAACTGGACGCCGAGTTTGGTGCCCCACACGGTCGACGCGACCAAGGCGACGAGCCCCGCAACTAGCCACACGACGAACCAAATCCAACTGATGGGTATGCCGATCGATTGTGCGGCAGCATGGTCATCGGCGACGGCGCGCAGCGCGCGGCCCGTTTTCGTCGTCTGGAAAAACCACGCGAGCAGCGCCACGAGTGCGCCCGCGATGACCCCACCCCACACGTCGAGCTTGTTGACCAGAATGCCACCCGGAAACAGGCTCTCGCCGACGAACCACGCATCGACCGGGAACAGGCGCAGCGGATAGACGTCGGAGCCAAAGAGCGTCTGCGCCAGACCTTCGATGATGAAGGTGATGCCGATCGTCGCCATGAAGATGATGAGGCCATCCTGATTGAGCAACGGTCGCAACACGAACCGCTCGATCAGCCACGCCGAGATCGCCATGATCAGCCCGGCGAACATCAACGCCATCAGAATCGCCGCCCAATTGGGCACGCCTTGGCCGACGAACCAATTGAGCGACCGCACGAGTGCGAGACCCGCCAGCAGAACCATGGCGCCTTGCGCGAAGTTGAACACGCCCGAGGCCTTGTAGATCAGCACGAACCCCAGCGCCACGAGCGAGTAGAGGACGCCGGTGAGCAGGCCGCCGATCAAGATTTCGAAAAATGAACCGAGACCGGCCATCAGGGCAAACTCACGATTTCGAGGGGCGCACTAGCAACGGGCATGGCAGCGATCCGGATTTCAATGCGGCACGCCGAGGTAGGCGTCGATGACTTTCTGGTCGGCTTTGACGTGCGCCGGAGGGCCGTCGGCGATCTTGCGGCCGTATTCGAGCACGACCACGCGATCCGACAAATCCATGACGACGCCCATGTCGTGCTCGATCAGCGCGATGGTGGTGCCGAGCTGATCGTTGACCGTCACGATGAAGCGGCTCATGTCCTCTTTTTCTTCGAGGTTCATGCCGGCCATCGGCTCGTCGAGCAGCAGCAGTTCCGGCTCCATGGCGAGCGCGCGCCCCAGTTCCACCCGCTTCTGCAAGCCGTAGGGCAGTTTGCCCACCGGGGTGCGGCGGATGTGTTGAATCTCGAGGAAGTCGATGACGCGTTCGACGGCTTCGCGATGCACGATCTCTTCGCTGCGCGCTGGCCCCCAGTGGAGCGCATGCGCCAGCAGCCCACGTTTCATTTTCAGCGCGCGCCCGGTCATGATGTTGTCGAGCGTCGACATACCCTTGAACAGCGCTACGTTCTGGAAGGTGCGCGCGATGCCCTGGCTGGCAGCAATGTAGGGGCGCATCTGGCTGCGCTTGTTGCCCTTGAAGGTGATCGTGCCCTGCTGGGGATGATAAAATCCGTTGATGACGTTCAACATCGACGTCTTGCCGGCGCCGTTGGGGCCGATGATGGCGCGGATCTCGCCTTTGCGGACATCGAAGGACACATCGGCGATGGCGCGCACGCCGCCAAAGGCCAGCGAGACGTTTTCGACCGACAACATGACCTCGCCGATCTCGCGTTCGGCGTTCGCAGCAGGGGCGGCCGACACGGTCGGCTTCTCGAGCACGTTCATTCCGCAGCCTCCTTCACGACCGGCGCCGCTGAGGGAGTGGTTGTCATTTCGACGATAGCCACATCGCCCTCGATCGTGCCCTTGCGTCCGTCTTCGTAGGTCACCTCGGTCGACAGGCGGCAGCGCGTCGAGCCGTCGTACAGGGCATCGATCAGGGGCGCGTAACGCTCGGCGATGAAGCTGCGGCGCACCTTCTGCGTGCGTGTCAGCTCGCCGTCGTCGGCGTCGAGTTCCTTGTGCAGGATGAGGAAGCGTTTGATTTGGGAACCCGCCACCATCGGTTCGGAGGCCAGCGACTGGTTGAGTTCGTCGATGCGCCGCTCGATCATGGCGGTGACATCGGGGTTGGCGGCCAACTCCTGATAGCTGGCGTAGAGCACGTTGTTGCGCTCCGCCCAGTTGCCCACACTCGTCAGGTCGATGTTGATGAAGACGGTCGCGTAGTCGCGTCCGTTGCCGAAAGCCACGGCTTCTTTCACCTCAGGATAGAATTTCAACCGGTTCTCGATGTATTTCGGCGCAAACAACGTGCCGTCGCGCAGCCGACCGACATCCTTGGCCCGGTCGATGATGCGCAGATGGCCACGGGCATCGATGAAGCCCGCATCACCCGTGCGCACCCAGCCATCGGCAGTCTTGGTGGCGGCAGTGGCCTCGTCGTTCTTGAAGTAGCGGACGAACACACCGGGGCTCTTGAACAGCACTTCGCCCGTCTTGTCCTCGATCTTGATATCGACGCCGGGACCGGGCTTGCCGACCGTTTCGGGATACACTTCGCCGTCGGGTTGCAGCGTGACGAAAACGCTGGCCTCGGTCTGTCCGTACAGTTGCTTCAAGTTGATGCCCAAACCGCGGAAGAACGAGAACAGTTCAGGTCCGATCGCTTCGCCCGCCGTATAGGCGACGCGCAGACGCGAAAACCCCATGCGGTTGCGCAGCGGCGCGTAGACGAGCAGGTCCCCGAGCCCATAGAGCAGCCGGTCCTTGAAGCCCACCGGGCGACCATCCAGCACCTTTTCCCCGGCGCGCTTGGCGACCGCGAGAAAATAGGCGAACAGGCGTTTTTTCGGCGCCGATGCATCCTCCATGCGCACCATGATCTGGGTGAGCAGGTTTTCGAAGACGCGCGGTGGGGCGAAGAACGAGGTGGGGCCGATCTCGCGGCGATCCTCGACGGCGGTCTCGGGACCTTCGGGGCACGACACGCACAAGGCGCCAGCATAGGCTTGGGCGTAGGAGAAGATGTGGTCGCCCACCCAGGCCATCGGCAGGTAGGCGAGCATCGTATCGTCGGGCGTGTAGTGATCGAACGCATTGGCATTGACGCCCGAGACGACGACGTTGTCGTGCGAGAGCATGACGCCTTTGGGATTGCCGGTGGTGCCGGACGTGTAGAGCATGACGCTGATGTCACTGCCCTTGGTGGCGGCAATGCCGGCGAGCCAAGTTTGCAGGGCCCGGGGGTCTTCGCGCAGAGCCGCGCGGCCCATATCCTGCACGGCGTCGATCGACTGCAGGTTGGTCGTGTCGTAGCGCTGCAGGCCACGCGGATCGCTGTAGACGATCTTGCGCAGCGTCGGCACTTTGTCGGCAATCGACAGCAATTTGTCGACCTGCTCTTGGTTTTCGACGATGGCGATTTTGACTTCGGCATGCGCCAGCACGTAGGCCATCTCGTTGGCGACGCTGTCCTGGTACAGGGGAACGGGCACGCCACCCAGGCACTGCACGGCGCAAAACGCCCAATAGAGGTGGGGCCGGTTGTCGCCGATGACTGCCACGGATTCGCCCGCGACCAAGCCCAGGCGGCCCAAGCCGATCGCCATATCACGCACTTCGTCGTGCACCTGCGACCACGTCCAAGTCTGCCAGATGCCGAGGTTTTTTTCTCTGTACGCGGGACGCGCGGCGTGGTCCTTCGCGTTTCTCAACAGTAACTTGGGCACGGTATCGAAGCGCCCGGTCTGGGTCGTCACGTCTGTCGTCCTCTCTGCACCGGAGCCGGCGGGTCCGACTCCCGGAAGCGTTCATTGCGCGAGCCCTCCGGCGTCTCGCGCAGTGGCAAGCCACCACGCCAGGGAATGCCGCAGGTTGGCCACCTTCTAGAGGAAGGCCGCGCCGCTGTCAGTAGTCCAATGGAAATGGTCCGCCGATGGGGCGTCAGTCGAATGTGATGACGCCGCGCGCCACCTGGCCACCCGCCATCAGCTTGAAGCCCTCGTTGATCTCGTCGAGCGAATAGGTCCGTGAAATGAGGTCGTCCAGGTTGATGCGCTTGTCCATGGTCATATCAGCCAGTATGCCGAAGTCGATGGTCGGGCGGATCGAGCCGTAGTAGGTGCCCGACAGCGTCTTCTCGGTGTAGACCATGTTTGCCGGCGGGATGGCCGCGGTGGCGGAAAAGGCCGGAATGCCGACGATCACGGCATGGCCAGCGGGGGCCAAGGCTTCGACGATCTGGGCAACGGTCGGCCCCGTACCAATGGCGTCGAACGCATAATCGACGCCCAGTCCGGTCATCTCCATCACCGTCTTGATCACGTCCTGGCGCTTGGCGTTGATGATGTGAGTGGCGCCGAAGTGCGTGGCGAGTTGCAGTTTATTGTCGAGCAGATCGCAGGCGATAATCGTCTTGGCGCCAGCCAGCCGCGCGCCTTGGACGACGTTGAGGCCGACGCCGCCGCAGCCCACGACGAGGACGCTCGATCCGGCCTCGACTTTGGCGTGGCGGATGGCGGCGCCGACGCCGGTCGCCACCGAGCAGCCGATGATGGCGGCGTGCGTCCACGGCAGATCCTTGCGCACGGCGACGACCTGTTCGGCGGGACAGACCGAATATTCGGCGAAGGTGCCGATGCGCGCCATGATGTTGAGCGGCTCGCCATTGAGCTTCACGCGGGTGGTGCCGTCGTGCATGACGAAGCGCGAGGTGTCATTGCGACCGGTGCAGATGACCGAGCGGCCGCGCGCGCAATAGGGGCAGTGCCCGCAATTGGGCCGAAACGAAAAGATGACGTGGTCGCCGACCTTGACGTTGGTGACGCCCGTCCCGGTCTCGACGACTTCGCCGGCGGCCTCGTGGCCCAGCACCATGGGCAGCGGCAGCGGCCAATCGCCGATCATGATGTGCCAGTCCGACATGCACACGCCGGCCGCCCGCACCTTGACGCGCACCTCACCGGCCTTGGGGCCATCCTGCTCGAGCTCCATGATCTGGAGCGGCGTGTTGACGGCGGTGAGAACGGCGCAGCGGACTTTCATGTGGGGGCTCCTGAGACTACGGGCAGGTCGGGTCCGCCCGGCCGTACGGGCAAGGTAGCCGTCACGCGACAGGCACGGAATCGATCATGGCGCGCAGTCTACGTCCGGGCACGATCCGATGCCAGCCGCCGATCGACGCCTCGATCCTTCGGCCGAACGAACGCCGCGCCCTCAGGCGGACGCGTCCAAATTCTTGATCGAAGCTCGGCCGTCTTCGCCGCGGGCGCGCAGCTTGACCGTTTGGCCTTTCCAGCGCGAGTCCTGCAAGCGTTTGATCAGCACGGAGACGGCGCGTGGCTCGCCGACGGCTTCGATGACCCACACATGGGGTCCGCTGGACCATTCGGCGGGCGCCAAATTCACGGGTTTTTGGGGCTCGGCGGAGAGGCGCTTGTCCACCTCGTCGGAAACTGTCGCCCAGATGACCACGGCAATCGGCGACGACATGCCGTTTTCGCGCGAGCGCGCTTCTGCGGTGACGAATTGGTTGCGTGCGATGGCGGGCATCAGTGTTTGCAGTTGCCCGATGGGCAAAATCGCGTGCGCCTTGGAGCGCATGAAGACGCTGGCGACTTCTCCCAGGCCCGCCGAGATCCGCTTCGACAGCGCGGCCGCTTGGCGATGCTTCTCCTGCTCCTCGGGAGTGAGGGGCGCCTCGTCGGCGGCTGGAAGCGGTGTGGGGGCGCGGGCGGCAGGTGCCACGGGCGTCGGACGGGCGGCTGGCGCTTGCGGCGTCGCCCGCGCGGCCAGAGCCGCTGAGCCATTCAAGGCGGAGGCCGGTTTGGCGGCCGGCGCTGGCGTGGCTTTTTCGGCTGCGGGCGCGGGTTTGGAGACTTGTGGGGTCGGCGCGGGTGCGCGCGCGGCTTCTGCAGCGGCGGCAGCCACGACCGGTGTCGGGGTCGCCTCTTCTTTTTTCTTTTTGAAGAACATGCAAGTCCCCTCCGAGTTACGCCGGTTGGTCCCGACTCCACGAAAAACGGCAGCTACAATGATCGCAGTGTGCCCGTCGGCTCGGTGGGATTCAAGCCGGTGTGAACGCTCCGAGACGGGAAGTGCGCATATGGCGCAGGCGATGAGGCATCGCGACCACGCTGCATTCGTGCATGCATTCGAGCATTGCGGGGTCGGCCGATCACAGTCAAAATGCCCGCTCGGTGGGCAGCGTTTCGGTGTGCGCACGATCCCGACCCCACCGAATTTGGACGTCTGTGATGCCCAATCGAGCAGCAAGCGATGCGAGTGCGGTGCCCCTGGTCGTCATCACCGGAGCCTCCGAGGGCATCGGGCTGCATATTGCACAGCGCTTCGCCGCACTGGGACGCGACGTGCTGCTGGTGGCGCGTGGGGACGTGCACCTGCGTGCGGCCGCGTCCGATATCACGGCTCGTTTTGGGGTGCGCGCCATTCCCGTGGTGGTCGATCTGGTCGCGGAGCACGCCGCCGAGCACATCGCCGCGGCTGCTGAACAGGCTGGCGGCTACGTCGATGTTCTCGTCAACAATGCCGGTGTGGGGCTTTCGGGGCCGTTCGCGGAGGCGCCCGAGGGCGATATCACGGGCCTCATCGATCTCAATGTTCGCGCGATGACCGTGCTGACGCGACATTTCCTGCCCGGGATGCGCGCCCGCCGCCGCGGTGGCCTTCTCAATATCGCATCCCTCGCAGGCTATACCCCCGGCCCCTGGCAGGCGACGTATGCCGCCAGCAAGGCCTATGTCCTGTCGTTCAGCGAGGCGCTCGGGGCAGAGGTGGCCGACGACGGTGTGCGCGTGACGGTCGTCGCGCCGGGACCGATTGCCACTCGGTTTCATGCGAAAATGGGGGCGGAAGACAGTTTTTACCGCCGTCTGCTACCCTCGCCAGGGCCAGAGAGCATCGCTCTCCTGGCTGTGACAGGATATCGATTGGGCCTACGGCTGGTCCTTCCGGACGTTTGGGGGCTTGTCTTGATGCCCTTTTTGCGGATTTTACCGCACCGTGTGACGGTTCCGATTGTCGAGTGGCTGTTGAGGCCGCGCAGACGCGAGGTCGAGGATGCTCGAAGCCCAGGAGCGTGAGACGGACGGGGAACGGCCATCGGGCGTGCCCGCCGGCGCGCATGCTCTCGTCAAAAAACCCGTTCTCATCGTGGTGCATCAGATTCACTCCAATCCCGGTCACGTCGGGCATTGGTTTCGCCGCAACGGCCATCCGCTCGATATTCGCCGCCATTTCGACGGCGATCCGCTACCCCAGACCCTGCACCATCATTGCGGCGCGGTGATCTTCGGCGGCCCGCAGAGCGCCAACGACAGGCTCGCCCACATTCGCCGCGAGGTGGACTGGGTGGGCGTGGCGCTGAAAGAGGAAAAACCCTTCCTGGGCATCTGTTTGGGCGCGCAGATGCTGGCCCATCATCTCGGAGCCAGGGTCGATCATTGCCGGCACGGTTCCGTGGAAATCGGCTACCACGATCTGGCGGCGACCCCACATGGACACGCCATCGGCGGCATGCCCCAACGTGCCTTTCAATGGCATCGCGAAGGCTTCGAAATCCCGCACGGGGCACGCGCCCTCGCGACGGGCAGCGCAGCCTACCCCAACCAGGCCTTCGGCTACGGACCGGCAGCCGTCGGGGTCCAGTTCCACCCGGAGATCACCTATACGCAGGTGAACCGATGGTCTGGCGGCAATGCCGTTCGGCTGCTGATGAGGGGCGCCAAACCGCGCCCCCAACACCTCCAAGACCATCTTGTGTACGCAACCCATGTCCACGGCTGGCTGGACCGATTTCTCTCCCGCTGGGTCAACGGCCGGTTCATGCCGGGCTGAGTGGACAATTTGGCGCAATGGTGCAGTGCAAGATAATTGTTGCAACGCAACATGACGTGGGCTATATAGCTCTCCAAGGACATTCGAACTCAACCGGGAGAACCCACCATGACCGACTTTTTCAAACAGCAGACCGAGCAGTTCATGAACGCCGCCAAAGGCGCCAAGATCCCCGAGTCCGTGCAGGCGTTCGCCGAAGAGAGCGTGACGAAGTCGCGCGAAGCTTTCGGTCGCCTGCAGGCCGTGGCGCAGGATCAAGCCAAAACGACGGAAGAAGTCTTGCTGGCGACCCAAGCCGGCGCCCGCGTCCTGGGCTCCAAGCTGGTCGACAACACCACGTCCAACGCTTACGCGCTGTTTGATGCTGCGGCTGCGATCGCTCAGGCGAAGTCGCCGATGGAAGCGGCTCGCCTCCAAGCCGAGTTCATGCAGAAGCAGTTCGCTGCGGCCTCCGCCCAAGCCAAGGAGCTGTTCGATCTCTCCACGCGTGTCACGCACGAGACGCTGGAGACGATCAATACGGCGACCACGAAGTCGTTCGAACAGGTCCGCAAGGGCGCCTGACGCGACCCGGGTTTCAGACCTGTCGTGACCTTTCACCGCCCTGTGCTCTGCGCAGGGCGGTTTTCTTGGCGTGCGCGCTCGAGCAGACCGATTGAGGCTCGGCAGCGGTGTATAGGTTCGCTATATCGGATCAGGCTCCTGTCATGAGGCAGCGGGCAGACGGGCAAGCAAGCGAGGAGCGCGACGCATGGCAGGTCGGCTGGACGGGAAAACGGCATTCTGCACGGCCTCGGGCGCCGGCATTGGCCGGGCAACGGCGTTGGCCTTCGCGCGTGAAGGCGCGCGCGTCATTGCCACCGATGTCGACGAAAAAGCTCTGGCCTCCCTTGCGAGCAGTGGAATTGCCCAGACGCGTCGCCTCGACGTGCGCGATACCGCAGCCGTCAATGCCGCTGCTGCTGCCATCGGTGCCGTCGACATCCTCTTCAACGCAGCCGGATTCGTGCATCACGGCACCATCCTCGAGTGCAGCGATGAGGACTTCGACGTCTCGGTCGACCTCAACGTCAAATCGATGCTGCGCACGACCCGGGCGTTTTTGCCGGCCATGCGGGCCAACGGCGGCGGCTCGATCGTCAACATCGCGTCGGTCTCGGGCAGTGTGCGCGGGGTACCCAACCGCTTGATCTACGGCGCCACCAAAGCAGCCGTCATCGGCCTCACCAAATCGGTAGCGGCCGACTTCATTCGCGATGCCGTGCGCTGCAACTGCATTTGTCCGGGCACCGTGCAGTCGCCCTCGCTCGACAGCCGCATTGCCGCGCTGTCCCGCAGCAGCGGCCGCAGCGAGGCCGAGGTGCGCCAGAGTTTCATCGACCGCCAACCCATGGGGCGGCTCGGCACCGCCGATGAAGTCGCCGCGATCGCCGTCTACCTCGCCTGCGATGAGAGCCGGTTCACGACCGGCCAACCGTTCATCGTCGATGGGGGTTTCGTCCTATGACATCGATCCACGATAATCAGATCCCGCAGGAAATCGATTCCGAGACCGGTTTGCCGATCGGGCCGCGGCTCGCCGATCCCTCGCCGGCCCGCCGACCGCAGCGCGTCGTTCTGGACGGACACTGGTGCCGGCTCGAGCCGATTGATCCAGTGCGCCACGGCGATGATCTCTTCGTCGCCTCGACGCCGCCCGATGCCGCCCGCCGCTTTCGCTACCTTTTCGATCCGGTCGTGCGCACGCGCGCTGAGCTCGACGACTGGATGGCCAAAGCCGTGGTGAGCGAAGACCCACTCGTCTTTGCCGTCATCGACAAACGCACGGGCCGGTGCGAGGGGCGCCAAACGCTGATGCGCATCACGCCCGAGTATCGCAGCATCGAGACCGGGAATATCTATTGGGGACCGGCGATTTCGCGGTCGCAGGTGGCGACGGAAGCCAATTTTCTGTTCGCACAATATGTCTTCGACACGCTGGGCTATCGCCGCTTCGAATGGAAATGCGATGCGTTGAATGCCCCCTCACGCCGCGCGGCGCTACGCTTCGGCTTCACCTACGAAGGCCATTTCCGGCGCGCGCTCATCAATAAAGGTCGCACGCGCGACACCACGTGGTTCGCCATGATCGACGAAGAGTGGCCACGCATAAAAGCGGCCTATGGGCGCTGGCTCGATCCGGCGAACTTCGATGCGCACGGCCAGCAGAAAACGCCGCTCGCGGTTGGGGCATAGATCGCGGCCTCGAGGCGGCCCCCCCGAGTCGACCGACCGTTGGTACCGAGGGATCAGATCGGACATCGAGCCGCGAACTCCGCGCGCGCTCGATGATCAACTTTAAGCTTTTCTAAATCAAATATTTACGGTGTCTTCGCCTCCACCCCCTAGTGTTCTGGCCAAGCCAACCCCACTTGACGGTGCGGCACGTGGACCAAGGGTAAACTCCATGCGATTTTTCGATTTGGCCGGCAGTATCGGCACGTTCGCCATCGTTGCGATCGTTCTCGCAATCTTCGCGCTCTGGTCGACGGTGAAGATCGTGCCGCAAGGCTATGCGTGGACGATCGAGAGCTTCGGCAAATACACCCGCACCTTGGATCCGGGGCTGCACATCCTGGTGCCGGTGATGGAGCGCATCGGGCATAAGATGAACATGAAAGAGCTGGTGATCGACATTCCCTCGCAAGATGTCATCACCCGCGACAACGCCCAGGTCCGGGTCGACGGCGTGTCCTTCTATCAGGTGCTGTCGGCCGCCAAAGCCGCCTACGAGGTCGACAATCTCGAGCAGGCGATGGTCAACCTGACCCTGACCAACATCCGCACCGTCATGGGCTCGATGGATCTGGATGATCTGCTGTCCAATCGTGATGTCATCAATACCAAGTTGCTGCAGGTGGTCGATGCCGCGACGGAATCGTGGGGTGTCAAAGTCACCCGCATCGAGATCAAGGACATCGCGCCGCCCCAGGACCTCGTCGAGAGCATGGGTCGTCAGATGAAAGCCGCGCGCGACAAGCGCGCCCCGATCCTCGAGGCGGACGGTCATCGTCAGGCGGCCATTCTGCAGGCGGATGGTTAAAAGCAAGCGGCCGTTCTGCAAGCCGAAGGCCGCAAGGAAGCAGCCTTCCGCGACTCCGAGGCGCGCGAGCGGGCGGCGCAAGCCGAAGCCGAGGCGACGCGCATGGTATCGGAGGCGATCTCGAAGGGTAACGTGCAGGCAATCAATTACTTCGTCGCCAACAACTACGTGAAGGCGCTGGAAGCCATCGCCAAGTCGCCCAACCAGAAGATCATCATGATGCCGCTCGAAGCCTCAGCCGTGATTGGCACTCTGGCGGGTCTGGCGGAGATCACCGGCGAAGCCTTCGGTCGCAACACCAACCGGTCCAACAGCAGTGGCGGTTCGGTGCCCAAAACCTGATGTCATGACGTCGATGCGGGGAGCCCTCGGCTGCTCGCATCATGCGCCAAGTGGACCTTCAATTCTGGTGGCCCCATGCAGATCCTCGACTTGCTTCGTGACCTCGGGCCTTGGGGCTGGATGGCGCTCGCCCTCGTTCTGATCGCGCTCGAAACGATCATTCCGGGCATTCATTTCGCGTGGTTCGCCTCTGCGGCGCTGGTTGTGGGCGTCCTCGCGCTGGTCACGGGGCTCCCGCTGTCGTGGCAGCTCGTGGCGTTTGCCTGTCTGTCGGTGGCCAGTCTTTTCTGGGCCCGACGCTATGCCCGGTCGAATGCAAGTACGAGCGACGTGCCCGACCTCAACGTGCGGGCGCACCAGTACGTCGGTCGCGTGGTGATGGTCGAGCAGGCGATCACCGACGGGCGCGGCAAGGTGCGCGTCGGCGATACGGTCTGGCAAGCACAAGGGGCCGACGCGGCCGCGGGCACCCGGGTGCGCATCACGGCGGCGGACGGATCGGTGTTCGTCGTCGAACCCGTCACGGGGTGAGGGTCGCGGTCACCGCAGCCCTCAGATGAAGTGCGTGCCACCGTTGACTTCGATGGTTTGTCCCGTCGTGTAGGCACCGTCGGGCCGGCACAGCATCGTGACGATGTGGGCAATCTCGTCGGGTCGACCTTCGCGGCGCACCGGGATATGCCCCGTCGACGCGGTGCCGGGGCGCACGCCCGCAGCGCCGCCACGCACGGTATCGATCAAGCCTGGCGACACGACGTTGACGGTGATGCCGTGCGGACCGAGCTCGGAGGCCACCGCGCGGGTCATGCCCACCATGCCGGCCTTTGCAGCCGCCACGTGTGCGCGTCCCGGCGTTCCCGCGAACATCGAGATGCCGCCCAGATTGACGATGCGTCCCCATTTCTGCGCGACCATGTGCGGAGCGGCGTGGCGGATCGTCAGAAACGCGCAATCCAGGCTCGAGGCCAGCACGTGGCGCCACTCCTCGTAGGTCATTTCGGTGATCGGCGTGTTGCGCCGCACGGCGGCGTTGTTGACGAGGATATCAATTTTACCGAACCGCGCCACGGCGGCGTCGATCAATCCTTTGGCGCCGTCCCAGGTGGACAGATCGGCCAAATGAGCGTCGGCATCGCCACCGGCGGCTTTGACGAGGGCAACCGTTTCATCGACGCCCGCATGATTGGATTTGGCGTGGACCATCACGGTGGCCCCTTCGCGCGCCAGCATCAGCGCGGTGGCGCGTCCGATATTCATGGCTGAGCCAGTGACGACAGCAACCCGACCTTGCAGAGACGACATGGGGATTTCAGCCTTTCACAGCGGGAGCGATGCGCAGGATTGCGAGCGCGAGCGCCTGTGCGCGAGGGACGATGGAGTCGAGTTCGAGGTATTCTTCGGGCGTATGCGCATTGCCGCCGACGGGACCGACAGCGCATACGGTCGGGCAGCCGACGCCGGCGGTAAAACCCGAATCGGCGCAACCACCGCTGAACTCGCCTTCGACCGCCATGCCGAGAGCCAGTGCCGCGCTCGTATAGGCGTCGAACAGGGTGGCGGAGCCGGGTGATTGCGACAGCGGCGCGAATTCTCCCAGGATTTCCAGCTTCGCCGTCGTTCCGGGAACGGTCGCGTGATCGATGATGGTTTGGATGGCGCCGAGCGCAAAGGCGCGGTCGGCGGGCTTCACATAGCGCAGATCGATGCGGCCGTCGGCATGCGGCGCGGTGGTGTTGACCGATTGGCCACCCGAGACGAGCCCGACGTTGACGGTGATGCCGCGGGGCACATCCGTCAGCGCGTGCAGCGCCACGATCTTGTGGGCGATCTCGCCGATTGCCGAGATGCCCTTCTCGAACGCGCCGCCCGAATGCGCGGCTTTGCCAAACACCTCGAAGCGCAGAAAGATGCCGCCTTTGCGGCCCGTCACGACATTGCCCGTGGCGCGGCCGGGCTCCGAGTTGAACACGCAGGCGGCTTGGCGCGCCACACGCTCGATGACGGGGCGCGAGGAGGGCGAGGCGATTTCTTCATCGGACGTGATGAGGCCGGCGAGAGGTGCGGGCGCGCCGCCGAACTGTTTGAAGGCCGCCAGCACGAACGCGTTCATCACGAGGCCCGATTTCATATCGACGACGCCGGGACCAGTGGCGCGACCGTTCTCGATCGTGAATTTCCGTCGAGACACTTCGCCTTTCGGAAAGACGGTGTCGCGGTGACCCATCAACAGGATCGGCTTTTCGTTCGACAGGGTGTCGTCGAGGCGGATGTGGATGGCGCTGCCATAGGTCTCGTTGGGCTCCACCGTCGTCGGCATGCCGCGCTCGGTGAAAAATCGGATGAAGCGATCCCCGACCCGGTCGACGCCCGCCTTGTCGTAACTGCCGCTGTCGATGTTCACGACCTCCTCGATGAGGTCGATCATGGGTTGTCGTTGCTCGGCCAGCCACGCGCAGATCTTCGCCTCGTGGCCGATGAGATGTTTCGCACTCGCCTCCAGCCAGTTTCCGCTCGTCATCGGGAAGGATCCTCCGCGTCGCCCGGCGCTGATTTGAACGGACGCGCCGCTTGCTGTCCAGCGGATTGCCCGGGGCGCAGCGTCAATAGCGATGACCCGTGCGGCCCCCCGCGATCGTGCGATGCAGCAGCAGCACGGGCACGAGGCCCACGAGCACGATGGCGAGCGCACCGACACTGGCTGCCTCGATCTGCTCGAGGGCGGCCAACGCGTAGACGTGGGTTGCCAGCGACTCGAAGTTGAACGGTCGCAGCAGCAGCGTTGCCGGCAACTCCTTCATGACGTCGACGAAGACGAGCAGGGCCGCCGTGCCGAGTGCCGGCATCAGCATCGGCAGATGCACGCGCCACAGCGTCGACAGGGCAGTTTCGCCGAGCGTACGTGCGGCGGCATCGAGGTTGGGTGAGATACGCTCGAGCCCAGCCTCCACCGTGCCGAGTGAGACGGCGAGAAAGCGCACGACATAGGCAAGCACCAGGAGGGCCAGTGTTCCGGTGACCAGCAGCCCCGTGGAGATGCCGAGTGTCGCGCGGGCAAGGCCATCGATCCAGTTGTCGAAGGCGGCCAGCGGAAGCAGGAGGCCGAGCGCCAGAACGGTGCCGGGCAGCGCATACCCCAGACCCGCAAGGCTGACGGCGGGTCGCGTAAACCCGTTGGCAGCAACGCGGCGCGCGTAAGCCAGCACCACGCCCAACGCGGTCGCCACGCCAGCAGCAACGATGGCGAGCCCGAAGCTCGAGGCCGCTGCGCGCCAGAATCCGCCACTCGCCGCATCATCGAGATGGCCGATGGCGTTGGCAGTGAGCATGGCGGCGGGAATGGCAAAGCCGACGGCAAAAGGAACGAGGCAGCACACGGCGGCGAGGAACGCCTTGAGGCCGGTGAGGTCGGCGAAAGGAATGGCGCGATAGCGGCTCGTCGTATGGTGGAACTGGGCTCGCCCCCGCGCCAACCGCTCGGCCGCAAACAGCGCCACGACGATGGCGAGCAACACGGCTGCGATCTGTGCCGCGCCGGGCAGGTTCGAGCGCTGCTGCCACGTCGAATAGATGGTTGCCGACAATGTGCGCACGCCCAGATGTTGCGAGGCGCCCAGATCATTGAGCGTTTCCATGAGCGCCAGCGCCAACCCGGCCGCCAACGCCGGCCGGGCCATGGGCAGCGCGACCGACCAGAAGGCGCCCAACGGCGTGCGCCCCAGTGTGCGGGCGACCTCGAGCGCGCACACCGATTGCTGCACGAAACTGGCGCGCGCCGAGAGATAGACATAAGGGTAGAGCACGCTCGACAGCACGAGAACCGCGCCACCGATCGAGCGCATCTCGGGGAACCAATAATCGCGCGCTGATGTCCAGCCGCCGAGCGTCCGCACGGCGCTCTGCACGGGGCCACCGGTGTCCAGGATATCCGTCCACGCGTAGGCGACGATGTATGTCGGCACGGCCAGCGGAATGACGAGCAGCCGGTCGAGGACGTTGCGGCCCGTAAAGCGATACATGGTCACGATCCAGGCCGTGCCCGTGCCGACAACCAGCGTCGTCGCACCGACGCCCACGAGCAGCAGCAGTGTATCACGCAGCGTCCCCGGAAGAATGGTGCGCACGAGGTGCAGCAGCGCATCATCGGCAGGGCTCAACGCCAGCCAGGCGACCGTCGCGATGGGAAGCAGAAGCGGAGCCAGTATGAGGGCGACGACAACCGTCCACATGGGCGAGGCGCGCCGCCGGGCGCGCCATACGGTGAACCGATTGGCTCCGGCCGCGATCCAATCGAAGGGCCCCGGGGCGCGACCGGGTCCAGCTGGGCTCGCGATGGGCATCGGTCGTGCGTTCCCTCAGTGCCGTTGAGCTGCTCCGGACTCGGTCGTCCCGCGCGCCATCTTTACGATCCCGGGCCGGCGTCGAAATTCGTCTTGTCCACCAACTCGGAGGCCTGCCGGCGAAGCCGCGCGATGTCTTCGAGCTTGGCGGTGTCGGCTTTGAATATGCCCCAACTCTGCACGATCGGCGACCAGGCGATTCCAGCCTTCAGGGGATACTCGTGATTGACCGAGGCGTACAGGGCCTGCGCCTGGGCCGACGCCAGGAATTCCAGCAGTGCGATGGCGTGGACCTTGTTGGGCGCATGGCGCGCGAGGCTGGCGCCCGTGATGTTCATGTGCGTGCCGCGATCCGCCGTATTGGGAAACAGCACCTTGATCGAGGCCGCCCAGGCCCGATGCTCGACATTCGGGGACGTGGACAACGCGCCCAGATAGTAGGTGTTGGCGATGCCGACATCGCACTTTCCGGCATGAATGGCCTTGGCGACATCTCGGTCGCCGCCGGTTGGTTTCTGGGCGAGGTTGTCCTTCACGTCTTTCAACCACTGCTCGGTCCATGCCGCGCCCTTGTGCAGGACGAGCGAAGCGAAGAGCGCGGTGTTGTAGGTGTATTGGCCGGAGCGAATGCAGACCTTACCGCGCCACTTCGGCTCGGCCAGTTCCTCGAGCGTAATCGCCTCCTGCTTGACCCGGTCTTTCGAGGCGTAGACGACGCGTGCCCGGCCGGTGAGGCCGATCCAATGCCCCTCGCTGTCGCGATACTGTGCTGGGATCTCGGCGGCGATCGTGGGTGAGGTGAGGGGTTGCGTGACACCCTTGTCCCTGGCGAGCGTCAGCAATCCGAATTCATTCGTGAGCAGCACGTCGACGGGGCTATTGCCGGCTTCGGCGACCATGCGCTCGATCAAGCCGTCCTTGGCAAACACCAGATTGGTCTTGATGCCCGTCTTCGCCGTGAACGCAGCAAGGAGGGGCTGTACGAGCTGGGGTTCGCGATAGGAATAAATGTTGATTTCGGCAGCGGTCGCGGCGCCGGCAAGGCAAACCAAAGCGACACTGCTGCGAACCAGTGTTTTCGCGAATATCCGAGCCGGTACCAGTGAGATAATCATCACAATCTCTTCAGCCTAATCCGCCCAGTTCCGGCCGGTGGTTTGCAGGCGGTTGTTGCGGACATCGAGGAGGGAACGGGATTGCCGCCAGAAATCACAGCTAAATCAATCGATGTCAACACGTGAGGTCATCGACGTGACGATGCGCGCATCTCGGAATTATTCTAAATCGAAATGGGTTTCGCAGGCGTTACTCGAGGTGAATTACCGAGCACGAAAAAATCGATCGAAACCTATTGCATCGACTGCGGTCGCGAGCGGGGATGGGATCGCGCACCTTCCCGTTGCCCGCGCAAGCCCCAATCCCGGGCTCGGACGCCGATACTTGGGGACGGCGCACCGTGGAACTCGCTCGAGAGCGATACTCGGCCAGAACCAGCGGGCGGAGTCGTGGCGGCGCAGGTGTGGTGAGCGTCAAAACTCAAAAATCGTTCAGCAGGCGCTCGTAATCGTCATGCCCACCGATCCAAAACCACGTGATCGTATCTCCGGTCATCAAGCCGAGCGCGCGATGCGCAATACCGATGCGAACAGAATAGACGGGCTCGGTGCGATTCACACGTTTGAACTGAAGTGCGGGATAAGCTGGGTCAGCTTGAAATTGCCGATAGCTGCGTCGAGCGTGTTCCTGCACATCCACAGGCAACGAATCGAACAGACGCCAGAATTTTCGGGTTGTCTGCGACTTCATCGAGGTCGTGCAGCGGGATCGAATTCGACCACTTCGCCCTGTGAGATTTCGGCTCGCGCTTGGTCCACAAGACCTTTGACGACGAAATCTGAACGAGGGTCTTGCAACAGATGATCCCATCGCTCATCGGCGTCGATGCGATCCAGCATGTCACGCGCGATCGCGTCTTGTTGCTCGGGCGGCAACTTGGATACGGCTTCGATCGCCTTATCGAGAAGGGTGCTCATCGTTGAATTATACAAGGTGAAGCCATCCCCTTCAACCCCGCCGCCAGCCCTGTGTTTTGAACACCAGCTGGGCGCCCAGAATGACGACGCCCAGGCGCACGAGGTGGTGCAGCGCGATATAGGCGACATCGAGCCCCAGTACGAAGGCGAGAAGGTTCAGCTCGGTTTGGCCACCGGGGGCGAAGGCGAGCAGCACCGAGACGGGCGAGAAGCCGGTGAGTTGCGACACCCATTGCGCCGTGAAACCGGTGATAACCAGCAACACGAAGGCGTAGGCAATCCCCCACACCATAGTGTTGGAGAATTCCTTCAGCGTCAGGCCGCGAAACTGCGCGCCCAGCAGCGTCCCGACGCTAATCTGCGCGATGATCAGCACTTCGAGCGGCACGCGCGCTTCCGTCAGGCCGAAGACATGGGCAAACCCCGACACCAGCATCGGCCCCACGATCGGCGCCCCCGCCAAGCCCAGCCAGCGCGCGCCAAGCCAGCCGCCGAGCCCCATGCCGATCATGATGGCCGCATCGAGCGGCGCCACCTCCCAGATGCGCACGCGGCTGGCGAAGGCCTGCCCCACCGCCAGCCCATCATGCCATTGCAGCCACAGCGGCAGCGCGAACACGATGACGACGATGCGGCTTGCCTGCACGAGGATCACGGCGCGGGCATTGGCGCCGGAGTCCTCGGCCATGGCCGTCATGTCGGTGAGGCCGCCGGGAACGGCCGCGAAAAACGCCGTCGGCCGGTCGAATTTTCCGAGCTTTTCGTAGACGACCATGCCCAGCCCGATGACGAAGATCATGAAGGGAATGAGCAGCAGCAGGCTCCAGGCCATACTGCCGGCGCGATCGAGGAGTGCCGGCGTGAAGGCCGAGCCGATGGCGACACCCAGAACGGCGCGCATGGGGATCGCCAGCGGTCTGGGCCGTTCGATAGGCGCGCCGACGACCGAGGCGACGAGGCAGGCGGTCAGCGCGCCCAGAAACCACGGCAGCGGCAGATTAAAATAAACGAAGGTGACAGAGCCCGCGGCCCCGACGAGCAGCGCGAGCGCGGAGCTGCTGAACAGGGGCGCGAGGAGGCCCCAGGGCGCGCCCCTTTCAGACGTTGGTGACGAGGGCGATGGGGGCGCGGCTGGGTTGGTCTGCGATCGGGCACTCGTGGTGCGCAGTGGCGACGCCGTGGCTGCCATGCGCCGCGCGCGACGGGCTCTGCTGTGTTTGCGCCGTGCGCGCGCGCCGCCACCAGACATTCTGTTGCAACCTCGTCTCTTCGGCAGCGGGTCACTGCCCTACGATGGTGCCGACGACCGCGCCCGAGAGCAACGTGGCCATCAGCCCCACCAGCACGGCCTTGGGCGCCAATTCGACGATCTCGTTGCGCCGCTCGGGCACCAGCGTCGTCAATCCGCCGACCAGGATGCCGAGCGAGCCCAGATTGGCAAAGCTGCACAGCGCGTAGGTCAGGATCAGTCGTGTGCGGGGCGACAATGCCTCTGGCGGCAGTTTGGCCATATCGAGGTAGGCGATGAGCTCGTTGAGCACGATCTTTTCACCGATCAGGCTGCCCGCGAGACCGGCTTCCTGCCAGGGAATGCCGATGGCGAAGGCGACGGGAGCCAACAGCCAACCGAGGATGTTTTCCAGCGTCAACACCACGCCGAAAGGGGCACCGAGCAGGCCCAGCACGGCATTGGCCAGCGCCACGAGCGCGATCATGACCACCAGCATGGCAACGACGGCGGCGAGCAGGCGAATGCCGTCGAACGTTCCTTGCGCAATCGCGTCCATGCTGGAGCGCGGCGGGTTGTCGAGGCGCATCTGGGCTACCTCTGGCCCGCCCATGAAACCTTGCGGGACGGCAAGGCGGGCGAGAATCAGGGCGGCGGGCGCGTTCATGAGGGAGGCAGCGGCGATATGGCCCGCGGCGCCCGGTAGCACCGGCTCGAGGACCGCGGCATAGAGCGCCATGACCGTGCCGGCGACCGTTGCCATGCCCAGTGTCATGGCGGCGAACAGGGCCCCGCGCCCCATCGTCGCGAGATAGGGGCGCACGAGCAATGGCGCTTCGACCATGCCGACAAACAGCTTGGCGGCGGCCACCGTGCCGAGCTGCCCGCTGATGCCGAAGGCGCGTTTGAAGACGACGGCGAACAGCGCCACCACCCGTTGCAGCACGCCCCAGTGGTAGAGTAACCGCGTCACGGCACTCATGACGAGGATCAGCGGGAGGGCCTGGAACGCCAGGATGAACGTGGCACCGGGCGGACCGGTCGGCGTAAACGGCAGCGGGCCACCGCCGAGGTATCCGAAGACGCGCGCCATGCCCTCCTGTGTGGCGGCCTGGAGCGCGCCCACCGCCGCGCCAATGCCATCGAAGAGAAACCGAGCAGCTGGCAGTTTCAGCAGCACGAGGGCGATCAAGAATTGTGCGGCCAGCCCGACAGCGACGACTTTCAACACGCCCTCGTTGCGCAGGCGTTCACGATCTTCCGAGATGGCGTAGGCGAACAGCGGAATTGCCAGGAGGCCGAGCAGGCTCTGCAGTGCCAGCATACCGGCCGTCCTCCTGGTGGGATGGTGTACGTGCGACGTGCCCGCTCGGTCAGGCCTTGGCGCCCACGACGGTGACGGCGCCGCCGGTCGCCGTGCGGCCACCGTCGACCACGTATTGCGCGCCGGTGATGCTCGAGGCCAGATCCGAGCACAAGAACAGCACGGTGTTGGCGATCTCTTCGGGGGTGGCGTAGCGGCCAAGCGGAATGGCGGTCGTATATTTCTTGCCGACGCCGGTCGGATCGTTGGGATCGATCATCTGCTCGACCGCGTGGATCATGCGCGTATCGACGGGACCCGGGCACACGGCGTTGACGCGCACGCCTTGCCGCGCGACCTCGCCCGCTACCGATTTGGTCAGGCCGATCACAGCATGCTTGGAGGCAACATAAGGCGCCATGTTGGGCGACCCGACGAGGCCCGCGATTGACGCCGTGTTGACGATGGCGCCCGAGCCCTGCTTCAGCATGACAGGCAGCACGTGATGCAAGCCGAGATAGACGCCTTTGACATTAATGGCCATCAGCTGATCGAACGTCGCCTCGTCATAGTCGACGATCGGCGCGACCTTGCCCTCGATGCCGGCGTTGTTGTGGAAGCAGTCGATACGGCCGTACGTTTCGAGCGCGGCCTTGACGTAAGCCATGACGTCGGCCGTCTTGGTGACATCGCCGGCGAAGGAGATGGCGTGGCCGCCTTTCTGCTCGATGGCGCCCGCGACGCCCTTGGCGCCGGCCGCATCGCGATCGACGACCACGACCTTGGCGCCGTACTGCGCAAAGCCCAGCGACGTGGCCCGACCGATGCCATTGGCGCCACCGGTGACGATGGCGACTTTACCCGTGAAATCCATGTGTCTCTCCTCGCGATGGGCTGAGTAGCTCTGTTCAACATGCGACGGAGGGCGTGGAGGGCACAAGTCTGGTCATTGGTTTTGCAGAGTTTTGACCGAACCAGCCACCCCGCGGCCGCAATCTGGCCCCGTGACGGCCAACCTCTTGCGCATACTCGGTGATCGAATCATTTTGTCGTCGTGTGTGGACGTGACGCATCTGGTCAGGCGGGCGTGTTAACGATAAATTAACCTTAGCGAATCGAAAATGAAGATCAGCGTGCGCCAGGGGGCACTCAGTAGCGCGTCGATGATCCCGGGGACCATGACACAGAACATTCGTCTCATTGCCGTGTTGGCGCTGCTTGCCGGGCCGCTGTCGGCCTGCGGCATGCAGCAGGATATGGCACCGCACATGCGGCCGCTGCCGAAGGATGCCATGATGCTCCTCGGCAAGAAGGGCATGACGGCCGAAGCGCCGATCTTCATTCGGATTTTCAAGGAAGAATCCGAGCTCGAGATCTGGAAGGCGCGCGACGACGGCTACTTCCATCACTTCAAAACCTATCCGATCTGCAATTGGTCGGGCGAGCTGGGCCCCAAGATGAAGGAGGGCGACAAGCAAGCGCCCGAGGGCTTCTATACGATCACCAAAGGGCAGATGAACCCGAACTCCAGCTTCCACCTGGCGTTCAACTTGGGCTACCCCAACAACTACGATCGCGCGCACAAGCGCAGCGGCAGCGCCCTGATGGTGCATGGCAAGTGCCGGTCGATCGGCTGCTACGCGATGACGGATGCGCTGGTCGAGGAAATCTACGCCTTGGCGCGTGACCAGTTCGCCGCCGGCCACGAGAGCTTCCCCGTGCATGCCTATCCGTTTCGCATGACCGACGAGAACATGAGCCGGTTCAAGCAGGACCGGTGGTATCCCTTCTGGCAGACGCTCAAGGAAGGCCACGACCACTTCGAGACGCATCGCCAAGTGCCGCCGATCACGGTCTGCGAGAAGCGCTATCACGTCAACGCCAAGCCCGCCGTGCATCTGGCCTCCACGCGCGTCGATCCCGAGGGGCGCTGCCCGGCGCTCGAAAAGCTCCAGGCGACGCCCTTCACGCCCGGAAAATCGACGAGCACGGTGGCAGACGCCCGCGTCGTGGCTCCAGGTCCCAAAATGCGGGGCGTTGCGGCCACGGAACTACCCGATGATCGCGGCTCGAGTTCTCGCAGCGTCTTCTCCGGCATCATGAGCCTGGGATTTTTCGGGAAAAATTGAGCGCCGTTCCCCGACTGAGAACACCGAGCGTCGTAGGTTGGGTCAAGGCCACTTGGCCGCGACCCAACATTTCCCGGCACACCGTGGATGTTGGGTCGCGCTGCGCTTGACCCAACCTACGACGCGAGCGCTTTAGGGCTCCATTTTCGCTGCCATATGCTGCGTGGCGGTCACAGGTTTGTGGCTGCTGGCGGTGTAGCGTCGTCGCCGCCACCGACGCTCGAACGCGCGATGATCGCGGGGCGAGCGTGCGTGTCACGTGTTGGGTGCGATGGGGTGTCGAAGTGGGTTGGGTGTCGTCGGGGCTTTTGCGATTGGGACGATCAGCAGCGCTTGCTGTCGTGCTCGGCCTGCCATGGGCGATGGCGCAGGCGCACGACATCGATATCGCCGACATCGCCCCGGAGCGGATCGCGCGCCAGATCGCTCATGACCGCGGACACTTACCGCTGCCCGGCACCCCCGACACGGCGCGACTTGCCGAACGGCTCGCGGCCAAGGGCTTGACCAAGGGCGAGGCGATCTTCATCCGCATCTTCAAAGCCTCCTCCGAGCTCGAGCTGTGGATGCGCAAGGGCGACGCCTTCGTTCTGCTCGATACCTATCCGATTTGCTATTGGACGGGGACGCTGGGCCCCAAACTGCGCGAGGGTGACAAGCAGAGCCCGGAAGGGTTCTATAGCGTCTCACTGCGCCAGATGCGGCTGCCCACCCGATGGCGGCGATCGTTCGACATCGGCTTTCCCAACGCGTTCGATCAGGCCAACAAACGCAGCGGTTCCCACATTCTGGTGCATGGCGGCTGCACCTCGGTCGGCTGCTATGCCATGACGGACGCCGTGCAGGCCGAAATTCACGCGCTCGCCGAGGCGGCGCTGGCCAAGGGCCAGGAGAAGTTTCACGTCCATGTGTTTCCGTTTCGAATGTCGATGGACGCGATCACGGCGCACGCGGCCGGGCCCTGGGCGTCGTTCTGGGCGGACCTCCAGGTGGCCTACGAGGCGTTCGAGCGCACCCGTTTGCCACCGCGCATCGCCCTGTGCGAGCAACGCTATCGAGTGATCGACGGCGACACCGGGGATTTGGCCGCCACGTGCCGAGAGATCGAGGCGGAGGTGCGCGACGTGGCGACAACCGCGCGCGGCGGCGGCTCACGGCCCGAGGCGCCGCGCACGGTCCGGATCAAATCGGCGCGTCAGCAGAAAGAGACGCCCTTGCCGGAGGAGCAGTCGCTGGCCCCGAACGGCCTGGGGCATCGCGTCGACAAGGGCGCACCCCGGATCGTGTCCTCCGGCGGCTGAGTCCGCATGACAGCGCGGTCCGCAAGACGGGTCAGCGCAAATGGCAGGCGACGAGCTGGCCCGGCTTGACTTCGCGCAGAACCGGCGACTCCACTTTGCACCGCGCCTCCGCGATCGGGCAGCGCGTGTGGAAGTGGCATCCCGGCGGCGGCCGCACGGGGCTCGGCACGTCACCCTGCAAAATCACCTTCTTGCGCTTGATCGCGGGATCGGGCACCGGCACCGCCGACAGCAGCGCTTCGGTGTAAGGATGGCGCGGTGCCGTGAAAATCGTCTTCTTGTCGGCATACTCGACGATGCGGCCCAGATACATCACCGCGATCTTCTGACTGATGTGCTCGACGACGGCGAGGTTGTGTGAAATGAACAGGTAGGAGAGCCCCAACTCGCGCTGCAAATCCTGCAACAGATTGATCACCTGCGCCTGGATCGACACGTCGAGGGCGGAGACCGGCTCGTCGCCGATGATCAGCTTTGGGTTGAGCGAGAGCGCGCGCGCGATGCCGATGCGCTGGCGCTGGCCACCGGAGAACTGATGGGGAAAGTTGTCCATCTGCACGCGCCGCAGGCCGACGCGCTCGAAAATGGCCGCGACGGTCTCGCGCCGCTCGTCGCGATTGCCGACGCCGTGCACCTTGAGCGGTTCCCCGACGATATCGCCCGCCGTCATGCGCGGATCGAGCGAGGAGAACGGGTCCTGGAAAATGATCTGCATCTCGCGGCGGTAGGGGCGAAATTCCTCGCGCGACAGCTTGGTCACATCGCGGCCATCGAGCAGGATTTGCCCGTCGGTCGGCTCCACGAGCCGCAGCAGCGTGCGCCCGACCGTGGTCTTGCCGCAGCCCGACTCCCCCACGAGCCCCAGCGTCTCGCCGGGATTGACGGTGAAGCTGACGCCGTCGACGGCATAGACGTGACCTCAAGAAGCATTTCCCCGTCAAGAAGGGCCTGCTGCGCCGCACGGTGGGTCACGTCTATGCCGTCGACGGCGTCAGCTTCACCGTCAATCCCGGCGAGACGCTGGGGCTCGTGGGGGAGTCGGGCTGCGGCA
>JANOHP010000128.1:0-1919 GCA_031406575.1 Hyphomicrobiales bacterium
GTCGGTCACGCTGACCAACGCTGCGATGCATCACGGCGGCGACTACACGCCCTATGAGGGCTATCGCACCTCCGGTTACCCGGTGAACGTCCTGGTCCGCGGTGTTTCTGTATTCGACGGTCGCAATGTCATCGGCACACCTGGACACGGGCGCTATCTCGCACGCGGACCCTATTCCATGATCGAGCCACGTGGTCGGTTCCCAACACCCTTCAATCCCGTGGATCGAAAGCTGACGTGACCCTACCGCTCGAAATTCCGGCACTGTGGCGGTAGATTGGCGGTCTAATCAGCGTGCGAACGACACGATAGTGCCCTAGATTATTGAAAATCGACAATCTAGCCGATCGATCTGCCAGCCCAGCTCAGGAGTGCAAATCAGATGCATAAAACATCCGCCTACACCCGCCGCCACGTCCTGGCCGGCGCATCCGCAGTCGCTGTGACCGGCTTCCCGAATGTCGTGCGCGCCCAAACGAAAGAGATTTTCATCGGCGGTCCAGCCTCGCCTGGTCTGACTGACGGTCTCTTCCCGCAAATTGAAAAGAAGCTCAACATCAAGGTTCTGTTCGAGGGCACCAACTCACTCATCAACCTCGAAAAGCTGCGCTCGAACAGGGCCAGCCCGACGATGACATTGACGATGATGGACGATCCGGTCCTCATCCTGGCCGAGCGCGACAAGCTGATCAAGAAGCTGCCCGCCGACGTCACGAACCTCGCTGATCTGCCGGCCTCCGCCAAGCCGCGCGATAGCATGTGGGCCAACTGGTGCCAGCCGATGTGCAGTTTTTCTTACAATACGCGTGCCCTGCCCAAGGGCCTCGAGTCCTATGCCGACGCCTGGGACCCGAAGTACAAGGATCGCATCATCATCATCTCGATGCGCATCACGCAGGCCATTGCCCCGCTGCTCGCCGCCACACAGTTCGTGACGAAGAAGCCGCTGGACAAGTGCATGACCGATTGGCAGCAGGGCATCCAGCGCATGAAGGCATTGAGGCCCAATATTCTGCAAATCTCGACCAATGCGCCACAGGCTCAGCAGCTCCACGAGTCGGGTGAATGCGATATCTATCTGAGCCCCGACTCGCGCACGACTCTACTGCGCAAAGCAGCCGGTGCGCCCGTGGATCAAGGCATGCCCAAGGAAGGTGTTCTTGCGATGCCAGCCGGTGTGGCCCTCGTCGAAGGTGGTCCCAACCAGGATATCGGCATGGCCTTCATGAACGAGATGTTGAGCCCGCCGATCCAGGCCTACATCGCCAAGACGTTCCACTCACGCCCGACGAACACGAAGACCGTTCTTCCCGATGGCGTGAAATTCCCCGAGTTGATAGCGCTCGACTGGGAGTATTTCGCCGACAATCGCAATGCGATGATCGAGCGCTTCGAGCGTGAGGTCGCAGCGAAATGAGTCTGGCTACCGCCGCGACTGCATTCGAGCCCGTGATGCCGCAGAACGAACGTTATCTCGAGGTCACGGGCGTATCGAAGCGGTTCGGTGCGACGGTTGTTCTGGAATCGCTCGACCTCGCAGTCGGGCGCTCGGAATTCGTGTCGCTGTTGGGGCCTTCGGGTTGTGGCAAGACGACGTTGCTGCGGCTGATCGCCGGGTTGCTGAAGCCCGATGGTGGACGACTTCAAGTCGGCGGCAACGACATCACGCGCCTCGCCGCGCATAAGCGCAATATCGGCGTCGTCTTCCAGAATTATGCGCTATTTCCCCATTTGACGGTTGAGCAAAACGTGGCGTTCGGCTTGCTGGCCCAACGCCTGCCCAAAGCGGAGATCGCCGCACAAGTCGAACACGCACTGGTTCTCGTGCGCATGAAAGCGTTTGCCGATCGACGTATCTCGGGCCTGTCGGGCGGCCAGCAACAACGCGTGGCCGTGGCCCGCGCCATCGTCGTCAAGCC
>JANOHP010000132.1:0-5045 GCA_031406575.1 Hyphomicrobiales bacterium
AGCTTGACGAAAACCGCAAACACTGAGATCAGCAACTTCACCCGACGGCGCTGTCACCACTCGCGCCACACTGCTCGCGATCGTCCGGAATCCGTGATCGCCTTGCGTCGGAACAGCTGATCGAGATCGCCGGAATGGGCAGCAGTGGCTAGAGACCGACCGTCGCCGCCATGACGCGGAGGGCCAGAAGCGACCAAGGTTGAGCAAAAATGATCAACGGCGGAGTGCTCTTCAGGTCACGAGTTCACTCGAGCATCACGGTGATTCTGCTGCAGTGCATCATGTTCGGCGACAATTTCTGAGGTAGGTGTCGGCCTATTGAAGTGCACCGACTGCGCGGCGCAGACTCTACTCATCGGCGCCTCTGATCTACATCGACCGTGGCGATGGTGGACGACATCGAGAATGGCTTGCTCGACGAAAGGGCCGGTCAGTTGCAGGGCGACGTCATCATCGAGATCGATAGGTTGGCCGGGGCTCAGTGCATCCAGTTTTTTCGAGCGCACAGGAGGGCGGGATCGGCCCAGGCATCCTCGTCCACGATATTCGTTAAAGTCAGTGCGATGCAGCCCACGTCGACCGGTCCGGTCGATCACGGTTGACCCAAGTCAATAATTTTTGCCGTTCTTGCGAACATCATCCGCGTGCCGAATGGCGATTTGCCAGCCGCGACGGGGATGAACATGCTGGACATGAAAAGCGTTGAACGCGGAGATCAGAACCGCGCGCTTTGGCTATCGACCTTTGCTTTCACGGTCTGCTTTGCCGTTTGGACAATCTTTTCGATCATCGGCATTCAGATCAAACAGGACCTGGGTCTCACCGATACCCAATTCGGCCTGCTCGTCGGCACTCCGATCCTGACCGGCTCCCTGATTCGGCTCATGCTCGGCATCTGGGCGGATCAGTACGGTGGACGCGTCGTTTACACGCTCACGATGCTGTCGGCTGCCGTGATGACGTTGCTGCTCCGGTATGCCTACGACTACCCCACGTTTCTGCTCGCCGCCCTCGGCGTCGGCATCGCCGGCGGCTCGTTTTCCGTTGGCATAGCCTACGTGGCGAAGTGGTTTCCCACCGACAAGCAGGGCACAGCGCTTGGTATTTTCGGCGCCGGTAACGTTGGCGCTGCCGTCACGAAATTCGCCGCTCCCACGATCATGGTCGCGTATGGCTGGAAAAGCGTTGCACTGATCTGGGCAGTCGCGCTGATCGTAACTGCGGTCATATTCTATGCGTTCACGAAGGATGATCCCGATCTGGAGCGTCGGCGTGCATCCGGCCAAAAGCCAGAGTCGCTCACCGCGATGATGGAGCCTTTGAAGAACGTCCAGGTCTGGCGCTTCTCGCTTTATTACTTCTTCGTCTTCGGTGCCTTCGTGGCCCTTGCGCTGTGGTTGCCGCGCTATCTCATCGGAGTCTACGGCCTCGACATCACGACCGCTGGCATGATCGGCGCGCTGTATTCCATTCCCGCTTCGATCTTCCGAGCCTATGGCGGACACCTGTCCGACAAGTTCGGCGCTCGCCGTGTGATGTACTGGACCTTCCTGGTCTCTGTCGCGTGCACCTTCATCCTATCCTACCCGCCGACATCCTATGTGGTGGAAGGCATTCGCGGCCCAGTGACTTTCACGACGCGCATGGGGCTCGTCGGTTTTGTTCTCGTGACCTTCGTTCTGGGCTTCTTCATGAGTCTGGGCAAGGCTGCAGTCTATAAGCACATCCCCGTCTATTATCCCTCTCGCGTGGGCGCGGTGGGTGGTGTCGTCGGACTCGTCGGTGGTCTCGGTGGTTTCGTTCTGCCGATCGCATTCGGTGCCCTGAACGACTTGACGGGTGTCTGGCAGAGCTGCTTCTGGCTGTTGTTCGTCATCGTTTCCGTCTCGGTCCTGTGGATGCACATCGCCATCCGACAAATGGAACGGGAAGCGGCCGAGGCCGGCGTCGCGGTGCGGACCCTGCCCGAATTTCCGGAAATGAAGCCCATTCACGGGCCGGAGCACGAAGGCAAGCTTGCAGCGACCGGGGCACTCACGGACTGGCGTCCCGAGAACAAAGAGTTCTGGGAGACCAAGGGCCGGACCATCGCCACGCGTAATCTGTGGATTTCGGTGCCATGCCTCTTGCTGTCGTTTGCGGTCTGGATGGTCTGGTCGGTCGTCGTCGCCAAGCTTCCGAGCGTGGGCTTTGCATTCACGAACGAGCAGTTGTTCTGGCTTGCCTCCCTTCCCGGACTCTCCGGTGCGACGCTGCGCATCTTCTACAGCTTCATGCCGGCCATTTTCGGCGGGCGGCTCTGGACGACCCTCGCCACGTGGTCGCTGCTCGTTCCCGCCGTCGGCATGGGCTACGCGGTGCAGTCACCTGGAACGCCTTATTGGATCTTCCTGGGACTGGCGCTGCTGTGCGGCTTCGGAGGCGGCAACTTCGCCTCCTCGATGGCCAATATCTCTTTCTTTTTTCCGAAAGCAGAGAAGGGCAACGCACTGGCGATTAATGCCGGCCTCGGCAATCTCGGTGTCAGCGTCGTTCAGTTCGTCGTCCCGCTTGCGATCACCGCGGGAGTATTTGGCTGGCTCGGTGGTGAACCGCAAACGGCCACCGTCGCTGGCGTGACCACGACGCTGTGGTTGCAGAACGCCGGCTATGTCTTCGTCCCCTTCATCGTGGCTTCCGCATTCGCGGCCTGGTTCGGCATGGACGATATCGCCACGATGAAGGCGAGCTTTGCCGATCAGGCGATCATCTTCAGTCGTGCGCACAACTGGATCATGTGCTGGCTCTACACTGGTACGTTCGGCTCGTTCATCGGCTTCTCGGCCGCTTTCCCTTTGCTCGCCAAAATCCTCTTTCCCGACGTCAACGTGCTGCAATATGCCTTCCTCGGACCGCTGGTCGGCGCGCTCGTGCGGGCGGCAGCCGGTAAGCCGGTCGATCGTTACGGCGGGGGCCGGATCACTTTCTGGGTGTTCGTCGCCATGTCCTTCGGCGTCGTGGGCATCCTCTATGCGATCGGTATGAAAGGCAGCCCGACAGCCTTCCCCGTCTTCTTTGCGAGCTTCCTGTTCCTCTTCGCAGCGGCAGGGGTCGGTAACGCGTCGACGTTCCAAATGATCCCCGCCATCATGCGCAAGGAAGTGGCGAGGCTAGAGCCTGGGATGACGGATCCTGAACGCATCCGGCAGTCGGACAAGGAAGCCGCTGCCATCATAGGCTTCACGTCGGCAATCGCCGCTTATGGGGCCTTCTTCATTCCCAAGAGCTTCGGAACCTCGATCGCCGTGACGGGCGGAGCCGAAGCGGCGCTCTACGCTTTCCTCGCCTTCTACCTGAGCTGCATCGCGATCACGTGGTGGTTCTACACGCGGCCCGGCGCGCTCCTCTACGACATCGAACGCGGCGGCCCGGCGGCGCCCATCACTCCCATGAAACCCGCCGAATGATTTCGAAACGCACGCGAGGCGACCGAACATGAGCCATCTTCTCGACCGTCTGACCTTCTTCACCAAACCAACCGAGACGTTTTCGAACGGGTACGGCGTGACCACGGGAGAGGATCTCCGCTGGGAGGACGGATACAGAAAACGCTGGCAGCACGACAAAATCGTTCGCTCGACGCATGGCGCCAATTGCACGGGATCGTGCTCTTGGAAGATCTACGTGAAAGGCGGCATCGTCACCTGGGAGACACAACAGACCGATTATCCACGCACCCGCCCGGACCTGCCCAATCACGAGCCGCGCGGCTGTTCGCGCGGTGCCTCCTATAGCTGGTATCTCTATTCCGGAAACCGCGTGAAATATCCGCTCGTACGGTCTCGTCTCGTCAAGCTGTGGCGCGATGCGCGCGCCACGATGTCCCCGGTCGCTGCCTGGACATCGATCGTCGAGGTTCCGGAAAAACGCGCGAGCTACACAAAGATGCGCGGCCACGGCGGGTTCGTGCGCGCGTCATGGGACGAGGTGACGGAGATCATCGCGGCGGCGAACGCCTATACGGCCAAGACGTTCGGACCCGATCGCATCTTCGGCTTTTCGCCGATCCCCGCCATGTCGATGGTCTCCTATGCGGCGGGCTCGCGCTACCTGTCGCTGATCGGCGGCGTGTCCATGTCGTTCTACGACTGGTACTGCGACCTGCCGCCGGCCTCACCACAGACCTGGGGCGAGCAGACCGACGTGCCCGAAAGCGCCGACTGGTACAACGCAGGCTTCATCATCCTGTGGGGCTCGAACGTGCCGCAGACGCGGACGCCAGACGCGCACTTTTACACCGAGGCGCGCTATCGCGGCATGAAGAGCGCGGTGATCTGTCCCGACTACTCGGAAGCCTCGAAGTTCGGCGACATCTGGCTGTCGGTGAAGCAAGGCACGGATTCGGCGCTGGCGATGGCCATGGGTCACGTCATCCTGAAGGAATATCACGTCGACCGGCAGGTGCCGTACTTCCGCGATTACGTCCGCCAGTATTCGGACATGCCGATGCTCGTGCGGTTGGTGAAGCAGGGCGACACGGTGGTTCCCGATCGCTTCATCCGCGCTTCCGACTTCGATGGCCGACTGAATGAGGCCAATAATCCAGAATGGAAAACGGTCGCCTATGACGAGACGACGGGCCAGATCGTAGCGCCTCGCGGCACGATCGGGTTTCGCTGGGGCGAAGGCGGCAAGTGGAACCTCGAGGAGAAGGCGAGCGACGGCGCATCCGCAAAGCTCCGACTGTCTCTCGCCGACATCAAGGACGATCTCGCCGAAGTGGCCTTCCCCTATTTCGGCAATATCGAGCATGAGCACTTCACGTCCACGAAGCATGCCAGCATCCTGAAGCGCCGCGTACCCGTGAAAAAGCTGCAGCTTGCCGAGGGCGAGGTGCTCGTCGCGTCCGTGCACGATCTTTTCCTCGCCAATTACGGGGTCGATTGCGGTTATGGCGGCGACAACGTGGCCAAGTCGCTCGACGACGACGTCCCCTACACGCCGGCGTGGGCCGAAAAGATCACCGGCGTTAGCCGCGATAAGATCATCCAGGTCGCACGTGAGTT
>JANOHP010000134.1:0-2364 GCA_031406575.1 Hyphomicrobiales bacterium
GGCCGCAGATGTGGGAAGCGACGCTCGCGACGCTGTCGGCGATGCCGGTCGCGAGCGATCCCGTGCTCGGCATCTCGCCGGTTCTCGGCAGCATTAGCGAAGCCCTCAAGAAATACGTGCCGAAGGAATGGGGCGTCGATCCTCACCTCAGGGTTTCGAACCTAACGCGCGAACATCTCCGCAAGGTCATCACCGCCTTTATCGCGACGGGCACAGGCGACCACGCGGCGCCCTTCTACCGGCAGGGAACCGGCACTATCAATATGCTGGTGCTGGCGATGCTGTCCTTGATCGCAGAGGACAAGCAGAACGTCATCTTTGCGATGGAAGAGCCGGAGACGGCCATTGCGCCCTATGCGCAGAAGAGGATTGTGCACGAGGTTCGCAAGCTCGCCTCGCAGACGCTGTTCACCTCGCACTCGCCGCACGTGTGCTTCAAGCAGTTCAGCGTTCATTCACAACGCGACTGGTGGGTGAACGTTGGCGAGTCCGGCGATAAGGTAGCGACCGCCCATTGGGTGCAAAAGTCTGCCCTGCCATCATTTCCGGCGTGTCAGCGTGGTGGGTGCACGTCCTTGCCCAGGCGGCGGAAGAATGTACCGGAGCCGATTTCCCAGATGCGGCCGTCCGAGCCGATGTGGCTGGTCACGAGATACTTGCCGTCCGGGCTGACGTCGAGCGAGTGGCACAGATCGCTGAAGGGTCCGAAATGCTGCACGCGCTTGCCAGTCACGATATCCCAGAGTTGGGCATGGCGTAGCCCCGTGATCAGCCTCTGGCCATCGGCTGTAAACGCGACCTCGAAACTGCCGAACGTCGGGTAGACCAACACCTTGTTGATCAGCTTCTTGTCCGTGGTCGCATAGATGTAGGCCTGCCCGCGAACGGCCACGGCAAGCTGATTGCCGTCCCGCGAGAAGGTCATAGAGTAGGCTGAGGGTTCGCCTTTGGCTTCCGTCTCCCACACCGGCTTGCCCGTCTCGAGCTTGCGCAGCTGAACGATGACGGTTCGGTCTTTTCCAGGAGCCGTGGTCGCCAGCAAGCCCGCCATCTCCGAGACAGCAAACATGGGATAGTCGTTGGCTATCCCCGGCAGGCGGTAACGCTCGGCTTTCGCCTTCGTGTCGTAGACGACCAGGTCGCCGCCGTAGCCTCCCAGGATGACGAGGCCGCTTGCCGTCGTTGCGATGCGGGGAGGCGTCGCCCATTTCGGATCGGGTTGCGTGTACGGCACTTCCGCGACCAGCGCGCCGCTCTCGACGTCGAAGATGCGGATGGGATGGGTGTCGGCCGCGACGACGAGCGAACCGCCATCGCCCAGGAAGCGCGCAGCACGCACGTGGCTCGGATTGTCGGCCTTCATGCGAAGCGGTAGCTCTGCAATTTCGATTTTTCGAGGCGGTAGCTTTGCGATGTCGATTTTTCTCACAGTCTTGCCCGTCGCAACGTCCCACAGGCGCACGCTGCCGTCGCGGCCTGCGGTTGCGATCAGCTTACCGTCAGGGCTCCAGCGCGCGTCGTAAATCCAGTCATTGTGCGATGCGGCGTCGGCGGGATCGGCCGTGTCGTGCACCGGGTTGACTTGTAGATTGATCTGCTCGCAGGCGATATCCATGTCCCATTTTCCCGTCGCGCGCTCGTACTCGCCGCCCTGCACGATCATCTGGGCCACGACCCAATCGCGGGCTGCCTTGTCGGCGCAGACAGGCCGCAGAAGCGCCTTGGCCTCCTCCTCGCGGGCCGCAGCGGATGTGCCTTCGGCATGCGCCGGAAACGCTGTCACGGTGGCGAAGAAGGCGAGGGCGAAAACGCTGGCAATGGCTATTACACGAGTTGGCACGGCACGCATCCTTCTCTCCAAACGCGCCACTTTCCGCATGAGAAGAACCTGCGTGCAAGACCAATCTCATCCAGTGCGGCGCGGTTCACCAAGTGATGGGGATGATGGCTCACCTGCTCGGCACCTCGAAGCCAACCCGCACAGCGAAAGGGTCGTTCGTCAGTCGTTGGCGGTTGTGGGGTCGATCATCTTGCGCACTTCCGTGATCTTCGTCGCCGGGAAGCACGCTGAGCTCGGCGTGCTTGTTGATGATCACTTCGTCTTTGGCCATGTAGACGCAGAACGTCTTGTCGCCAGCGACAAAGCTCTCGATCCATTGGATGTCAGGACCGAGCTGGCGCAGCACCTCGTTCGACTTCTGTGCCGCGCCGCGAAGTTGATCACGTTCGAACGTACCGACCTTGGCGATATCGCGCTCGACGATGAACCTGCGAAGCGTCATGATTTTCTCCTTTTAAGCCGAAGGGGACGCATCGGTGAGTGCAGGGCGTCGAGTTGTGGAGCGAATTCAAGCACGTTCCGTG
>JANOHP010000217.1:0-2109 GCA_031406575.1 Hyphomicrobiales bacterium
CTGGACGGCCAGGACTAGAAAGATGCCGCGAACGCAAGAAGGCCCCCGCGCGCGGGGGCCTTCTTGCGTTCAAGACCGATGCATTATCACTCCGGCTGGCCGATGTAATTTTACTCCGGCGTTGACAGACGATGCTCGAGCACTCATTCCATGCTCGCTTCCTGACAGCTTGGGCCCGGGTAGCTGCCGTGGGCCATCGGAATGCCCGAGCAAGCGGCGGCCCCTCACCCTGACTTTCTCCCCGTCGAGTGCAAGGCGTCGGGGAGAGGGGAGGCGTGCGCCTCACCGTTTCAGCCCCTGGTCCAGTCGGAAGTTCAACGATCAGGGCGGGGTCGGCCAGGTCGCATGGAGTCCAGACATCAGTCACGCTCTGCTCCCCTCGACTGTTGGCAGCGCCGCAGTTCGTTGCGAACGGCATCGGCATTGCGAACGATCCGACGCGGTCGTTGCGAATGGTCTCGCACGTCGCTGATGCTCCACACCGGTGCCGCAGGCTGCTTTGCGGAATAGACCTTGAAATTCAACGTGTCGTTTTGGCTTTTCAATCTGACTATACGGGTTCGACAACGCGGTTGCTTCTCGGTTGCAGCTGAAAAGTCCGCGTGGATTTTGCGGGAGCGAGTGCTGCAACTCTGCAGAACTGTTGAGTGAACCCTGCAACGGGTATCCAAGCAACTGGTTGATTAAACGATGTTTATGCTCTCGCATGCGTCCTGAAAATCACAGTGTCGGCAGTTCAATTCTGTCCCTGGGCACCATTTGGTTCACGAAGCCACCATTGGTGTGCGGTGCGGCGCAGAAAACCAATCCTCGCGAACGGCGCGCTGCAACGGCGGAGCGTCATTCGCTGCCGTTCCCGGGATGCAGGCGGGCGCTATTGCTGCGCGGCCATCCGTTGCACATTGACGTGGACGCAGAGCGATTCTCCCTGGCCACCGCGCCGCGACCCGCGGACCGGGGCGGCATAGCGGGCATCGAGCCCGGCACAGAGCCGGACGTAGCGATCGGTCGGGCAAATCCTGTTGGCCACATCGAAACCGAGCCAGCCCAGCCCGTCAATCCAGGCTTCGGCCCACGCATGATGCGCCGCCGCCTCGGCGGACTCCTCTGTCAACAGGTATCCAGTGACATAGCGTGTTGGAATGCCGGCGTGCCGGGCCGCAGCGATGAAGATGTGGGCATGGTCCTGACACACCCCCTGGCGCGCCTCGAAGGCTTCGAGCCCGGTCGTCTCCGCCCCTGTCACACCGACGAGATAATCGACGGTCTCGCGGATCGAACTCATCAGGGCGTGCAACCAGGGAAGGGTCGCGTCGCGCGGAATACTTTCGCTCAGCGTGGCGATGGCAGCCCCCGGCTCGGTCAACGGGGTTCGCCGGAGGTAGACGCGTAACGGAACCGTATCGACGAGACCGCTGACGAGGCCCGCCCGGTCTTCGACATCGACCGTGCCGATCGCCTTGATCTCGACCTGCTGATGCGGGCCAGTGATGACCATCAGATGGGTCGTATTGCCGAAGGCGTCGCGCCCTTCCTGCATCGGCCCCGCGGGTTGGCATTCGATCCGCCAGTCGATCACTGTTTGTCCATCGAACGGTTGCGGAGTCAGCCGCAGGCTCTGCACGCTCGATGTCGCGGGGCTGTCGTAGCGATAGAGCGTTGTGTGCTCGATGGTGAGGCGCATGAGGTCGTGGACTCAATCGTTGAAATGGTATGCGGTGGCGATGTCCGAGGCGAGGCGTGTATTACTGCTGATGAACGCGCGCAAGAACTCGTGCAGGCCGACATTGAAAATTTCCGACATTTCCCCCGCGCTCAGACGAGAGAGCGTCTCAGTTGCGAGCGGTTGGCAGGTTGCGGGTTGCCGATACGCTTCCGACAATCCAGCCAGCGCCGGAACGATCTCGGCATAGCAGGAGCGCAGCGAACGCGGCATTTGCGGATTGAGGATCAGGAAATCTGCGATGTGCCAGGGCTGGAAGGCATCGCGATAGACCCAGCGAAAGCTGCGATGGGCCGAGACTATAGCGCGACAATCTGGGTGAGAACGCGTATTGCCTCATCGAGGAATGTTCCCGAGCGTGTGATCGTCAGCAAACTGGGTGCGGA
>JANOHP010000233.1:0-22991 GCA_031406575.1 Hyphomicrobiales bacterium
GCCCCAATTCGCCTGATCGAAGAAGGCGAAGATCGAGACCGAGATGACCATCGTCGAGGCCGTGAAGAGCAGGATCGCCGACGAGATCTCGCGAAAGAAGGCCATAAACAGCAGGAAGAAGGCGCTCTGCACCGAGGGCAGCGCGATCGGCAGGAGGATTTTGGACAGTGTCTCGATGCGCGAGGCGCCCGACACCCAGGCCGCTTCCTCGAGCGACTTGTCGATCTGCACCATCTGCCCGCCAATGGTTTCGGTGGCGTAGGGCAGATACCGCGTGATGTAGGCGATGATGATGATCGCCAGCGTGCCGTAGAGCGGCAAAGGCAGGTAGGCATAGGCCCAGAGCAATCCGAGCCCGATGACGACGCCAGGCACGCCGAACGGCAAGCTCGCCGTGAAGTCGAGCGCGCGGTGTCCGGTCGGCTGTTGGCGCAGCGTGAAATAAGACACCAAAAACCCGAGCGCCGCGCCGATGGCGGCCGCGATGCCAGAGGCGACGATCGTGTTCTGGAAGCTCGACAGCGTGGCCGCACTTTCCCAGATGAACACGTAGTTGCGGCCCGTGTAGGCGGCGGCGAACGGGTTGGCGTTGAAGAACTTGATCACCGATGTGTAGACGAGAATCAGCGTCGGCAGGATCAGCGCCAGGAAGGCGAAACCGAACGTGAAGACGTAGGCCGCCCATTTCCAGTGTCCCAGCCGGATGGGGGCGAGGCGGCCGGCTTTGCCGCCCACGGTGGTCAGCCGCGCGTTGCCCACGATGCGCCGTTGCAGCCAGATCGCGATGCCGGTGATGGCCGATAGCGTGAGGCCGATCGCGGCGGCGAGGCCGTAGTCGGTCGGCGGAAACCGGCAGAGCAGATAGAGCTGTGTTGCCAGCACATAGATGCGCCCCGGCGACCCGATCATCGCGGGAATGGCGAACTGTTCGATCGACGTGATGAACGTCAGGATGAAGCTCGACACGACGGAGTAGGCGAGCAAGGGCAGCGTAATGCGCCGCAGCACTTGGGTCGGCGTCGCTCCCGCCGTGCGGGCGGCTTCCTCGTAGATGCCATCCATGGCCGTGATCGGCCCGCGCATCGTCAGGTACACGAACGGCACCTGATGCAGCACCATCACGAGGATGATGCCGAAGGTGGAATAAATGTCCATGCGGCCGGGCAGCCCCAGCAGCGTGCCCCAGACCCAATTGATGACGCCGCCGGGCGACCCGATGATGATCCAGGCCATCGCCAGAATGAACGACGGGAAATAGAACGCCAATCCGATCAGCGCGGTGATGGTGTTGGGGTAGGCGAAATCCGTGCGATGCACGATCAGCGCAATCGCCGTTCCCATGAGCACCGAAACGACGGCGGTCACGATGCCGATCCACAGGGTGACGAGCACGGTGCCCACCACGCCGTCCGACAACAGCGCCACATAATTCTGCAGCGTCCATTCGCCCGACGCACCGGGCGCGGCTGTGCGAAAGCTGCCGTAAACCAGTGCCGCGATCGGGATCAGCACCAGCAGCATCACCGTGACGTACACGGCGACGTACAGCACGGACAAAGCAGCCGTACCCGAGCTGCGCGGCGGATCGCGGGGGAGGGCGGTCGAGCCGGCCGCGCCGGGAAGCGTCGATGGGGTCACGTGCGAGCTTTCTGCGTCGTCACTTCACCCCGAAAACCTTGCGCCAGTGCTCGATGATTTTCTTTTGTCGCTCGGGCGTCAGTATCTCACCGCCATCCACAACCTTCGGGAGCTTGGCCGTGGCCGGCAAGTGCGACAGCGCCGGCGCATCGTTGCGCGTGCCGGCAAGCCCGCCCTGGTCGACGAGGATCGCTTGGCCCTCTTTGCTCATGAGCCAGTTGGCGAAAACCCTGGCGACGTTGGGGTGCGGTGCTTTCGCTGCGACACCCATCAGCGAGTCCGCCGTTGTCGTCCCCGACTTGGGATAGATGAACCCCAGCGGCGCGCCGTCGGCCAGCATTCCGTTGAGTGGAATATCAGTCATGTGCGCCACGGCCACGTCGCCGCGGATCACGGCCTGGATGACGCCACTCGAGCCGTCGAAAAACCGCACCTCGTTGGCCTTCATGCGTTCGGCCGCATCCTTGATGCCGATGTCTTCCCAATAGGCGAACATCTGCTGCACCGAGATCGAGCGCCAAGGTGTGTTGAGGGCCACCTTGCCCTTCCACTTGGGATCGAGCAGGTCCGCCCACTCTTTGGGGGCGTCAGCGTCCTTCACGAGGGTCTTGTTCCACACGATGGATTCGCGCACTTGCGTGATGGCGTACATGCGGCCTTCGGCAATCTTCGCCGCCGCCGGGAAATTGCCCTGGAATTCCGGCGGGTTCCATTGCGCGAACCAATTCGGAATTTCCTTCAAGACGTCGTCGTCGGCATAGGTGATGAGCAGGTCGGCGATGTGCCGGTTGGCGACGAACTCGGTGCGAAAACGCTCGTTGAGCGGCCCCGACCCCAGCCGCACCTGCTCCGTCTGTATCGTGGGGTACACCGCCCGAAACTTCTGCAGGATCACTTCGATGCCGGCAGGGCGGATGTTGTGATAGAGGGTGAGCTTGCCCTCTTTTTTGGCTGCGGCCACCACTTCGTCCCAGGATTGGGCCTGTGCAGCGGCCGGCGACAGGGCGCCTATGGCCAACGCCGCTGCGCCGGCAATGACGCCCCGACGCGTTGTTTCCAGTTGCGACATCGCTCACCTCCCAAGTGACGGTTTTGCTCCGCAGCCGTTCCCAGGGCCGCGCGGGCGCACCCTATCCGCCGATCGGGGAGGCACGCAAGGCGATTGCCTCACGCGGCGCTTCGTTGTTTGGCCAGGAGTGAGGCAGCCGACACCAGCAGCAAGCCGAGCGAAATCGCGATCAACGTTGCCGCGATCGGACGACGGAAGAAAATCAACCAGTCGCCGCCCGACATGACCAAGGATTGGCGAAGGCTCAGCTCCAGCGTCGGCGCGATGACGAGGCCCAGCACGAGGGGGGCTGGATCGAAGTCGAACTTGCGCAGCAGATAGCCGACGACGCCCATGATCAGCATGATCCAGACATCGACGACCGAATGACTGACTTCGTAGACGCCCAGGATGCAGAACATGACGATCAGCGGATAGAGATAGACGTACGGGATGCGCAGAACGGCGACGAAGAGGCCGACGAACGGCAGGTTCAGCGCCAGCAGCATCAGATTGCCGACGTACATGGAGGCAATGAAGCCCCAGAATACGGTCGGGTGATCGGTGACGAGCGTCGGCCCCGCCGGAACGCCGTGGATCAGCAGCGCCGCCATCAAGACAGCCGTCACGGGACCCGTCGGGAGCCCGAGCGCCAGCATCGGGACGAAGGCGCCGGTCGAGGCGGCGTTGTTTGCGGCCTCTGGTCCCGCCACGCCGGCGACGGCTCCGTGGCCGAAGGCCTCCGGCGTCCGCGACAAGCGCCGTTCCAGTCCGTAGGACAGGAAGCTTGAGATAATGTGTGCGGAGCCCGGCACGATGCCGACGAGAAATCCCAGGCCCGATCCGCGCAGGATCGGTGCGATCGACTCCCGCCATTCCTTCCGCGTCGGCATCAGCTCGGAAAAGCGCGGGGAGGCGACCTTCTCGGGCACGCCCTTCACCACCGTCGACAGGATCTCGCCCAGTCCGAACAGGCCGACCGCGACCGGGACGATGCCGATGCCGTCGCCCAGCTCCTTGAGGTCGAACGCATAGCGAAAGTGCCCGCTCATAGTGTCGATGCCGATGCAGCCGAGCAGCAACCCGATGGCGGCCATAAGCAAGGTGCGAACGAGCGACGTGGTCGACATGTAGGCGAGGAAGACGAGCCCCATGAAGAGCAGCGCCGTGTACTCGGGTGGCCCGAATTTGAGGGCGACACGCGCCAGTGGCGGCGCCACGAACGTCAACGCGATGACGCTGAGGGTTCCGGCGATGAACGACGCAACCGCAGCAATCGCCAGCGCCGCGCCCGCGCGCCCACGCTGCGCCATGGCGTGCCCATCGATACACGTCATGACGGACGAGGCCTCGCCCGGTATCCGCAGCAGAATGGAGGTCGTCGAGCCCCCGTATTGGGAGCCGTAATAGATGCCAGCCAACAGGACGACGGCCTTCGTCGCATCGAGGCCGAAGGTCACCGGCAGCAGGATCGAGATCCCGGCGAGCGGTCCGATCCCCGGCAACATGCCGACCAGCGTGCCGACGAGACAGCCGAGGAACGCATAGAAGAGAACGTCCGGCCGGAAGGCGACGGAGAACCCGAGCGCGAGGCTATCGAATGTTTCCACGAGATTTCAGAATCCCAGAATGCCGATAGGGAGCGGTGATTTCAGCAGCTTGGACAGGAGCAGATAGGCGCCGATCGGCACACCCAGGGAGATGGCGAGGACCGGGACGACCGGCCGGCGCTCGACCCCGTAGAGCAGGATCGCCAGCACGCCCGCCATCGTGACGATGAAGCCCAGGCGCTCGTAGGCGAGGCTGGCCACCGCGATGAGGGCCGCGATGCGCGCCGCATGGGGCAGATCCGGCCACTGGAGGCCGCCGAAAGGAGGGCTGGACCCCGCCTGCAGCAAAACTGCGGCGCCCAACACCAGCACCAACCCCGCCAGCAAAATCGGCAACAGCCCGGGTCCAGGCGATGCCAAGCTCCCGATCGGTAAATCACCGCTGAGGGCAAGCACACCTGCGGCCACTGCCACGACGACGCCGCCCGCCACATGATCGCGACGCAAAATCATGGCGCACACTCCCGTTTCACTCGCTGGCAGATCCGAGTCGAGCGGGGCGTCACACTTTGCCGATCAGGCGAACCGCTTCTTCGACCCGTTTTGCGTCCGTATCCCAAAACGCCTTGAAGTCGGGTTGGTCGAGATAGGCGATCTCTTCGCCGAGGTTCGTCATGGCCTGTTTGAAGGCCTCCACCTCGACGGCCTTCTTCGTCTCCGCCCGCCAACGGTCGATCACGGGTTGCGGCGTGCCTTTGGGCGCGAACAGGCCCATCCAGAGGTAGAATTCGACATCGTATCCCGCTTCCTTGAGCGTGGGCACATCGGGCTGCGAAGCCAAGCGCTTGTCCGAGAAGCACGCGAGAATACGCAGTTTTCCGGCCTTCACCTGAGAGGACGCCGAAGCCAGCGAAGATACTGCCACCTGCGCGTTGTTACCCACCAGCGCCGTAATCGATGGCCCGCCCCCGTTTGTCGGCAGGTGCTTCATCTGGATGCCGGCCGACTTGAGGAACAGCGCCGTCGGCAGATGCAAGGCGCCATGCATCCCGGACGACGAAAAGATCAACTCGTCGGGCCGCTTCTTCGCATCGTCGACCAGGTCTTTGACCGTCTTGTGGGGTTGCTGGTCGTTGACGAGCAACACCATGGGTCCCGCCGTGACACGCACGATGGGCACGAAATCATCGCGGGTGAATTTCACCTGTCGGCCATAGACCTTGTCGACCTCGGGAAAGCCCGCCAGGGAAACGAGATGAATGAGCAGGGTATAGCCGTCGGGCTTGGCGGCGGCGGCGAACTGGGCACCGACTTGGCCTGCGGCTCCAGCCTTCGTCTCCATCACGACCGGCTGCTTGAGCAGCGGCTCGAGTACGGCCGCCAGCGGGCGCCCCACGACGTCGGCAGTGCCACCGGGCGGAAATGGATTGATCAGCGTTACGGGGCGCGCCGGATAGGCGTCCTGAGCCTCGACAGGCGTGCTGGAAAGAGCCGCCGCCAGTGCGGCAGAGCCCCCGACGAACTGCCGGCGGTCGAGCGATATGGGACGCATGGTAATCCTCCCTGACCCGTTGACGGTCCATTCCTCTGGCGATGGTGCGATCCACCGTCCCGATTCGGGCAGTCTAGGTGCTCCGCTGGCGATCTGTCGACTGCTTGCCTTTTGGCACGACCCGCACCCCTCTCAACGTCACCCCCGCCCCCGACTTCTCGAGGGCAGGCTGCGGCGGGAGCCGACGACACGGCGCAATTTACCCACGGGTTCTTCAGGAAAGTGGCTCCGTATCCCGATCGGCATACCGTGCGCTCCATTCAACGTGTCGTGGGTGCCCGTCTCCGCTGGCATGACGGGGGGGGTGACGTGGCCGACGCTTGCCGATCGCCATGCCGCGGCATAGCGTCGATTGAGACCCCGATGGCGCCCGCAGGCGAACCCGGGGGACATCGGCACGTGGGAAGGCAGAGCGGTGACGGACACGGGAGCACACGGCGTCGTCAAGCACCGGGCCGCGATCACTGCGATCTCCATCTTAGCGAGCATGATCTATTCGATCGACTGGACGATCGCCGCCGTTGCCCTTCCCCATATGCAAGGCGCGTTCTCGGCCACGCAGGATCAAATCGCCTGGGTGATGACCTCCTACATCGTTGTCAGCGCCATCGCTTTGCCGACGACGGGGTGGCTGAGTTCGGTGATGGGCCGCAAACGCTTGTTCCTGGTGTCGATCGGCGGGTTCACGGTCTTTTCGATCTTCTGCGGTGCAGCCAACACCTTGCCAACGGAGATTTTCTTTCGCGCTCTGCAAGGCTGCTTCGGTGCGTTCCTGATTCCGCTGTCGCAGGCGCTGCTGCTCGATATCTACCCGAAAGAGAAACACAGCCAAGCCGTGGCGCTGTGGGGAATGGGCGTCATTCTGGGTCCCATCATCGGCCCCACGCTCGGCGGCTATCTGACGGAGGAGTATTCCTGGCGCTGGGTGTTTTATGTCGGCGTGCCAATCGGCGGGATCGCTTTCCTCGGCGGCTGGATGGTTCTTCCCAAAGACGACCGCGCGCAGAAGCCCGCCGATTTCGATTGGCTGGGCTTCATCGCGCTCGCGATCGGGGTCGGCGCGCTGCAACTGATGCTCGATCGCGGCGAGCGGCTCGACTGGTTCGAGTCGATGGAGGTACGCATCGAGGCTGGCCTCGTCGTGTTGGGCCTTTACGTTTTCCTCGTGCATGGCCTCTCGAGCACCGCACCGCTGATCGACGTGCGCTTGATGCTCGACCGAAACTATGCGCTGGGCCTTTTGCTGGCCTTTCTCTACGGCGTGTTGACGCTTCCCCCGTTGATCCTGATGCCCTCGTTTCTGGCGACGTTGCAGGGCTACCCTGTCGTGACCGTGGGCATGCTGCTGTCGCCGCGCGGTGTCGGGTTGATGATGTCGATGATGATTCTCGGGCGCATCGGCAATCGGATCGATCCGCGCCTGACCCTGGCGTCTGGTTTTGCCGCGATGGGTGTGGCCAGTTGGGCGATGTCGGGCTGGTCGCTCTATGTTCCAGCCAGTGCCGTGATTTGGACGGGTATCGTGCAGGGCATCGGCGCGGGCGCCATCATCGTGCCTCTGGGCGTCGTGACGTTCGCAACGCTGGCCCCGGCACACCGCACGGAAGCCGCCTCGATCTGGAACCTGGTGCGCAGTGCCGGCTCGAGCATCGGCATCGCCGTTGCCATTTTCATCGTCGCGCGCATGTCGAGCATTTCGCGCGCCGACATCGTCACTTTCATTTCGCCCTACAACCTCGTTTTTCAGAACGCCAATCTTGCGGGCTGGGCATCCCTCGAACACACCTTCGACCTCGCCCGGCTCAACGAGGAAGTCACCCGTCAGGCGCTGATGGTGGGTTATATCGACGTTTTTTATCTCAGCGCGTGGATGGCCATCCTGGCCCTGCCCATGATCCTGCTGCTGACGCGCGCGAAGTGAAGCGCCCCGACCGCCCCGGTTCCCCTCGGCCCGTTCCCTGTTAAGATCGCAACCAGGAGGATCCCCCACATGCCCAGCATCCCGTTACGTCACGGTGCCTTCTTGCCGCCGTTCCATCCGATGAACGAAAACCCCTCGGCCTGCATCGAGCGTGATCTCGAGCTGATGCAGTGGCTCGATCGCCTCGGCTTCCACGAGGCTTGGATCGGCGAGCATCATTCGGCGGGGTGGGAGCTGATCAGCTCGCCCGAAATCTTCATCGCCGTGGCGGCCGAGCGCACGAAGCACATCCGCTTCGGCACGGGCGTCATTTCGCTGCCCTATCACAACCCCCTGATGACGGCGAACCGCATCATTCAGCTCGATCACCATACCCGCGGACGCGTCATGTTCGGTGCGGGGCCGGGCCTGCTCGCCTCCGATGCCTTGATGATGGGTATCGATCCCAACACGCAGCGCGACCGCATGGCGGAAGGGCTCGATGTCATCCTGCGCTTCTTCAGGGGCGAGATCGTCACCGAGAAAACCGACTGGTACGCGTACGTCGGCGCCCGTGCACACATTCTCCCCTACACGAAACCCTACCCGGAAGTGGCCGTCGTCAGTTCGGTGACGCCGTCGGGTGGACGGATGGCTGGCAAGTACGGGCTCAGCATGATCTGTGTCGCCGCGACCAATCCGTTCGGTTATGACGCGCTCGCCGCAAACTGGAAGATCGCCAACGACATCGCCGCTGAAAACGGCCGCAAGATGGATCCGGCCGCCCTGCGCCTCGTCGGCCCCATGCACATCGCCGAGACCCGCGCGCAGGCGATGAAGAACGTGAAGTACGGCTTCGAGGCCTATCTCGAGTATCTCAACAACAATCAACCCCGATTCATCGTGCCGCCCGGCCAGGACGCGGCGGAGTGGTTCGTTGCAAACAAGTTCGGCGTCATTGGCACGCCCGACGATGCCATCGCGCTGATTCAGCGTCTCTATGACAAGCAGGGCGACTTCGGCGTGTTCCTGCAGCAGGTGCACAACTGGGCTGATTTCGAGGAAACCAAGCGTTCCTACGAACTCTACCAACGCTATGTCATGCCGCATTTTTCCGGCGACAACGCCCCGCGCATTCAATCTTTCGACTGGTGCACGGACAATCGCGATCTACTGGCCGAAAAGCGTTCGACAGCCGCCAAAGCAATGTTCGACAAGCACGAGGCCGAGCAGGCGGCCAAGGCCAAAGCGCCGATGGCGCGGCCGCAGCAGGGCAAGGAAGCCTGGTAATCGGAACTCACTTGCGCAGCATCAATGCCCTGGTTCTCCCGCTTGGTGATCTGAGAGGGCGTTGCCCTGCGCGCCATTCTGCGGCACCATTGCACAGCGTACGGCCGCAGGCTTGCAGGTGGGCTGCGGCACAACAGAGGAGCATGACGATGTTCCCACTGTCGAGGATGCTGTGTGGTTTCGTGCGGTATGGCCGGCTGGAGGTCATCGACGCGGAGGGGCACTCTCACGTGTTCGCAGGTACGGCTCCGGGCCCTTCGGTCATCATGCAGCTGTCTGACCGCAGCCTTTACAAGAAGCTGTTCTTCAATCCCGAGCTGCACGCCGGCGAAGCCTATATGAACGGCACGCTGACGTTCCCCGGCTCCAGTTTGCGCGATTTTCTCACGCTGTACTCCGTCAATCAGAACCAACTCGACAGGCAGCCCTGGCAGGTCTTCCTGGGCAAAGTCTTCAAAAGCATGAAGCGGGCTCAACAGCGCAATCCCGTCGGCCGGGCGCAGAAAAACGTGGCCCACCACTACGACATCGGCAATGCCTTGTTCGAGTTGTTCTTGGACGAGCAGCTCTTCTACTCGTGCGCCTACTTCCGCAACGAGACCGAGACATTGGAGCAGGCGCAGATCAACAAATGCCGGCTGATTGCCGCCAAGCTCGACCTGAAGCCCGGACAGAATGTGCTCGATATCGGCTCCGGCTGGGGCGGACTTGCGTGTTATATGGCCAAGGTGGCCGATGTCGATGTCACCGGCGTGACGCTCTCTCGGGAGCAGCATGCGCTTGCGACCGAACGGGCGCGGGCCGCCGGCTTATCGAAGCAGGTGCGCTTCCTGTTGCAGGACTATCGCCAGCTCGAGGGACACTTCGATCGCATCGTTTCCGTCGGCATGTTCGAGCACGTGGGTGTGCCCCGATACGATGAGTTTTTCGCCAAGGTGAACGACGTGATGCCCGACGATGGCATCATGCTGCTGCATTCGATCGGGCACATGAGTCCACCGAGCACGGCCAGCCCGTGGCTGCGCAAATACATCTTCCCCGGCGCCTATTCGCCCGCCTTGTCCGAGGTCTTCCCCGCCGTCGAAAACAATCGTCTGTGGGTGACCGACTGCGAATTTCTGCGGCTGCATTACGCCATGACGCTCGACCACTGGAACCGGCGCTTCCAAGCCAATCGTGCAAAAGTTGCGAGCCTCTACGACGAGCGCTTCTGCCGGATGTGGGAGTTCTACTTGATGAGTTGCGAGATGATGTTCCGGGGCGGCGCTCAGGAAGTCTTCCAGATGCAGCTCACCCGGCGCAAAGACGCAGCACCCCTCGTGCGCAACTACATCATCGACGAACAGCGACGCCTCGAACAGCTCGAGGCGCAACTGGGGATCGTACCGGCGCTCGCGGCGTGAACGCACGCGGTCGCCGGTTGCATCAGATGGCGCGGGTTTCGCCGCCGTCCTGATCGATCACGGTGCCGGCGACGAAGTCGGCCTTGGGCGAGCACAGAAACGCGACGAGGTTGCCGATTTCCTCGGGTTGTCCGAAGCGGTTGATGCCCAGGTCCTCGATCATGGCGCGGATCGTCTCTTCGCGGCTGGCATTGGTCTTGGCCATCGCGTTGCCCACGCGCAGCTCGAGGCGGCTGGTTTGAATGTGGCCGGGATTGATGGCGTTGACGCGCACGCCCTCTTTGCGGCCGATGTCGCCGGTCGCCTTGGTGAAGTTGACCAGCGCACTGTTGACCGAGCCACCGATCGTGAACTCGGCCGCCGCCGTGCGCGACCCGATGCCGATGATGTTGACGATTGAACCCTTGGCTGCCTTGAGATGCGGCCAAGCACTGCGCGTCATGCGCATCGCGGCGTAGAATTTCAGCCCGAAGCCCGACGCCCAGTCCTCGTCCGTCAACTCGAAGAAATTGCCGCGCTTGGTGGCCCCGGCGTTGTTCACCAGGATGTCGATTTTTCCGTAGGCTTTCAGTGCGGCGGCAACGGCAGCGGCCGGCGCCTTGGGGTCCATGAGGTCGGCGACGTGCCCAATCGCGCGGCGTCCCGTCGTCTTCGTGATGGTGGCCGCCACGGTCTCGAGGTCGCCCGCACTGCGCGCTACGAGAAACACGTCGACCCCTTCGCTCGCCAGCACATGGCCGATTCCCTCGCCGATGCCGCGGCTGGCGCCCGTGATGATGGCGACCTTGTTGTTCAACTCGAGATCCATGGTGACGTTATCCTCGACCGATTGCGCTGGGCTCATGACCCACGATACGCTCTCCGCAGACCCCAGAACAAGGACAGAGGAACCAACTCATGGCCGCAGTCACCGGCGCCACTGCCGACATTGCCGATTACGTGCTTGCGACGTCTTATGCCGAACTGCCCGCCGCCGTGCGCAAGGAGGGGCTGCGCTCGTTCTTCAATATTCTGGGCTGCGCGGTGGGCGGCGCCAAGCACGAGGCCATCGAGGCGACGTGGCGGGCGCTGGCCCCCTTCGCCGGCGATAAACATGCGTCGCTGCTGGGGCGCCCCGAGCGGACGGACGCGCTCACGGCCTGCCTGATCAACACGCTGGCCTCGAGCATCTACACCTACGATGACACCCACGCCCAAGCCGTGGTGCATCCCGGTGGACCGGTGATGGCGGCGGTGCTGGCTGTCGCCGAGCGCCAGAAGGTGTCGGGCCAGGACCTGCTTGCGGCGTTCATTCTGGGCGTCGAGGTCGTCTGCCGCCTGAGCAAGGCAGTATCCGTTGCGCCGGCCGAGGGCAACATCGCTTGGTCGCAGACCGGCATCTGCTGTGGCGTTGGCGCGGCCGTGGCAGCGGGCAAACTCCTGGGCCTCGATGCGCTGCAGATGCGGCGTGCCATCGGCATTGCCGCTTCCCAGGCATCGGGCATTCGCGCCATGCATGGCTCCATGTGCACAGCCAACATGCCGGCGCACGCGGGTCAGACGGGTTTGCGCGCGGCGTACCTCGCCAAGAGCGGGTTTACGGCCTCGGAGGGCGCCTTCGAGGGCAAATACGGGTTTGCCAACTGCTTTGCCAAACAACCCGATCTTTCCCTGCTGACGGGGCGTCTGGGCATGCACTACGAAATTCTCGCCAACACCTACAAGCCCTATGCGTGCGGCATCGTCATTCATCCGATGATCGACGCCGCGCTCGAGATGAAGAAGGAACATGGCCTCGACGCCGCGATGATCGAACGCGTCTGGGTCAACGCCGCGGCCGTCGCATTGGCTCTGTGCGACCGCCGCCATCCCAAGGACGAATTCGAAGGCCAAGTGAGCCTCTATCAGTGGATCGCCGCCGCGCTGGTGCGTGGCCGCGCGGGCATTCCCGAATGCACCGATTCCGCCATCGTCGATCCTGCCCTCGTTGCGTTCCGTGAACGCATCACCGCCACCTTCGAGCCGGGAATGCCGATCGATGGCGTCGACATGACGATCACTCTGAACGACGGGCGCACGCTCGAAAAGAGGGTGCGCGATTGCATCGGCAGCAAGGGGCGCCCGATGACGGACACGGAGCTGGAGGTCAAGTTTTCCGATCAGGCCGCAGCCGTCATCGGTCCAGCGGCGACGCAAACGCTGATGGCCGACTGTTGGCGGCTCGAAGCCTTGACCGACGCCAGCGTGCTGGTGCGGCGGGCCGCAGGCTGATCAGAGCAGATGATCGCCGGCTGCCTGCAAGTCGCGACGGAAATCGGGGTGGGCGATGGCGATGAGCGCCTTCGCCCGTTCGGCAAGCGTGCGCCCGCGCAGCTCGGCAATGCCGTATTCGGTGACGACGATATCGCTGTCACTGCGCGACGTGGTGACGACGCCCGCCGACAGTTTCGGCACGATGCGCGAGAGCGTACCGCCGCGCGCCGTCGACTCCAGCGCCAAAATACTTCGGCCTCCCCGCGACCGCAGACAGCCGCGCATGAAATCGGCTTGGCCCCCGACCATGCCGAGATGGCGGTTGCCTCCGACCTCCGCATTGATCTGGCCGGTAAGATCGACTTCGAGCGCCGCGTTGATGCCGATGAGATTGGGGATCAGCGCATGCACGGCGTTGTCGTGCGTGTAGCGCGGCGAGCGCAGCCGTAGCAGGGGATTGCGATGCCCCCACGTATAGAGCCGCTTGGTGCCGAGAAGGCCGGCCGTCACCGTGAGCCCGGTGTCGACGGGCTTGCGTTTGTTGGTGACGACGCCTGCGTCGACGAGATCGGCGGCGCAATCACCGATGGTGCCGCTGTGCAGCCCCAAGTCGCGTCGGTCGCCCAGACACCCCAGCACGGCATCGGGGAGCGCGCCCACGCCCAACTGCAAGGTATCGCCATCGCCCACGAGGCGCGCGACGTGTTCGCCGATCGCCTTCGCAACCCCACTGATGGTCTGCGCCCGCACCTCGACGATGGCGTGGGAGACGTGGATGAGATGGTCGATGTCGCCCGTGGTGAGTCCGGTGTCGCCCTCGACGGCTGGGGCCTGATCGTTCACCTGGGCAATGACGACGCGCGCACGCGGGATGGCGTCGGTGACGTAATCGACGGTCGGTGATTGGCGAAAGATATGGCCGTCCGCCGCGACCTGCACGAGCACGACGTCGATTTTCAAGTATCCGTCGACCACCATGTCGGGCAGCGCCGAATAATGCGCGGGCATGACGTCGAGGACGCCGACCTCGGCAAAGCGCCGGTTGGTGCCAGCGCCGCCCAGCGCGCGCACACGAATACCGCGCGCCGCCACGCGGTGTGCGTCGATCGTCTCAGTCAGGCTGATGTTGGTGACGAGTTCGGCGGCCTGCACGGTGTCGAGGCTGGCATTCAGCAACTCGAGCAGCCGTGTCGGTTCCGCCGAGCCGCCGGGCCAAGCAATCACGTCGCCGGGGCGTGTCAATCCGGCAATATCGAGGCGGTCAGTCATACGCGGCTACGCTCTCGAGTTCGGGGCGTGTAGCGGTCACGGCGCTGGAGGCACTTCGTCGTCGTCGGCGGTGTCATCGCTCATCTCGAGATCGAGTTCTTCTTGGGTGTCGGGCTCGTCTTCCAGCGGCAGCTCGTCGGGCATCAATTTTGCCACGTCGTTGGGCGAGGGCACGGTGAACCCCGGCGGCAAGTTGGCATCGAGCAGGCCGGCGCCCTTGAGTTCAGTGAGGCCCGGCAGGTCTTTGATCGAGTCGAGCGAGAAGTGCTCGAGAAAGGCATCCGTCGTCCCGTAGGTCAGCGGTTTGCCCGGAGCCCGGCGGCGGCCACGGGGCCGAATCCAACCCGTCTCCAGCAGAATATCGAGCGTGCCCTTCGATGTCTCGACGCCGCGAATCTCTTCGATCTCGGCGCGCGTTACCGGCTGGTGATAGGAAACGATCGCCAAGGTCTCGAGGGCCGCTTTCGACAGGCGGCGTTCTTCGACCGCGTGCCGCTCGAGCAGCCAGCCCAGGTCCTGCGCGGTGCGGAAGGCCCATTTCCCGGCGACGCGCACCAGATTGATGCCGCGTCCCGCATAAAACCCGCGCAGTTCGTCGAGGAACGCCCGGACGTCCACGCCCTCTTTCAGGTGCGTGGCGAGGTGCTGCTCGTCGAGGGGTTCGGAGGCGGCAAACAGCAGAGCTTCGAGGATGCGCAGCTTCTCACGCCGGTCGGCAGAGGGCAGGTTCGTGATGTTGGAGACTGCGGAGCCAAGCTCGCGCTCCGGCGCGGCGTCGTTGGCGGCGTCGCGATGTGCTGGACCCTCGCTCGCGTCTTCCACGGTGGTGTGGCGCATGTGGGCATCGGCATCGCTGTCGCGCGCGTCGTCATCATCCGAAACGAGACGGACGTTCAGTTTCGGCGGCTCCATGCGCTTCCCCTTGCCTCGAGGGCGTTTCGACACGAACACACACTCCGACTTCGAACAGGTTGGTCGAATCAAACGACTCAGCGCCCTCATAGCGCATCAGCCGACGCGTTCCCACTCGGCTTCGTCTTGGCAGCGGCGCATGTAAATCGGCTCGAACGGCGCTGCTTGGCGCAGTTCGATCAGACCCTCGCGCACCATCTCGAGGGAGGCGCTGAAAGAGCTGGCGAGCGCGGTGCGGCCAATCTCGGGACCAGCGAGGTACTGCTCGAGGAACAGGTCCAGTTGCAGCCAGTGCCCAACCGCAGAGGCGCCCACCAGATTTTCGAGCCGTTGGCGGGCATCCTTGATCGACCAGACCGTGCGGCGTTTGATGACGTGTGCGCGCTTGTCCGCCGTGCGTTTGCGCTGATCGGCGTAGGCTTTGATCAGGTCGAAGATGACGGCCGAATACTCGCGCTCGCGGATGGTCTTGACGCCTTCCGGCATACCGCGCGCGAAGACATCGCGCCCCTGCCGACTGCGGTTGAAGAGCTGCGCCGCAGCGTTGCGCATGGCGTCCAGGCGAATGAGCCGGAAGGCCAAACGTGCGGCCAGCTCTTCGGGCGGCGGCTGATCATCGGTCCGCTCGGCTTTGGGGAGCAACATGCGCGATTTCAGGAAGGCGAGCCACGCGGCCATCACCAAGTAATCGGCGGCGAGTTCCAACCGTAACTTGTGCATCTGCGAAATGAACGACAGATACTGCTCGGCCAGCGCCAGCACCGAAATTTTGGCGATGTCCACTTTCTGGGTCCGCGCCAGCGCCAAGAGGAGATCCAAAGGCCCCGCGAAGCCTGCCACGTCGACCACCAGTTCTTCACCGGGTGCCCGCTCGTCGAGACCGCGCTCTTCCCAACCTTCGACGCCGCCAGCCTCCGTCTGGGGAGGCAGCGCCGGTGGATCCTGGGGAGAGGGATCGGAATCCCCTCGACTGTGGCCGGAATCGCTCATGATCCCGTACCTTATCTGATTCATAACTTTATGCGAAGTCGCCGATGAGTCGCGACAGCGTCGCCTGTGCCGCACCCTCGTCGAACGATTGCGCGGGGGATCGGGTCACCGCCAGGGCCCGATCGAACCGGGCAAGCGCCTCACCAGCCAGCAGCCGAGCGGCGGCGGCGACCTCACGCATTTCGGCGAGATCGCCGTTGCAATGGAGCGCTAGATCGGAACCCGCCTGCAACACCGCCTGGGTTCGTTCCGCAAATGGACCGCTCAGGGCCTTCATTGACAGGTCGTCGCTCATCAGGAGGCCGGCAAACCCGATTTTTCGGCGCATCAGGTCATGCACAGGCCGTGAAGTGCTGGCGGGGTGCTTCGGGTCGAGGTTGGTGTAGACGACGTGCGCAGTCATCGCCGCCGGAAGAGAGGACAATGCGGTGAAAGGCTCGAAATCGCTGGCCAGTTCCTCGATCGAAGCCGTGACCACCGGCAATTCGAGATGGCTGTCGGCGGTTGCGCGGCCGTGTCCGGGAATGTGCTTCATAATCGGCAGCACGCCGCCGTCCATCAAGCCCTGCGCCACCGCCCGCCCGAGCGCAATGATCGTCGCCGGAACCCGCCCATAAGCACGATCCCCGATGATGTCGTGGGCACCGGGAACCGGGACATCGAGGACGGGGGCGCAATTGGCCGTAATTCCCAAGGCGGTGAGGTCGGCCGCCGTCTGGCGCGCAATCAGACGCGCTGCTGCGAGGCCCGCACTTGGGTCCTTGGCATACAGCGCGCCATACCGGGCAGCCGCCGGCAGGAGCCGTGAGATGGGAGGCCGCAGCCTCTGCACCCGCCCGCCCTCCTGGTCGATGACGATGAGGGTGCGGTCCGTGCCGACGCAGGCGCGGACGCTCGCCGTGAGTGCTGTGATTTGTTCGGCGCTGTCGCAATTCCGCGCAAACAGGATCACGCCAGCGGGCCGTTCGGCCGCCAAAAAGGCCCCTTCCGCCTCCGTCAGTGCCGTGCCGGAAACACCTGTTATGAACGCCTTCTGCATGCTTGTTGCGCACATCCTCGGCGAGTAGGAGCCTCAGCCGAACGGGGCGCCCTCAATAGGGCGTCGCCCAGCATCCAGTGAACCCCTGGGCCTTGAGTTTGTTGCAGGTTTCGATCGCCGCTTCCTTCGAACCCGGAGGGCCGAGCACGAGCCGGAACACGACGCCCTTGCCTTGCGCCGTCAAATTAGTCTCGCGCACGTCGGGAATCTTGTCGGACAGGGTGTCCGCAAATTTGACCTGCAGGTCGGGATACATGCTGAACGCTTCCTCGCGCGACTTGCGGGACGCAAGCACCGTGACGAATCCGGCACTGGAGGCACGCGGCGGCGCTGCGGTGGGTGGCACCGCTGCCGGAGCCGCGGCCTGAGAAAATGCAGCATCGTCGCGGGCCGGTGCAGGCTTGCGGGCTGCTGGTGCTTTGGTCACCGGTTGCGGCTGTTCAGCAACAGGCGGCCTTTGCGGCTCGGCCCGAACCCTCGGCAGCGTCATCTCACTCACGCGCGGCACGGCCCTCTGCTCGCTGTCGGACGCCGATGCGTTCGACGGGGAGGGTTCCGTCGATGGGCTTGCACCCCGCAACATCGGGCGCGGACCGCCGTCGATGACCATTCCGGGGACGCCGCCTGCCGACGGCGGCGGCGGAGCGGGAGAAACATTCACAGGCAGCGGAGACGTGACCGATCCGTCGCGGCCGACAACCAACGTCGAGACCTTGCGCGGCCCGGCATCGGGTTCAGTGGGCGTCGCATCGGCTGTCGACGTTTCCGCCAGTTGATTGAGGAATTTCTTGTCGGTATGCGCGACGTCCTTGCCGCCCGGATTGGTCGGCTTGGCCTTGGGCGCCGATTTGTCGGCCTTGACGACGTCGGGTGCTTTGTTGCCTGGACCCGCCGACGTGAACTGCTTGTAGCCGTAGGCAAGACCGCCGCCCAGAACGATGGCGCCGATCAAGGCGCCGGCGACGACAAACGCACTGGTGCCGCGCCGACGGGGCTCTTCGTCTTCCTGTGGCTCGGCGAAATCGTGACCGTGCCCGCTTTGGCCGTACTCGCTCGGATCGAACTGGAATTTCGAAGGCTGATGGCCTGTGTGCGGACCCCGGCCCGAGGGATCGAAGCCGGGTTCGCCATAGTGCTGCTGGCCATGAGTGGATGCGGGCCCCGGGTGCTGCGCCCAGTGCTGTGCATCAGGATGGGCGAATTGGCCCCCGTGGGGATCGGGAAGCCCGGTCCCACTCCCATATCCGTTGGGCGCGTGCTGGGCCGGTGGATAGGCGCCCAAGTCCCAATTCTGTCCGTCTTGGCGACCGTGACCCGGCTGACGGGCACTGAAATCGGCGAACTGGGGATCGTAACCGCGCGCGGCCGACGGATCGGAATACCCGGGGGCTGGCGGCGAGTGCGCACTGAAGCGATCCGCAGCATGCGGCTGTGGCAGGTGGCCATGATGGGGATCGACGGGTGGTGCGTTGCTCCATCCGGTCTGCGACCGCCATCCATCCAGTCCCGACCCATACGAAGCGGGAGGTGCAAGGCCCCCATGGGCGTGATGCGAGCCTGCCGGCGGCTCGTGCGCGGCGGCATAATTCTGGCCGTAACCAGCCTGTGCCTGACCATTCGATGGCAGGCGGGCTCCGGGAGCGCGGACCACAGAATTGGCCTGCTGCTGCAGCAGCGCCTGCTCCTGGTGCCAGCGAGCAACCTGTTCGGGCGTCCAAACGGCGCCGTCGGCATCGGCATCGACGCGCGCGTTCGGAGGACCACCCTGCTGCGCCGTCGAGCCGTTGAAGCGTGCCATCGGACTGCCCTCGCGCCAGTGAATTCAACAACCTGATTCGCAGGATTATCGCATTTCCAGAGGCGCGCCGACTCCGAGGATTGCAAGTCCCGACGAGATGACCTGTGCACAAGCGCGCACCAAGGCCAGGCGCGCAGTGGTGGATAATCGATCACCCGCCTGTATGTAGCGCAATTGTGGCGAATCGTTGCCGCGTGTCCATTGGCTGTGGAAAGCCTGGGCAAGATCATGCAGATAGAACGCGATCCGGTGGGGCTCGTGAGCGCGGGCGGCCTGTTCGACGAGGCGCGGGTAAATCGCCAGCCGCCGCATCAGATCGAGCTCGCCGGCATCCATCAGGGGTGACGCATCCGCGTTTGCAACCTCAGCACCGAACGGATCGAGATCGGGAAACGTCTCGCGCGCATTGCGCAGCACCGAATGGGCGCGGGCATGGGCGTATTGAACGTAAAAGACCGGATTTTCCTTCGATTTCTCGATCACTTTGGCCAGATCGAAGTCGAGCGTCGCATCGTTCTTGCGAAACAGCATCATGAACCGGACGGGGTCGCGACCCACCTCGTCGACCACCTCGCGCAGCGTCACGAACGTACCCGCCCGCTTCGACATTTTGACGGGCTGGCCGTCCCGCAGCAGCCGCACGAGCTGGCAGACCTTGATGTCGAGGTCCGCTTTCCCTCCCGACAGCGCCTTCACGGCCGCTTGCATGCGCTTGATATAACCCGAGTGATCTGCCCCGAACACGTTGATCAGATGCGTGAAACCACGCGCGATCTTCGTGCGATGATAAGCCATATCGGAGGCGAAATACGTGTAGCCGCCGTCTGATTTCATCAGCGCCCTGTCGGCATCGTCCCCGAAGTCGGTGGCCTTGAAGAGCGTCTGCTCCCGGTCCTCCCACTCCGCCGCATCGTGGCCCTTGGGCCGTTCCAACCGGCCTTCGTAGACGAGACCATCGGCGCGCAATTGGGCGATTGTCGAGGCCACCTCGTCGTGCGTGCTGGTCACGAGCGACCGCTCGGAAAAGAACACATCGTGGCGGATATCGAGGGCGGCGAGGTCGTCCTTGATCATGACCAGCATGGCGTCGATGGCATAGCCACGCACGAAGGGCAGCCAGACGTCCTCGGAGAGGGTCTGGAAGACCGTATCGTGGTCAGCTGCCAGTTGCTGGCCGACGGGAACCAGGTAGTCACCGGGATACAGGCCTTCGGGGATCTCGTCGATCTCCTCGCCCATCGCTTCCTGGTAGCGCAGGAACACCGATCGCGCGAGGACGTCGACCTGGGCGCCTGCGTCGTTGATGTAGTATTCGCGCGTGACGTTCCAGCCGGCCGCAGCCAGCAGGTTGGCAAGCGCGTCACCGAACACCGCCCCCCGGCAGTGACCGACATGCATGGGACCCGTCGGGTTGGCCGACACGTATTCGACGTTGACCGCCTGCCCGCCACCAGCGGTGCTGCGGCCATAGGTGTCCCCCGTCGCCAGAATTTGGGCCAGGGTGCGCTGCCACTGTTGGGGCTGCAACGTCAAATTGAGAAACCCGGGCCCGGCAATATCGATTTTCGCGAACCGAGTGTCCTGCGCGAGCTTCGTCGCCAATTTGGTGGCGATATCACGCGGTTTCATGCCCGCCGATTTCGCCAGCACCATAGCGGCATTGCAGGCGATGTCGCCGTGGCTGGGGTCTTTCGTCGGCTCGACACCGACGGTCGCGACGTCGAGACCCGGCGGCAATCCACCCTCGGCACCGAGTTCAGACAGCGCCGCGACGATCGTCGCCTCGACATCGGCGAAGAGGTTCATTGAAAAGCCCATACCTTCAAACTTGCTGGAACGTGCCGCCTATCGCAGTTCCGGTGTGGCGTCAAACAAGCGCTGGTGCTCGGCAATGGCGAACCGATCCGTCATGCCGGCAATGAAATCGCCCAGGCGGCGCGCCCGCTCGTCATCCCCCAGGTCTGCGAGCCCATCGCCCCGACCATCCGGCAGGGTTGCCGGTTCGGATCGATACTGCGCAAACAGCTCCGTGACGATGGTCTCGGCATTGTCCATGACGCGCGAAATGCGCGGGTGACGGTAGACGCGCGCAAACAAGAACGCCTTCAAAGCGTCGAGTTCGCCCGTCATGGCGGCGGGAAAGGCGACGCAGGGGCGGCCCGCACCGCGCACGTGCTCGAGGCTGGCCTCCGCTAGGCCCGCGAGCCGTTCGCGCGCCTCGTCCACGCACGCTGCAATCATCCGCGTGATCATGCGCCGGTTGACTTCGTAAATCGCGCGCCGCGTCTGTGTGCCACTGGCGAGAACGTCTCGAACGAAGGGCCCCGCAAGCGGGGCGTCTGTCAAATCCGCGATATTCAGCAGGCCAGCCCTCAGTCCATCGTCGATGTCGTGATTGATCCAGGCGATATCGTCGGCGATGGAGGCCGCCTGGGCTTCCGCGGAGGCGAAAAGCTCGAGGTCGAGATGGTGCGCTAATCCGGCCTCGGCAATGGCCGCACGCAGAACAGCATCCCCCTCGGCGCTCCGCGCGTTCGGCCCAGTCACGGGGCCGTTGTGCTTGATCAACCCATCGAGTGTCTCGATCGACAAATTGAGGCCGTCGAAGTTGGCATATTTGCGCTCCAGCCGACTGACCACGCGCAGGCTCTGCGCGTTGTGGTCGAAACCCCCGAAGTCGGCCAGCGCCCGGTCGAGCGCTCGCTCGCCCGCGTGTCCGAAGGGGGGGTGCCCCAGATCGTGCGCCAGGGCCAACGCTTCGGCCAAATCTTCGTCGAGCGACAGCAGCCGAGCGATGGCGCGAGCAATTTGGGCGACCTCGAGGCTATGGGTCAGCCGGCTGCGATAATGGTCACCTTCATGAAAAAGGAACACTTGCGTCTTGTAATTGAGCCGTCGAAAGGCCGTCGCATGCACGATGCGGTCGCGATCGCGCTGGAACGGGGTGCGCATCGGGCACGCCGGCTCCGCGTGCAGGCGACCCAGACTATGACCGGCATCGACGGCATAAGCAGCAACCGAGCGGAGCGGCGCGGGCGCATGTGGGTCTCGAGGCATCGGTTCAGCCGAATCGGGGACGTCGCGTGATGAATTCGAGGACACGATCGCCGCAGAGATTTGACAACGCTGAGCGTCGGCCTATGTACTCGTTGAAGTCGCGCTGGATTGCAACGGTGTTGCGGGTTCGGCCGAGTATGGAGAACAACACATGAACGTCGTCATGACCGAGCGGGCGGCGCGTAGAATTGCCGAGATTGCCGCCGTGGAACCCCAGACTCCCGCGCTGCGCGTCAGCGTCGAGGGGGGTGGCTGTTCGGGTTTTCAATACAAGATGGAAATGGTGGGCTCGTCGGAGCCCGACGATATCGCCATCGAGCGCGATGGCGCACGAATCCTCGTCGATCCAGTTTCACTGGAATATCTCGCCGGCTCGCAGATCGATTTCGTCGACGACCTCATCGGGGCATCGTTCAAGATCACCAATCCCAATGCGACGGCGTCCTGCGGTTGCGGAACCAGCTTTGCTTTGTGAGCTGATGATTGGGCGGGATTGACGGCTGCCTCAGCGCCAATGGGGCGGGGCGAAGTTGAACCAGCCGATGATGAAGGCGTGCATCAAAAGGGGCGTCAGCACGACGGCGTAAGCCAAGCCGCGCATGCTCGCTTTTTCCGCAAACCAAGCCGCTGCAATGGCGCTGAAAGGTGGCAGCCAGAGCAGGATGAACGGATAATTGAACGCATCGAAAATGCCCTGGCCGCGGTAGACACTGATCCATGTCGCCCAGGCGATGGGCTGCGCCAAATACACCGCCATGTATGTCCAAGCACCCAGCACTGCAACACCGAACGCCGCGTTCATTGCCATCATCGCGCGCATCGCGCGCGGCAGATGAACCACGTTTTTGTCTTGGCGAACATACGCAATGGACATGTGTTGTCGGCCTACCACCCCGTTCGACGTCGCATACAGTTTCCCGTATGCTTTACGAGGGTAAGCCAAGACCGTTAATGAACTCTATTCCGTCGTCCTTGCAATTGATGAAAGTGCGACTGCATCCCCAGTGGAGTGCCGATGAAAATCGCGACGTGGAACATCAACGGCGTCAAGGCGCGGATCGACGGGTTGGTAACGTGGTTGAGCTCCACGTCCCCCGATATCGTGTGCTTGCAGGAAATCAAGAGCGTCTCGGAAGGGTTTCCTGCGGCCGAGATCGAGGCGCTCGGCTACAACGTCATGGGGATTTGCAAAGCCGCACTCGATGCCTCGATGAAATATGCCGCCTTTGAACTTGGCCCGGCGGGCGTCCGGGTGTCGCGATTTTCATCGGCACTCCACTGGGGATGCAGTCGCACTTTCATCAATTGCAAGG
>JANOHP010000019.1:0-2907 GCA_031406575.1 Hyphomicrobiales bacterium
GCGTCCAAGCTCGACGCCGTCGAGGTGACTGAGTCCTTCATCGCACGTATCGAGCAGGCCAATCCGGCGCTGAATGCCCTCGTTCACTTCGAACCCGAGAAGGCGCGCCGAGAGGCGAGCAACGTTCGACGGCGCCAGAAGTGTGGCGAACACATGCCCCTCGCTGGCGTGCCCGTGGTCGTGAAGGACAACGTTTGGGTTGGAGGCCGCCGCATTGCTCAAGGCTCTCGCCTCTACGCTGATCATGTGGCTCCGGAAGATGCCATCGGCGTCGCGCGTCTGCGCAAGGCTGGTGCGGTCATCATCGGCATCGGCAACAGTCCGGAATTCGCGTGCAAGGGCGTCACCAACAGTCCATTTCACGGTACTACGCTGCATCCGCTCGACGATCGATTGACGCCGGGAGGCTCGTCGGGCGGCAACGCGGCGGCGCTGGCGGCGGATTTCGCGCCGATCGCGCTGGGTACGGACGGCGGCGGCTCGGGTCGGCGTCCGCCGGCCCATACGGGCACGGTCGGCTTCAAGCCATCGTTCGGCGCGATACCTTACGGCCCGGGTTTCCCAGAGCCGTTCTGGGGGATCGCCGTGCTCGCACCAATGGGTCGCACGGTATCGGACGTCGAGACACTTTTCGACGTGATTGCAGGGCCCCATCCCCGCGATCCGGAAAGCATACCGGTAGAACCGTCTACGCCCTCCGATCCGATCCGCGGGCGCATTGCCTTCAGCCCCCAGCTCGGCCTCGGCATACCGGTCGACCCCGAAGTGTCGCGTGCGATCGAGGCGGCAATCGGTGTGCTCAGCGATGCCGGTTGGCCCATCGAGCGCGCGGACCCGCGATGGCCCAATGGATTCAGTGAGACGGCTGTCATGCCGATGCAGGCCGCCGGGCTGGTCGCACTGCATGGCGACGCCTTCAAGCGAGACCCAGAAGCCTTCGACCCCGACATTCGCGCGCAGATCGAGCGTGGCCTCAAATTGACCGGAGCCGACGTCGCGCAGGCTCTCGAAGCCAGTCAACAGATCAAACGTACGGTAGGTGTATTTTTCCAGGACTACGATTTGTTGCTGTGTCCTACCGCACCCTGTGTCGCCTGGCCTCATACACGCCTCGGCCCCGAGCGCATCGGTGGTATCGAGGTTGGGCCTCGCGGGCATGCGGTTTTCACGCCGCTGTTCAACCATGGCTTGGTGCCGGCGATCTCAATTCCGGCTGGCCAGGGCCGTGATGGCCTGCCTGTCGGATTGCAGATCATCGGCCGCCGAGGCCAGGATCACCGCGTGCTGGCAGCGGCCGCTGTCGCCGAGGCACATCTGACTCGGTTCGACGATTGTCCGAGGTGTCGTGCATGAGCCGCATACTGCTCCTGAACCCGAACACGACCCCAGCGATTACACAGCGGTTGCTGGAAGCTGGCCAGGACGTCGTTGCACCCGGTACGGCACTCATCCCGCTCACTGCCCCCCGGGGCGTTCCCTACATCGCGACACGAACGGAAGCCCAAATCGGCGGCGCGATTGTGCTCGAAATGCTGGCGGAGCACCACCGAACCGTCGATGCCGCCATTATTGCCGCGTTCGGCGATCCCGGGCTGCTGGCCGCGCGCGAGTTGTTCGACATCCCCGTCATCGGCATGGCGGAAGCTGCCATGCTCGCGGCGTGCATGCTCGGCCGCTCCTTCGCCATCGTCACGTTCGCCACCGCACTCGGCCCCTGGTACCGCGAATGCGTGGAACTGCATGGCATGAGCGGACGATGCGCCGGCATTCGGATGCTCGATGGCGCATTTCGATCGATCAGCGATGTACAGGAGGAAAAGGAGGCTCTGCTCGTCGAGATTGCCAATCGCGCGGTGAGAGAGCTGGCAGCCGATGTCGTCATTTTCGGTGGTGCACCCTTGGCGGGCTTGGCGAGCCGGGTCAGAGATCGCATTCCGGTCCCCGTCGTCGATCAGGTGCAGGCTGCCGTCAAACTCACCGAGTCGATTCTGGCGCTCGGCACCAGAAAAGCGACCACAGGCACATTCCGTCGCCCCGCTGCGAAGGACGCAAACCGACTGCCCGAGGCAATCGCTGCCCGAATTCGCCACACGGATTGATCTGATCGATTACAGCTTGTAGTTTCCCGGCGTGTTGCCAACTGATTGCCAGAACTTGCCGAACATTGTCGGGGCCGAACGTCCACAAAGCGTTACCTGATGTACTGAGCCAATGAGGGTAGGCTGATAGCTGAATGGAATCCTCGGGGCGAACAACGTCAATTCCGCGCGCGCTAGCCGCCACTGCATCATTAACAGGGGCAAGGCAGAGCTCTGGCGCCTGAGACTGTGCAACGGCTCGCGGTATTGTGACCGGCATAAAGGCGCCGACTACGACCAGTGATGCAATGGCGTTCATGAACTTCATTCGACTTCCCCCGCGAAAATGCAAGGCCGGCTCCCGGGCACGACTTCTGTCCCGAGCCTAGCAATGAATTATTGAGAACTGTTGCGAAGCCGTCCAAGGCGACGTGATCGCGACCCGTTTGTGATGGTTAATTTTCTGTTGGAGACGACGATCTGGTTGCTTGAGTTGAGTATGCGAAGCTGTGAAAATGCGTCGTGGACTGTGAACGTTGGGTAACGACGGTGAATCGATACTCCTCACGATGGCAGCGACTGCTGTGATTGAGCCTCGACCATCCTCGGCTACCTCTAACTGTCGGCTATCATCTCGATTAGCGGCCAAACTACGAGCTTCGGACGACATGATGGCAAACCGACGCACATGTGCAGGTTTCTCGGACGCCGGCCAGCGATGGTCGGGCCACGCGCTCGGGCCGGCGTCCGAGAAGCGCCAAGGCACGAAGTCGCGGGAGGTGGGGCGTGCCGGTGCAGCGCGCTCTATGGGGATTGAGGCTGGGCGCCA
>JANOHP010000024.1:0-19856 GCA_031406575.1 Hyphomicrobiales bacterium
GGAGCGCATCAGCCTGGGCATCAAGCAGTTGTCGGGCGATCCGCTCGACACGTTGTCGAAGTACAAGAAGGGCGATCCCGTCACGTGCGAGGTCATCCTGGTCGAGCCCAACGGTATCCAGGTCAAGCTCGCCGACACCGACATCACCACCTACATCAAGCGGTCGGATCTGTCGCGCGACCGCTCGGAACAGCGGCCCGAGCGGTTCAATCTCGGCGACAAGGTGGACGCCCAGATCCTCACCTTCGACAAGCATTCCCGGCGCGTGACGGTGTCCGTCAAGGCGCTCGAGCTGGCCGAAGAAAAGCAGGCCGTGGCGCAGTACGGATCCTCGGACTCGGGCGCCTCGCTGGGCGACATCTTCAAGGCGGCCATGAAGAAGCGCGAAGGCAGCGACGACAAGGACGACGAGGCGGACGACAAGGTCGAGTGATCCGCGCGATCGGCGACACGATGACGAAAACGGGCCCCATTTGGGCCCGTTTTTTATAGTCGGGGATGCACCATTGATTGCGCATGTCCGTGGTGTCGCGCATGGTCGCGCCATGATCGGCGTATTCGATTCTGGCCATGGCGGGCTGACCGTGCTCCGGGCGCTCGTGCAGCGTTTTCCGGACGAGGCGTTCGTGTATTTCGGGGATCACGCCAAGGCACCCTACGGGGACCGGGCCTCCGACGAGATCGTCGATCTGACGCGGGGGGCGGTGGAGACGTTGTTCGGGGTCGGGTGCGGCCTCGTGCTACTCGCCTGCAATACGGCGACGTGCGTGGCGGTGCGCCGCCTGCAACAGGTGTGGCTGCCGACGACGGGATTCGCCAAAACGCACAATGTGCTGGGCATCGTCGCACCGACCGTCGAGGCGGCGACCCAGACGGCCTGGGGCGTTACGTCACCGCAGTATCCGCAGAAGTACAACAGCGACGTGATCGCGGTGTTCGGCACCACGCGCACGATCGCGTCGGGTGTTTATTCGCAAGAGATCCACAAGCGCTGCCCGAAGGTCACGGTGGTGCAGCAGGCCTGCCCGGCGCTGGCTGGCGCCATCGAAGACGGCGCATCGGAAGTCGACCTCGAGCAGTTGGTTGCGGGCTGCGTCGCCGCCATGTTGGCGCAAACGGGGGGCGCGCCGCCGCATCGCGCGATTTTGGGGTGCACCCATTACCCATTGGTCGAGCCCCTATTTCGCCGGCATCTGCCAGCCTTCACGCGCCTGCTGTCTCAGCCCGAAGTGGTGGCCGACAGCTTCGAGGATTATCTGACCCGCCATCCCCGCTATCGGACGGGCGGGCGCGGGCTGCGGTTGATCACGACAGGCGATCCCGGCGCGGTCTCGGCTGCGGCGCGGGTGTTGTGGCCGCAGGGGGGGGAGTTCGAAGGAGTGGTGATTTAGGGGAATGGTCCGCCATTTCGGTGGCGCAAATGGTCAAGGGCTCGGGTCGGCGATGATGATCTGCAAGCGCGTGACGACGTCGGCGACGATCTTGGCGGGGACGGCTTCGATGAATCGTCCGCGGCGTGCGGTCACGTCGAGGACACGAACCTGGTGGGCGAGGATCACACCTCGGGTCGTCGTTCCAGCATCCTCCAGCGATACGGCAAAGCCCCGGTTGCGGGCGAAGGCCCCCCCACTGGTGATCGGGCAGACGATCGCGATGCCGGCCGCGTCATTGAATCGCGTATGGGAAATGACCAGAACCGGGCGATGACCGCGCTGTTCCTTGCCCTGCGTGGGCTCGAGGTCGACCCACCAGATTTCGCCACGTTTCACTCGAGGACCTCATGGCCCACGTCACCAAGCGCGAGCCATTCCGTCTCCTCGGTTCCCATCGGTTGGGAAAAATCGCACTGAGCCAGCAAGTCGTCCAACACGTATTGCGGGTGGCGTTTCGGCACGATTTCGATGTGATCGCCGACCCGGCGAAACGCCACCTGTTGGCCGGCATGAAGGTCCATTTCGGCCAATAAACTGGCTGGGATCGTCACGACCGTCGCGCCGCCAGCTTTGCGCAGCTTGCCTGTTTTCATGGGGGTTCTATCCACTCCGCTCTAATATATCACTAAAGTAGCACTTTCTCGATCCATGGGCAATTGGCGTTGTGGTCATCCCCATTTGCACCGACTGAGTTGCGCGCCCGGCCAACCGGTGGCCACCCGGCCCTCGCGTGCTACTGTGTCCCCTGGAACTAATCATCACATTCGGGGACGCCATGCCTGCCAAGCCACTCGATTACACGTCACTGCTGCGTACCGACCTGCCGCCAGCGGCGGTGAAGTGGGCGGGGTTTCCGAAGTACAATTTCGTCGGCGGGCACAACGCGGGCGAGACGGTGCCGGTGGCCGGGCTCGTCGACGCCGCGCAGGCCGTGATCACGCGCGAGGGCCGCACGCTCGCCACCTACAATATGGAGAGCGGCGCGCAAGGCTATCTGCCGCTGCGCCAGTTTTTGGTCGCTAAGCTCGAGGCCGATGCGGGCATCGCCTGCAGCACGGACGACATTCTCGTGACGTCGGGGTCGGGACAGGCGCTCGAGCTGGTGTTTGCGGTGCTGATTGCCAAGGGCGACACGGTGATCGTGGAGCGGTCGACCTACGGCGGCGCGTTGACGCGGCTGCGCCGCGTCGGGGCCACGCCGGTCGGCGTGCCCGTCGATGACGACGGGCTCGATCCGGTGGCGCTCGCCAAAACCCTCGCGGACCTGAAGGCGAAAGGCATTCGCCCGAAATTCATCTACACGATCCCGACCGTGCAGAACCCCACGGCTACCGTGATGAGCGTCGCGCGGCGTGCGGAGATCATCGCCATCTCGGAAACCTACGATGTGCCCATTCTCGAAGACGAGTGCTACGCGGACCTGACTTTCGACGGCACGCGTCCGCCCGCCATGCGCGCCATGGCCGGCAACGATCGCGTCATCCATGTCGGCTCGTTTTCCAAGTCGATCGCTCCGGCCCTGCGGCTCGGCTACATCGTCGCCGGCTGGCCGCTGATGAGCCGCCTGTTGTCCGTCAAGATCGACAGCGGCACGCCAGCGCTGGGCCAGATGATCGTCGCCGAATACGTGATGAAAAATTTCGATGCGCACGTGAGCGGGCTGCGCAAGGTTCTCAAACGCAAGCTCGACGTGATGATCGAAGCCGTCACGGCCGAATTCGGCACGGCGGCCGAGTTCGATCCGGTTGCCGGTGGCATCTTCCTGTGGATCAAGCTGCCTGATGCCGTCGATACCCTGAAGCTGTTTCAGGCGGCGAGCAAAGAAGGTGTCGCGATCAATCCCGGTGTGGAGTGGTGCACCGACGCCGAGCATAGCCGTAGCCGGTTGCGGCTGTGTTTTGCCCACCCCTCCGAAGAGATCATCCGCGAGGGCGTCGCCAAGCTCGCCGACATCTGCCACCGCGAATTCGGCGTGCCCCAGCGCAGCCGCAACGTGGCGCGGTGAGGCGATTGCGAACGGCGTCCGGGCCGGGCACACTGCGGGCAGCAGATCACGATGACTTGCGATTCGAAGGGACACGCACACGATGCACATCATCAATCCCAGTTTCGGACAGGCGCTGACGTCCGCCGAGGCGGTGAAGACGGGACCCGTCGACTGGCGGCGTGACCCGATTCTTCTGTTCTCGAACTCCAAGCCCAACGCCAAGGAATTGCTCGAGGGCCTGCGGGCCAAGCTCGGCACCATCCGGTCGACCGAGGGTATCGATTTCGTCTACAAGCCGAGCGCCAGCCAGCCTGCGTCCGCCGCCGTCGTCGACGACGTATCGAAGCGTTACCGGGCAGCCCTGCTCGCGCTGGGAGATTGAGGCTCCTGTTCATCGTGGAGTTTCCACGACAGCGTCGAACTGGAAAAACGGGGGCTCACGGCCTGGGTGGTCGCCACCGAAACATTTCGTCCGCTCGTCCTTGCGCAAGCCAAGGCGCGCAAGATCGAGCCCAAGTTGCTCGTCGTGAAGCATCCCGTCGGCGGCCTCAATGCCGATGAGCTGGCCGAGCGCATCGAGACGGCGTGGGCGGCGCTGCAGAAGGTGATCGGGTGAGCGTGGGGCGCTTTCCGCTCGATGCGAACCGTCGACGCGTGGCGGGCCGCCGTTGGGTCAAGCGCAGCGCGACCCAACATCAACGGTGTGCCGGGAAATGTTGGGTCGCGGCCAGTGGCCTTGACCCAACGGTGAAAATGCTCTCGGTTCGGGCACACAAGGGCTCGCGTGAGTCCGGTTTACGGTGACAAAGAAGTGTCTCGGGGAGAATGACATGCGCGCGACTTCACGACGGGTAACGACGGTGATTGGCATGACGTTGATCGGGGCCATGAGCCCGCTCGCGGCGCAGGACAAGCCGGCGCCGCCTGCCGTCACGCAGGGCGCCAACACCATCAAGCGGATTCCGCTGCAGAAGTTCGATGTGCCGGGAACGAACCTCGAAACGGTGATCGCGATTGCCGAGATCATTCCGAATGTGGCGATCGGCCGACATACCCACCCGGGAATCGAGTCCGCCTATGTCCTCGAGGGCACACTTGTCATCAAGATCACCGGTCAGCCCGACAAAGCCATGAAGGCCGGCGACTCCTGGCAAGTGCCGGCGGGCGTCATTCACGATGGCGTGACGGGCGCCCAGGGGGCGAAAGTCATCGTGACCTACGTGGTGGAGAAGGGCAAACCTCTCGCCAGCCCCGCAAATTGAACATGACCTCGGGCGCCCTATCATGAGCACACATACGACCGAAACGATCGATATCGGTGATTTGGCGCCCGATCAATTCAATGAGTTGGCTATTGCGCAAGGCTGGAGCGATGGCCTGCCGCTGATCCCACCGACGCAAGCCGCCGTCGAACGGTTCGTGGCGGCGGCGGGGCGGGTGGACAACGCCACGTTCCAGCCGATCTCGCCGCGCCAAGTGGTGCCGACGCTCAAAAGCCTCGCGGCCAACGCGGTGATGGCGGGCTGCAAGCCCGAATATTTTCCCGTTGTGCTGGCCGGTCTGCGCGCCGTGCTCGAGCCCGACTACAATCTGCACGGCACCCTGGCGACGACGCATCCGTGCGCGCAGCTCATGGTGGTGAGTGGTCCCATCCGAAAAGAACTCGACATCAATTGCGGCACGAACTGCTTGGGCCAGGGCCGGCGCGCCAATGCCACGATCGGGCGGGCGCTGCAGCTCGTGTTGCTCAACATCGGCGGCGCCAAGCCCGGCGACATGGACCGCGCGACCCATGGGACGCCCGCGAAATACGCCTATTGTTTCGGTGAGAACGAGGAAGAGAGCCCGTGGGAGCCCTATCACGTCCGCCGAGGGTTCGCCGCGACCGACGACGTGGTGACGGCACTCGCAGCCGAGGCGCCCCACAACATCAACGACCACGCGAGCAACTCCGGTGAGGGGCTGGTGATGACGATTGCGGGAACCATGAGCCAGGCGGGATCCAACACCGTCTATTTGCGCGGGCCCTGCTTCGTCGTCATCGGTCCCGAGCATGCCCAGACCCTGCATCGCGATGGCTGGACGCCCAAGACGATCCAGGAGGCGCTGTACGAGCGCTCCCGTGTGCACGTCTCGCGCCTCTCGAAGGAAAATCTGGAAAGTTGGGCCGGTCAGGGTCGCCACCCCGTCGACGGTCATTATTATCTGGGCCACACGCCCGACGACATCCACATCGTCGTCGCGGGAGGGGCGGGCAAGCACTCCGTCTACATTTCGTCATTCGGCAACACGGCCGCCTCTTCGCAGCGGATCACGCGGTGAGTTGGTGGCGATAAGGCTTCGTATGACGCGTCTCGCTCGCTCCCTGGATCACATCCAATCCACCTACGACGCCATCGTCGTCGGCTCGGGCTATGGCGGCGGGGTGTGTGCGTCGCGCCTGGCGCGGGCGGGGCTGCGCGTGGCGGTGCTCGAGCGGGGCCGCGAATTTCTCACGGGAGAATTTCCCGCGCGCTTTCCCGAACTGCGCCAGGAGATGCAGGTCACGGCGCCGCGCTGGCGCACGGGCAAGGCCACCGCGCTGTTCGACGTGCGCGTCGGTGACGATATGCACGTACTCGTGGGGTGTGGATTGGGTGGTGGATCGCTGATCAATGCCGGTGTGGCGTTGCGGCCCGATGCGCGCGTGTTCGCCGATCCGGTCTGGCCCGGACAAGTGCGCCAGGACGGGTGGCTCGATGAGGGTTTTGCGCGGGCGCGGCAGTGGTTGCGGCCAGCCGTGCATGCCGGCGCCGCGCAGTTGGACAAATTTCGGGCGCTGGACGCCGCCAGTGGCGCGACCGGCCCGCGCGCCGTCGTGCCGCCCGTGGCGGTGAGCTTCGAGGCGACCGTCAACGCGGCGGGCCTCGCGCAGCCCGCGTGCACGTTGTGTGGCGACTGCTGCGCGGGCTGCAACGTCGGGGCGAAAAACACCGTCGCGATGACCTATCTGCCCGATGCCCAACAGCACGGCGCCGAACTTTTCACGCACGCGCGCGTGCGTGATGTGGTGAAGCAGAGCGACGGCGGATGGGACGTGACGGTCGAACGGCTCGATCGTGACGGGGGCGATCCCCTTTTCGTGCGGGCGGGAATCGTCATTCTGGCGGCGGGCACGTTGGGGTCGACGGAGATTTTGTTGCGGTCGCGGGATCGAGGGCTCGCGGTGTCGGATCGGTTGGGCGCGCGGGTTTCGGCCAACGGCGACATCATCGCCTTCGGTTATGGCGCGACGACGACGGTCAACGGCATCGGCCTCGGCCATCCAGCGAAAGTAGAGGGCTCGAGCGTCGGCGCGGTCGTGTCGGGCCAACTCGAAATCGACGATGCCGACACCCTCGACAATGAGATCCGCATCCAGGAAGGCGTCATCCCGTCGGCGCTGGCGCCGATGCTGCCGGTGGTGTTCGTGCCGAACGGGCGTCTGCTGGGCGCGCTGCAGAGTTTGATTGCAGGCGTCTACAAAGGGCCGTTCAAGAGTTTGCAGACGTTTTTCGCCGTCTCGCACGACAGCGCGGGCGGGACGCTGCGGATCGAGGGCGATCGCTTGACGCTGGCGTGGCCAGGGGCCAGCACCGAGCCGGTGTTTGCGCGATTGGACGCTGCACTGTCGCGATTGGTGACGGGGGCTGGGGGATCGTACGTGAAAAATCCGCTCGGCGGCGTCATCGGGCATCAACCCGCGACCGCGCATCCGCTGGGAGGGTGCGGCATGGGGGAGGATCACACGAGCGGCGTTGTCGATCATCGCGGGCGCGTGTTCGCGGCGACAGCGGGCGCAGCACGCAATGCCGTCCACGATGGGCTCTATGTGATCGATGGCTCGATCATCCCGCGCTCGCTCGGCGTCAATCCCCTGCTGACGATCACCGCGCTGGCGGAACGCGCCATGCGGCATCTGGCGGCCGAACGCGGCCTCGAGTTCGATGCATCGCCGGTGGCGTGATCGCGCGGTATTCAGAACACGCTGGTTGCCTGCAACGAACCGATGAAGAGGATCAGGCCGAAAGCGATGACGGCGAGCGCGCCGCCGACGCCGGCCGCCGTGCGCACATGCCGACCCCAGCCGCTTTGTCCGCCTCCGAGCCACGCGGCCAGATCGCGTGAGCCGACAGCGATGACGGCCAGCGCCGAGACGGTGATCGCCGTTCCCAGCGCCATGGCGAACGTGGCGAAGACGCCAGCCCACAGCAGGCCCTGGCTGAGAGAAAAAATCAGAATGGCGATGGCGCCGGTGCAAGGCCGAACGCCGATGGCGAGGGCAAGCGGAATGGCGGTGCGCCAGGACCAGGGACCTTCGAGGTCTTTGGGATCGGGCATATGGGCGTGACCGCAGCAGTCGCTGTGATCGTGGCCATCGTGCGGGTCGTGGGAATGCGCGTGCGTCGCGTCCAGATGAGAATGGTCGTGCCCGTGTCCGTGCGCGTGGCTCCCGGCGGCATGGGCGTGCGCCAGTACGGGTGGGGCATGATCGTCATGGGAGTGTGCATGACGGTGCGGGGTCACAGCGGCGACAGACGCATGTTGGCTCGACCAGAGTTTGCTCAGTTGCTGCCAGAGCAGCCACACACCGATGACCACGACGAGACCCCAGCTCAGCGTTTCCAGCCAAGCTTCAGTGGCCTGTCGCGCCATGCCTGTGGCGCTGAACACACCGACCAGAACGGCGACCAGCAGGATTGCGGAAAACGCCTGGAACAGCGCCGCCAGAAACGACAGCGCGATGCCGCGCCGCACGGTGCGATCGCTGGCGAGCACATACGACGAGATCACCGCTTTGCCGTGGCCAGGGCCCACGGCATGGAGCACGCCATACATAAAACTGAGGCTGGCGAGCGCCAGGGCCGCAACAAAGGGATTGCCGGTTTTGATCTCGCGCACGCTCCGCGCGAGTTGGCGGTTGTAATCGCCCTGCACCGCTATCAGCCACGTGTAGATCCGCGCGCCCAAGCCCTGCTCGGCGGGCGCGACCGGTGCCGCCCCGCGCGCCGCGCTCGGCGGCAGGAATGATTTCGGCGCGGTCGTCACGGGAGCACTCGCGGGGGGCTGAGGGTTGGCGGGCTGTTGGGCTCCGGCAGGGCCGGTGGCGGTCACCAGCACCAGGACGAACGCGACGATCAGGCAGCGCAGCGTCGTCATGATTTCGACCCGCAGGCGAGTTTGATCAGCTTGGTGCCCGACAGGGTGACGGTGGCCGCGCCGCCGAACTGAGTGGAGAAGGCCTCCTCGATGCGCCGTGGGGCGTCGGTGCCGCTCGTCGAGGGGTCTGCCGTCGTCAGACGGCATTCGGCGGGTGCGCCCGATCCGAGATTGATCGCATCGGGGCTGGCGAGATCGAAGGCGATGAACCAGCTCGGATCGGTGATCGAAAACGTAAAATCGGGCGCTTCGACGAGCACGGGCTGTTGCAACGGCAGCGTGAACTCGAGCGTCAACACTTTGGCCGGTGCCGCCGGTGCCGCCGCTTCCGGTTTGCTGGAGCCGACGACGGCGGATTTCAGGCGCGACAGGAAGCCGGGTTGTTCGGGCTCAGGTGGCGCCGGCGGCGGGGTGGCCGCTGCCGCCTTGGCCGGCACGGGCGCGTACTCGAGCCAATAGTCTTTCGGCGCCGCAAGCGTCAGTTGGGCCTCGCCGAGTTTGGGGAACGTGAAAAAGCCGAAGTCTTTCAATCCGTCGATATTGACCTGGGCCAGCTCCGCCAATTCCTGGCGCGAGTAGACGCCGTCCTTGTTGGTGTCGAGACCTTCGATGGCCATCGCCGAATAGAGTTCGTCGAACGCCCACCTGTGGCGGAAGCCGACGACGCTGCCCTGCTCGACCACCACCGTCGTTTCGACGCTGACCCAGACGTGGGGATGGGCGTGCGCCAGATCGATCGCGGCGGTCGCAAGAAGGCTCGCGCCGGCCAGAGCCGTGATGCGCAGGGCATGGCCGGATCGGATAGGGGCGCGCATGGCATCTCTCCTCGAGGTGGGTCCAGGCGACGGAGCGCGTGCACTCGGCGGTCGTCCCCGTTGCGGTACCGGTCTCTTGGCGACGATGCAAGCGGGACGGTCGTATTTCCCGGCAGAAACGCTGCAAATGCGCCAACTCGGTGGCATCGCCTGCGCGCTGCGGCGATTGATCCGCGCGCGTCGATGCTGCTAGGTATCGGGAAAGACCTTGAGCCCGCAGGGAAAGACGTGTCGCATGACCCAGGATAAGCCGTTGGCTGGTCGATTGGCGCTCGTCACAGGGGCGTCCCGGGGCATCGGGCGCGCCGTGGCGGTCGGGTTTGCAAAGGCTGGCGCGCACGTCATTCTGCTGGCGCGGACCGTGGGCGCCCTCGAGGATGTGGACGACGAAATCCGCAGCTTGGGGGGAGCCGCCACCCTGGTCCCCCTCGACCTGAAAGCCACCGACAAACTCGATGCCCTCGGGCCGACACTCCTGGAGCGCTGGGGGAAACTCGACATTTTCGTCGCCAATGCGGGATTGCTGGGGCCGCTGTCGCCCTTGGGCCATATCACGGCGGAGGCTTGGCGCGAGGTCATCGACGTCAATTTGACGGCCAACTGGCATCTCGTGCGCGCGCTCGATCCGCTGCTGCGCCGGTCGGAGGCGGGGCGGGCGATCTTCGTGTCGTCGGGCGCAGCGTCGGGCAAGAACGCCTATTGGGGGCCGTATGCCGTCTCCAAGGCCGGTCTCGAGGCGCTGGCCAAAACATGGGCGAATGAGCTGGGGCAGACCGCGATCAAAGTGAACGTCATCAATCCCGGGCCCATTCGCACGGGCATGCGCGCCAAGGCCTTTCCCGGTGAAGATGCGATGACGCTGAAAACGCCTGCCGACATCGTGCCGCTGTTTTTGCGGTTGGCTGATGCGGCCCACACCGACAGCGGTCACATCTACGATTTCAAAACGGGTGAACGCCGCTGAGGCTGCGTCGTCTGCCCTACTCTCGCCACGTCTGGGAGCCCGCCGCATGACCGCACCGATCGCTTCACCTCATGTCCCGCCACGTCCCGCAATCAGCCTCGTTGCCGTGCCGGGTCGTCGCAAGGCGACGCTGGAGGCGGCGCGCGAGATCGAGTCTCGCGGCTTTGCCGGCATCTATGTGCCGAGCATCTTCTCCAACATGGCGTTCTGCGAGGCGCTGAGCCACGCGACGCAGCGCATCGCGTTCGCCACCTCGATTGCGCCGATCTACGCGCGCACGGTGGGCGACTTCGCGCAGAGTGCAGCCTTCATGCACGAAGTGTCGGGTGGCCGGTTCAGTTTGGGGATCGGCGTGTCGCATGCGCCTGCCCACATTCGCATGGGCGTGACGCCCGGCAAGCCTCTGGCCGACATCCGCGCGTTCGTGGCGACGTACCGCGCCAGCGAGGGCATGGGGCCGCTGGCCCCCGTCATTCTGGCGACGCTGCGTCAGCAGATGATCAAGTTGGCCGGCGAGATCAGCGACGGCATGGTGTTCGCCAATGGCGCGCGCTCACATATGGCCGCGTCGCTAGCGGTGCTGCCCGAGGCCAAGCGCAATGATCCGGCGTTTTTCATCGGCAACATGATCCCGACCTGTATTTCCGATGACATCGAGGCCGCCAAAGCCGTCCATCGGCGGACGCTGACGCATTACGCGCTGCTGCCCAATTACCGCAATTATTGGAAGGAAGCGGGTTGGGTCGAGGAGATGGAGGGGGTCGAAAAGGCTGTGGCGGAGGGGCGGCAAGGCGACGTGCCGAAATATCTCTCCGACAGGTGGCTGGCAGATTGCACCCTATTTGGGACGGCCTCGCAGGTGCGCGATGGGGTCGAGGCGTGGCGGGCGGCCGGCATCCGCACACCGATCCTCGTGCCGTCGTCGGCGTCCGGTAACCAGATGAAAGCATTGGACGAAATCTTCTCGTGCTATTCCCGCTGAGGCGCGCGTTCGGGTTCGAGACTCGCGCCAGGCGATAAGATTCGTGCGCCTGCGCCCCACTTTCGGCTCATCGCAGCGGAACCGACGATAGGACCCGCCCGTTATTAGGCTGCACACGGTCGAGCTACGACTTTTGATCGTGCTGCAGCGCATATTCGGAGCGGCGACACATGATAAAAGATGAAGGCGTGCCGGACTCTCGTCCCCTGGTGACCCCCTGGCGCTCACACGACAAATTGGACACCCCTTTCGACGACGGCGAGACCGCCGACAATCCCTCAACGCGTGCGCAAACCAATTCGACCATCGTCGTCATCGATCGTCGGCCGCTGGTGCGCGAATGCCTGTGCTTGTGTCTCGAGCAAACGTCGGGGTTGCATGTGGTGGCGGTATCGTCGGTCGACGACTGGCTGGACTCTCCCCTCCCCGCGTCACTCGTCCTCTACCACTGTGCTGGTGATCCGACGGGCGATGAGATCAAAGCCGACTTGGCGCGGCTGATCGAACGGCCGGGCAGTCCTCCCGTCAGCGTGCTGTCGGACGGCGACAACCTCGAGCGGATCACGACCGTCATGGATCAGGGTGTGCGCGCCTATATTCCGACATCGTCGACGTTGGCTGTGATGCTCGAGGCGATCCGCATGGTTCGCGCCGGGGGGCTTTACGTTCCCGCGAGCAGCATCTTGTCGCGGCGCACGTTCGGCGAAGCTCTGGCGGCGCCCTGCTGCCGCGCGCCCGCCGTCTTCACCAACCGCCAAGTCGCGGTCATCGAGGCGCTGCGGCGCGGCAAGGCCAACAAGATCATCGCCCACGAATTGAACATGCGCGAGAGCACGGTGAAGGTGCACGTGCGCAACATCATGAAAAAGCTGAATGCGAAGAACCGCACCGAGGTCGCCTATCTCGCCAATCAGTTCATTGCCGCTGGCGCGCGCTGAGGGCAGCCCAGATCAGAACGGCACCAGTCCGAAGCTCAGGGGTTGCAGCTTGTCGTAGGGCTGCTTCACGAGCGGCACCGCGTAATCGACCCGCAAGGGTCCCAGCGGCGAATCCCACGCGAGGCCGATCCCCGCCGTAGCCCGCAGCGCCGGGGTTTGGCCCACGACGCCGGGCAACGCCGCCGCAGTCCGATTGACGCCCCACAAAGAGCCCGCATCGGCGAAGACGGCGGCGCGCAGCCCCAGATCTTTCGGGATGCCCGGAAGGTCGAACAGCATCTCGGCCGTGGTGACGAAGAACATTCTCCCCCCCAACGCATCCTGATTGGCGCTCAGTGTGTCACGTGGCCCGAAACCGGCGGTGCTGAAGCCGCGAACGGTTTCGCTGCCCTTGGTGAACATGTCGAGCAGGCGCACGTCCTGTCCACCCCATCCGCTGATGACGCCGCCCGACGTGCGGCCCATGGCCGTGACGCTGTCGGACACCGCATAATACGCCCGCGCTTCACCGGTGTTGCGCACGAAGCGGACATCACCGCCCGCGCCCGCGAAATCCTGCACCAAGGTGTAATAGACGCCTGAGCTGGGGCGTTTTTTGTTGTCGCGTCCATCGTAGGTGACGCTCGTGCCAATCGCCGACGTGTCGTAGGTGGTCGAGGCGTTGGCGGGAAAGCCGGGAACCGCTTCGCGGATCGCCGCCGACGCATTGGGCCCGACGTTGTAGAGCGTGCTGCGCGCAAACGTGTAGCTGACACCGGTCGACCACTGATCGTCGATGGGGAGGCCGAGACGCACGGTGCCGCCAGCGCGCGTGCTCATGTAGGACGATTGTTTGGTGTAATCTACATCCTTGTAGAAAAGATCGAAGCCGGCGGCGACATTGGAGCCCAGAATGCGCGGTTCCGTAAAGCCGACGTCGGCCTGGAAGCGGCTGGCACTGCCGGCGACCTTGAAGCGCAGCGACTGGCCGTTGCCGAACAGATTGCGCTCGGTCCAGCCGATATCGCCGACGATACCTTCGACGGTCGAATAGCCGCCGCCAATGCCGAAATCACCCGTCGGCTGCTCGGTGACGTCGAAGGTGACGATGACGCGATCGGGGCTGGCGCCCTTCGCGCTCTTGACCGTCACCGTCTTGAAGAAGCCGGTGCGTTGCACGCGCAGGCGCGCGCGCTCGATGATAAACGCGTTGACCGGATCGCCCTCGGTGAGGCGCAGCTCGCGCCGGATGACGTGATCCTTGGTGCGCGTGTTGCCGGTGATGTCGATGCGCTCGGCATAAAGGGGAGGGGCGGCTTCGATGCGAAACACGATATCGATCGTGCCGCCATCGGCGCTGGCGCGGTGCAGGGGCGTCACGCGCACGAACGGTTGGCCCTCTTTGCTCGAGGCTTCGCTCAATCCTTCGACGGACCGTTCGATCGTCTCCCGGCTGTAGACGGCGCCGGGTCTGACTTTCAGGGCAGCCGCGGAGGAAGCCGGCTGAGCGCTGGACACAGCCCACTCGATCGTCGCCGTGCCGATCTGCGCAGCCGGTCCTTCCTCGATCGTGAACACGACGGTGTAACCGGTTCCCTCGCCGTTGGGCACCGCATCGACACCGGTGATTTTGGCGTCGGGATAGCCGGTGTTGGCATAGTGGCGGCGCAGTAACGTGCGATCGGTCTCGATCCGCTCGGGATCGTAGTAGGCTGCGGTCTTGAACACGTCGAGCCAGCCCGACTCCGAGGTGGAAATCACGTCTTTGAGCTGGCGCGTGGAGAAGGCACGGTTGCCGGAAAACTCGATGCGATCGATTCTGCTGACGGGGGCTTCGCGCACGACGAAGGCGACGTCGACGTGGCCTTCGCTGCGCGGTGTCGATTTGGACTCCACCGTAGTCGCCAGTCGTCCCTGGCGTTTGTAGAGATCGGCCAACCGGCGCGCATCGGCCTGGAGTTTGGCACGGGTGACGCGGGCTTTGGGTTTCAGCTCCAAGACCTCTTCGAGCTTTTTGCGTTCGATCTCGGCGTTGCCCTCGATCGTGACGCTGGCGGCAATCGAATGCTCGACGATCGTGACGACGATGCGGGGACCGCGCTGGTCGAGCCGCACATCGGCGAAATGGCCGGTGGCCATCAGTGACTTGACGGCGCGGTCCGTGAGTTCGGGAGTGAGGCCTGTGTTCGGCACCGGGCCGACCACAGCGCGAATGGCGTCCGCGGAGACGGTGCGCGCGCCGTCGATCTCGAGTGTCGTGGTGGTTTCGGCCGCGAACGCGCGGTCCGAAGGTGCCGCACTCGCCAGCGCGAGGAGGACTGCGGTACAGGCCCTGAGAAAACGCACACGCATCGAACGCGACGACCCCGACGTGATCGGTCGCACGACGTCGAGCGTCGTGGACACGGTCCAGCCCCCCGGCCTGTCTTCGACCTAGAGCGTGAATACGGCACAAATGCGCGCGCGCTGTCGCCGCTGCTATGGCACGGGTCATTGAACTCTCGACGTTGCATGTGTCATCCCGCGAGTTATTCGCGGGATCCCGTTCTCCGCACACTCCGAACCCAGCCGAGGGATGGCTCCCGCGAATAAATCGCGGATGACAAGAGGGACGATAACCGTTTCGCCTGAACGGAATCGCCCGTGCGTGGTGACATCACGGACTTGCAATTGCCGGGCAATGATGGTCGATCGGAGGGAGAGCGGCGGGTTCCGCCGAAATCAGCGAAAGTCGACGATCGTGCTGGACCCGGATTTGCGTCCCCTGTTTGCCGAAACCCTATCCTTCGAAGACGCGCAAGCGCGCCTCGAAGCGGCTGGTCTGGGGGATGGCCTGCCGCTGGTGGCGCCCACCGCGCGGCGTCTCGCTGCCATGCTGGCCGGTGTGGCGCGGCCCGAGGAGAGTCGCGGCAGCCTGCCGCCGCTGTTCGGCGAGTTGATGCCCGAGGACGTCGCCTATCAGTGCGTCCTCGCCGGTTGCCGACCCGGTGTCGTGCCCTTGGTGTTGACGGCGGCGACGGCCTGCCTCGAGGACGACTTCAATCTTCTCGGCCTGATGACAACGACGGGGTCGGCCGCCGTCGCCGTCGTCGTGCATGGTCCGGTCGTTGCCAGTTTGGGCCTCAACGCTGGGACGAACTGCCTGGGTCCCGGCACCAGCGCCAATGCCACGATCGGGCGCGCGTTGAGCCTCGTGCTGCGCAACATCGGTGGCGCGCGCGAGGGCGTCGGCGATATGGCGACGCTGGGCCAGCCCGGCAAATACACGTTCTGCTTCGCCGAGCACGCGGGCGGACCGCTGCCCTCCCTGGCGGCGCGGCGCGGTCTGGATCGAGCGTGCAGTGCCGTTACGGTGCTGGGCGTCGCCGGCACCGCCGAGGTGCTGCCCGACGAACCGCGCGATACGCCCCAGACCATCCTCGATCCGCTGGCGCGCATCATGGCTGCGGCCAATTCCACCACGGGCGCCGCGCGCAAGGGAACGCTGCCCGAGCAGGTGTTTTTACTGCCGCCAGAACTGGTGGATCTGGTCGTGGCAGCGGGATGGGACGTGGCAGCGATCCAGCGCACGCTGCATGAGAAAGGCGTCAGTGCCGAGCCCGGCGACGTCCATCCGATCGTCACCGGGGGGGCCGGCATCAAAATGGCGGTCCTGACCCTGTGGGGCGGTGGTTCGCGCACGGTGACGCGGGCGATCGAGGGATGAGAGACAAATCGGCGCCGGCAGCTTAGCATCGCCCAACCACCAGCAACGCGCAGGAGCGACCCGTGGCCCAGATCACCACCCTCGCCGACTTGGAGCGCCTCTACGGCGAGCCCGTGTCGGCGGCCATCGTCAAAGAGATCGATTACATCTCCGACGACTATCGCGTGTTCATCGACAAGGCGCCTTTCATCGTCATGGCCACGGTTGGCCCCGAAGGGCTCGACTGCTCGCCGCGCGGCGATCCGGCCGGATTCGTCAAAGTGGTCGATCGCAAGACGGTGTTGATTCCGGACCGGCGCGGCAACAATCGCGTCGATGCGCTGCGCAACATCGTGCGCGATTCCCGCGTGGCGCTGCTGTTCATGATCCCCGGCATCGGCAATACGCTGCGCATCAATGGGCGGGCGGAAATCCGCGACGATGCCGACCTGCTCGCGGAATTCGCGATGGAGGGCAAGCTGCCGCGCACGGTGCTGTCCGTGACCGCCGACAGCGTCTACTTCCAGTGCCCCAAAGCCTTCGTGCGCTCGCGCTTGTGGAGCCCCGAGGCGCACGTGCCTCGCTCGGAGCTGCCCTCGGCCGGCGATATGCTGGCACGCCTTTCGAAAGGGTCGATCGATGGCGGCGAATATGAGAAAGCCTATCCAGCCCGCCTGAAAGAGACGCTCTATTGACCCACGGAAAACCAGCCCATGCGCATCGACGCCATCCCGATCGGAACGAACCCGCCGCACGACGTGAACGTCATTATCGAGGTGCCGGTCGGCGGGGAGCCGATCAAATACGAACTCGACAAGGCGTCGGGGACGTTGTTCGTCGATCGGTTTCTCTACACGCCGATGCGGTATCCGGGGAATTACGGGTTCATTCCCCACACGCTGTCGGAAGACGGCGATCCGCTCGACGTTTTGGTGTGCAACACGCGCGCGATCTTTCCCGGCGCGGTCATGAATTGCCGACCCGTCGGCGTGCTCGTCATGGAGGACGATGCGGGCGGCGATGAGAAGATCATCGCGGTGCCGACGTCGAAGATCACGCAGCGCTACGATCGCGTGCGCACCACCACCGACCTACCGGAGATCACGCTCAAGCAGATCGAGCATTTCTTCGCGCACTACAAGGACCTCGAGCCCGGCAAATGGGCTCGTATCGAGCGCTGGGGTGACGAGGCTGATGCGCGCCGCATGATCGAGGAAGCGATCGCGCGGGCGAAAAAGTAGGCGCGGCTCGCCTCGATCCCTTTACTGCGCCAGGAACCCGCCATCCACTGGAACCTCGATGCCGGTGATGTAGCTGGCTTCGTCGGACGCCAGGAACAGGCTCGCGTGGGCCACTTCCTCGATGCGGCCTTCGCGGCGCATAGGCACGGCGCGCAGCGTCTTTTCGCGGATCACGGGGTCGGCCGACAGGCGCGACGTTTTCATCGCGGGCATGATGCCGGGGTGGATCGAATTGCAGCGGATGCCGTCTTGCGCGTACTGCACGGCCACCGTTTTCGTCATCGTGCGCACGGCGCCCTTGGCGGCATTGTAGCCCATGTGCACGAACGTCTGGCCGACGATGCCGGAGATCGACGAGATGTTGACGATGGAGCCCGACTTCTGCGTCTGCATGATGGGGATGATCGTGCGCAGGCCGAGGAACACGCCCTTGGCGTTGATCGACATCTGTTGATCCCAGGTCTCCATGCTGAGCCGGTCGGGATCGCTGCCGGAAACGCCGGCATTGTTGACGAGGATATCGATGCGCCCGAAGCTTTTGAGCGCGGCGTCGGCGACGGCCTGCCAGTCGGCTTCCTGGGCGACGTCGTGCTTGACGAAAAGCGCCGTGTTGCCGATGGCGCGGGCCACGGCCTGACCGTCGGTCTCATTGAGATCGGTGAGTACGACTTTGGCGCCTTCGCGCGCGAAGATGCGGGCGGTTTCGGCGCCCATGCCGGACGCGGCCCCGGTGACGATGGCGACTTTGTCTTTCAAGCGCATGATGGTCTCCCTTGCTTGCGCCTTCAGATGCCCACTTCGCATCCGGCGCGTTTCTGTGTTTGCGCCTTCGGATGCCCACTTCGCATCCGGCGCGTTTGCGCGATCCTACTTGACCAGCGCGATGATGTCCTTGGCCTCTGCGGCATCGCCCCGCTCGAGCCATTCGAACGCGATCATTTCCTGCGAGACGATGATGGCGCCGGCATCGCGCAGGCGTGCGATGGCCAGATCCCGCGCCAGCGTCTGCCGCGAACCGACCGCGTCGGCGACGAGAAAAACGGCGCCCATCGGCCCCAACAGATCGAGTGCGGTCTGGCCGACGCAGACGTGAGCTTCCATGCCGGCGACGACGACTTGGTCGCGGCCCTTGCGCGCCAGGCCCTCGATGCGGGCTCGGATTGCGGTGTCCTTCCAGGCGGAGAACGCAATTTTTTCCAGTCGCGGTGTTTCGTTGCCGGCCGCTTCGACGAGGGTCGCGACCGTGGGCCCGAGGCCCTTGGGATAATGCTCGGTCATCGTCACCGGCACACCGAGATGGCGGGCATAGCGGACCAGCCGCGTGCAATTGGCCACGACGGCTTCCTGATCGGCGACATGGGCGGCGAGTTTTTCCTGCACGTCGATGACGAGCAGGTGTGATCGGGCGCGCTCGGCAAACATGAGGACCTCCGGTTCTCGGGGTGGGTGGGGTCAGCCGGCCGTTTTCGATTTCGACATCTCGCGGGCCTGCGCCTGCTGGGCTTGGCGGCCCTTCATGGCGGCGATGTAGCCGCGATTGTGCGTCGGCGTGACCAGCATCTCGTTGATGCACACGTGTTTGGGCGTGCGCGCGAGAAACACGAATATCGCTTCGAAATCCTCGGGCTGCACCATGCGCGCCTGGATTTCGGCGGGCTCGGGGGGATCGCGGAACTGCATGATCTCGGTCGCCACTTCGCCGGGGCACACGACGGTGGAACGAATGCCGTTCTGGCATTCCTCGAGGTTGATCGTATGGCTCATGGCGACGACGCCGTGCTTGGCGGCCGTGTAGATCGGCCCCGACACCGGCGAGATGAAGCGGCCGGCCATGGAGGACGTGTGAATGAGCTGGCCGTCCTGTTGCTCGCGCATGATCGGCAGCACCGCGCGCGTCACATAGATGGCGCTGGTCAGGTTACCGCTGACGAGGGTGTCGATGCTTTCAGGCGTCAGCCGGCTCCACTCGCGCGCCTGCACGTTGACGCCCGCGTTGTTGACCAGAATGTCGAGGCGGCCGAACACGGCCTTGATGGCGGTGGCGACCTTTTCGACGGAAGCCCACTTGGTGAGGTCGGCGGCGTGGATGGTGCAGGTGCCGCCTGCCGCTTTGATGGCGGCGGCCGTCTTTTCGAGGGGCTCTTTGCGTCGTCCCGTCAGCACGACGGTGACGCCTTCTCTGGCGAGCCCTTCCGCCGCCGCCCGCCCGATGCCCGTGCCCGCGCCCGTAACCCAAGCGATCTTGCCCGTGATGTTCTGCACGTCGTGTGCCTCCCCGGCTGGTTGGGGGTGAGGGTAGTGCAGGTGGCGGGGGGAGTCACGGGGCGGCTGAGTAGGGGCTCGACTCGGAGAGAGCGCAACCGCAACTGGGACGTGTAGAGGCTCCACACGACCCTCAGCCAGGTATCCGAGTTCAGTCAATGGGAACAAAATAACGTTCAACATTGAATTATTTTATGCTCCACCCTGAAAAGTCACTTTAGCACCTGAATGGTAAGACTCTCCGGGCCCGGGTAACTGCTCACCCTCAAAGGCCCGCTGATCGGGCGGCAACAGGTCGGTTGAGCGCTTCTCGGATCGCAGCGAGGGCGGTTTGACCGGCGCGTTTTCCCGTGGCGACGACGGAGCAGATGTCGGCGTAGATCTGGGCGCCC
>JANOHP010000025.1:0-2092 GCA_031406575.1 Hyphomicrobiales bacterium
GGGCGCCCAGATCTACGCCGACATCTGCTCCGTCGTCGCCACGGGAAAACGCGCCGGTCAAACCGCCCTCGCTGCGATCCGAGAAGCGCTCAACCGACCTGTTGCCGCCCGATCAGCGGGCCTTTGAGGGTGAGCAGTTACACTAACGCCGCTTTCGAGGGCTTGGCTGCGCTTGGTGGGGAACGGGTTTCACGGACGGTTCGACTAACGATCGGGGCTGACCGAAGCTCGACCATTCGTTTGGTCCTGGGGGAATGGATGGCCAGAGCCGTCGGCTCGCGCGTCGAGCCGAAATTCAAAGACGCGTCGGCCGAGGCAATTGCTGCGGGCCAAGCTGGGACAGCAGGGAGGGGCGGCCCTTCTCCCGCGTCGCGTGGTTCGACTTTGGCTCAGATGAGCCATTACGTGACCTACCCGATCATGCGCGCGTTGCCCATCGCCTTCGCGATGCTTGTCCTCTCGGCGCTCACTCTGGGATGGATGAACAGCGACGAAGGGCATCTGACGCCCGAGACTGGCACCGGGTATTGGCTGGGGATCATCGGAGCCTCGATGATGCTGCTGCTCATGCTCTATCCACTACGCAAACGCGCCAGGCTATTGCGGCATCTGGGACGGGTTCCCGACTGGTTTCGACTGCATATGCTGTTGGGCATTCTCGGCCCGACGATGATCTTGTTTCACAGCAATTTCAAACTCGGCTCCCTCAACAGTAATGTGGCGCTGAGTGTCATGCTCGTCGTCGTGGCCAGTGGGATCGTCGGCCGTTTTCTTTATGCGCGCGTGCACAAAGGGCTCTACGGCCGCAAGGCCTCCGTCGCCGACATCGTCGGTGACACAGCCGTTCTGAAGCAGGCCCTCGGTAGTGATCTGGCAGGAGCCGAGGACATCTTGAGTGCGCTGCGTCGCTTCGAGACGCAGGCCATGTCCGCCCGGCCCGGTCTCTTTCGCAGTTTGGGCGCGTTCGTGGTGTCGGGCACGCGCGCCCGCCGGTGTCGCAGGTATGTTCTTGGCCGGGCGAAGGCCATCATCGCTGCCGAGGCGCAGAGCCAACGCTGGAGCCGACGCGACAAGCGCGCGCGCATGCGCATCGTTCGCAAGGAGGCTTCGCTCTATTTCGCCGCCGTGACCAAAGCGGCGCGCTTTGCCGTGTTCGAGCGCCTGTTTGCTCTCTGGCACGTGCTGCATTATCCGCTGTTTTTTCTGCTCATTGTCACGGCGATCGTCCATGTCATCGCTGTCCACCTCTACTGAGCGTCACGCTGGCTGGGCGCGCGCCTTTCGCGCGATGCTGGCGCTCGGCATGGCGATTGCGCTCCTGTTGGTGCCGATGTGGGTTGCGCGGTCGCAGACGGTGTTCGAGCGCATGGTCATGCCTGGACCGCTGATCGAAGGTCATGCCAAGCTCGAGAAGGACTGCGCCAGCTGTCACGAACCCTTCGTGCGCGCCAGCCAATCCAAATTGTGCCTCACCTGCCACAAGGACATCACCGCGGATCGCGAACAAAAACGCGGATTTCATGGCCGCCGGCCCGATGCCGTGAAGGGCGAATGCCGGACCTGCCACACCGATCACGCAGGCCGAACTGCCGACATCATCCGGCTGGATCGGCAGACGTTCAATCATACGTTCACGAATTTTCGCCTCGAAGGGTCCCACACCAAAGCACGGTGCGAAAGCTGTCATCAGGTGGGGAAGAAATTTCGCGCCGCCGCCAGCCGGTGTGTCGATTGCCACAAGGCGTCCGAACCCCACAAAGGCCGCCTGGGCGACAAGTGCGAGGGATGCCACAGCGAACAAGGCTGGTCGCGCGTCAAGCCGTTCGATCACTCGAAAACCAAATTCCCGTTGGTCGCCGCGCACGCCAAAGTGGTGTGTGCGGCATGCCACGTCGGTGAACGCTACAAGGACCTGCCGACCAATTGTGCGTCATGCCATGCCATTCAGGATGCGCACGCCGGCAAGCGCGGCAACAAGTGTGAAACGTGCCATTCGCCCAATGCGTGGCGCACGGTACACTTCGATCATGGGAAATCGACGAAATTCCCGCTTCGCGGTAAGCACGCTGCGGCCAAATGCGAGGCCTGCCAC
>JANOHP010000073.1:0-13066 GCA_031406575.1 Hyphomicrobiales bacterium
CAGAATTGTCGACCGGCGGCTCCACGTCTTGATCACCTCGTTGCGGCCGGAATTGCGCACCTTCTCGGCCTTCTTGAGGATGTAACCGTCGACGAACGGGCCTTTCCAAATTGAACGTGCCACTGCTGTCTCCTAAAGCCCTTGGCTTATTTCTGCTTGTGGCGGCTGCGGACGATGTACTTGTCCGTCGCCTTGTTTTTGCGGGTCTTGAATCCTTTGGTCGGCTTGCCCCAGGGCGTCGCCCAGTGCTTGCCACCCTTGGTTCGGCCACCGTTGGGGTGATCGACCGGGTTCATGGCGATCGACCGCACCGTCGGACGGCGACCCATCCATCGCGTGCGACCGGCTTTGCCCATCGACTCGTCGACGTGACGGGCACGAACCAAGGCAAAGGTTTCCAGGGCGCCATGAAGCGCTGGAACTTCGGCGGTCTACGCGCCACCCACGGCGTCTCGGTGTCGCATCGTTCGCACGGTTCGACCGGTCAGCGTCAGGATCCGGGCAAGGTCTTTAAAGGCAAGAAGATGGCCGGTCACATGGGTGACGAGCGGATTACGACGCTCAACCTCGAGGTGGTCGGCACGGACATCGAACGCGGGCTGGTGCTGGTGCGCGGTGCGGTTCCCGGAGTTCGTGGTGGTTGGGTGATGGTTCGCGACGCCGTCAAGAAGCCGTTGCACAAGGATGCGCCCAAGCCCGGCGCGTTCCGCAAGCCCGTTGACGCTGCGTCGTCTGCCGCCCAATCGAAGGAGCAAGCGTGATGCGCGCCGAGATGACCACACTCGATGCCGCCTCGGCTGGCGATATCGAACTCGACGACAAGATTTTCAATTTGGAGCCGCGCAAAGACATTCTCCACCGCATGGTGCGCTGGCAGTTGCTGAAGCGCATGGCCGGCACGCACCATTCGCAGGATCGCTCCGAGGTGAACGTCACGGGCAAGAAGTTCGTGAAGCAGAAGGGCAGCGGCGGTGCGCGTCACGGCGACAAGTCGGTGTCGCAGTTTCGCGGCGGCGGCAAAGCGTTCGGCCCCAAGCCCCGCAGCCATGCCATCGGTCTTCCCAAGAAGGTGCGCGCGCTGGCTCTGCGTCACGCGCTGTCATCCAAGGCCAAAGCCGGTGAACTGATCGTCATCGACAAGGCCGAGGCGCTCGAAGGCAAGACGAAGGGCCTGAAAGCACAGTTCGAAAAGCTCGGGCTGTCGAATGCGCTCTTCATCGACGGCTCCATCTTGGAGCCGGGCTTCGCACGCGCTGCTCGCAACATTCCCAACATCGACGTGCTGCCGATCGAAGGCATCAACGTCTATGACATCCTTCGTCGCCGCAAGCTCGTCCTGACCAAGGCGGCAATCACGGCGCTCGAAGCTCGGTTCAACGGCTGACGGGCGGGAACTTCGAAATGAAAAAGACATCCGCCTACGATGTGATCCGCTCGCCGGTGATCACCGAAAAGGCCACAGCAGCTTCGGAAGTGAACCAGGTCATCTTCAACGTGGCCAAGGACGCGACGAAGCCCCAGATCAAATCGGCCATCGAGCAGTTGTTCGGGGTCAAGGTGAAGGCCGTCAACACGCTGGTGCGCAAGGGTAAGCGAAAGGCGTTCCGCGGCCGGATGGCGCTGCTGAGCGACCAGAAAAAAGCGATCGTCACACTCGAGGACGGACAGTCCATCGATGTGACGAGCGGCGTTTGAGGAGCATTCGGTCATGGCACTGAAGACATTTCGACCGACATCGCCGGGCTTGAGGCAACTCGTCCTCGTCGACAAATCGCACCTGTGGAAGGGCGGCCCGGTCAAGATGCTGGTCGAGGGTAAAACCAAGACCGGCGGCCGCAACCATCACGGCCGCATCACCACGCGCCACATCGGCGGCGGGCACAAAAAGGCCTATCGCCTCGTCGATTTCAAGCGCCGCAAGTTCGATGTGGCAGGAACTGTCGAGCGGCTGGAATACGATCCCAACCGCACGGCGTTCATCGCGCTGATTACGTACGACGACGGGCAGCAGGCCTACATTCTGGCACCGCAGCGTTTGGCCATCGGCGATAAAGTCATCTCCGGCGCCAAGGCCGACGTGAAGCCGGGCAACGCAATGCCGCTGTCGGCGATGCCGATCGGCACGATCGTGCACAACGTGGAATTGAAATCGGGTCGCGGTGGGCAGTTGGCTCGGTCGGCTGGCGCTTATGTGCAACTCGTCGGCCGCGATGCCGGTTGGGCGATCCTGAAACTCACGTCGGGTGAAACCCGGCGCGTGCGTCAGGAGTGCATGGCAACAGTGGGCGCGGTGTCGAACCCCGATCACGCCAACGAGTCGATGGGCAAGGCTGGGCGCACCCGCTGGATGGGTCGCCGTCCGACGGTCCGGTCGATCGCAATGAACCCAGTCGACCATCCCAACGGTGGCCGAACCAAGGGTGGCAAGCACTGGGCGACGCCCTGGGGCAAGCCGACCAAGGGCTACAAGACACGCAAGAACAAGTCGACGGCGAAGTTCATCATCCGTCCTCGCGGCAAGAAATAACGTTTCGCCCAGGCGAACCTGAGGCGCGAAGGAGAGACAAGTGGCACGCTCGGTTTGGAAAGGCCCGTTCATCGATGGCTATCTGCTCAAGAAGGCGGAGAAAACCCGCGCTTCCGGCAGAAGCGAGGTGATCAAGATCTGGTCGAGGCGTTCGACGATACTGCCGCAGTTCGTCGGGCTCACCTTCGGCGTACACAACGGCCACAAGCATGTTCCGGTGTCCGTCAGTGAGGACATGGTGGGGCACAAGTTCGGCGAGTTCTCGCCGACGCGGACCTTCCATGGCCACAGTGGCGACAAGAAAGCGGCGAGGGCGAAATAATGGGTAAGCCCAAACGGGAGCGTAGTCTTCCCGACAACGAGGCTCAGGCAATTGCCAAGAACCTCAAAGTTTCGCCGCAAAAGCTCAACCTGGTGGCTGCGATGATCCGCGGCAAGAAGGTCGAGAAGGCGCTGGCCGAACTCGAGTTCTCGCGCAAGCGGATCGCCGGTGACGTACGCAAGTGCGTCATGAGCGCGGTCGCCAATGCCGAGAACAATCACGGGCTCGACGTCAACGATCTGATCGTTGCCGAAGCCTGGGTCGGCAAGAACATGATGCTGAAGCGCTTCCATGCCCGCGGGCGTGGACGCGGTGCGCGCATCATCAAGCCGTTCGCACAGTTGACGGTGATCGTCCGCGAAGTCCAAGCGGCACCCGCAGAGGAGCAGCGGTAATGGGTCATAAGGTCAATCCGATCAGTATGCGGTTGGGCATCAACCGCACCTGGGACAGCCGCTGGTTCGCCGGACGAGGCGAGTACAGCCGACTGCTGCACGAGGACTTCGCGATCCGCAAACACATCCTGGCGCAGCAGCGTCAGGCGGGCATATCCAAGGTCGTGATCGAGCGGCCGCATCGCAAATGCCGCGTGACCGTGCATTCGGCGCGTCCCGGCATTCTCATCGGCAAAAAGGGCGCCGATATCGAAAAACTGCGCGGCGAACTCGCACGGCTGACGGCATCGGAAGTGCATCTCAACATCGTCGAAGTGCGCAAACCCGAAATCGACGCGGTGTTGGTTGCCGAGACGATTGCTCAGCAGCTCGAGCGCCGCGTGGCGTTCCGGCGTGCGATGAAGCGCTCGGTGCAGTCGGCGCTGCGTCTTGGCGCCCTCGGCATTCGTATCAACGTTTCGGGCCGCTTGGGCGGCGCGGAAATCGCGCGCGTCGAGTGGTATCGCGAAGGTCGCGTGCCGCTGCATACGCTACGCGCCGACATTGACTTCGGTTATGGCATCGCCCGCACGGCGTACGGCATCATCGGCGTCAAAGTCTGGATCTTCAAAGGCGAGATCATCGAGCACGATCCGATGGCTGCCGAGCGGCGTTCGCTCGAGGCTCAGGAAACGGGCGGTGGCGGCCGGCAGCGCCGGGACGACGATCGTGGGGGCCGTGGTAATCGCGGTGACCGCGGCGGCGACCGGGCATAAAGAACACCAATCGGATCGAGTGCTATGCTGCAACCGAAACGCACCAAGTTCAGGAAGGCCTTCAAAGGCCGCATCCACGGTCAAGCCAAGAGTGGCACGACTTTGGTTTACGGGTCATACGGCCTCAAAGCCGTGCAGCCCGAGCGGCTGACTGCGCGCCAGCTCGAAGCCATGCGCCGCGCCATCGTGCGGCACATGAAGCGCGCTGGACGTAATTGGATGCGGGTGTTTCCCGATATCCCGATCACGAAGAAGCCGGCCGAAGTGCGCATGGGCTCGGGCAAGGGTTCGCCTGAACTCTGGGTCACGCGCGTCAAGCCCGGCCGCATCATCTTCGAGATCGACGGTGTGTCCGACACGATCGCCCGAGAGGCGCTCGAGTTGGGCGCTGCCAAACTGCCGATCAAGTGCCGTATCGTAACCCGCGTGCTCTGAGGCGATCCATCGGACGGGTGCCCAGGCGCTGATACGAGACGAGGCGAGGAGTGACATGACGGCCGTAGGAAAATTCAAGGATTTGACCGTCGATCAGCTCGATGACGAGTTGGCGAAGCTCAAAAAAGAACAGTTCAACCTGCGCTTTCAGCGCGCATCGGGCCAGCTCGAGAATACGGCTCGCGTGCGTGTTGTGAGGCGCGATATCGCTCGGATCATGACCGTTGCCCGCCAAAAGCGCGGCGCAACGGCTCCTGTGACCAAGGGCTGAGGACGAGGACGAGATATGCCCAAGCGCGTGCTGCAAGGCGTCGTGGTTTCCGACAAGAACGAGAAGACCGTGGTGGTCGAAGTCGAACGCCGCTTTACGCATCCGCTGTTCAAGAAAACGGTGCGGCGTTCGAAAAAGTACCATGCCCACGACGAGACCAATGCATTGAAGGTCGGGGACAAGGTCTGGATCGAAGAGAGCCGGCCGATCTCGAAGAACAAACGCTGGGTGGTCACGACGGAAACGGCGTGAGGCTCTCGAGCCGGCCGGTACTGGTCCGACGCGTGAGCGCCGGAGCGGATCGCAGGGCGGATCGGGGACGAACCGCAGATTTCGAATGACTGATAGCCGATCGATGATGCCGCGACGCAGACACCTGATGACCGAGGCGACACGAACATGATCCAGATGGAATCCAACCTAGACGTCGCCGATAATTCGGGCGCTCGTCGCGTGCAGTGCATCAAGGTGCTGGGCGGGTCCAAGCGCAAGTACGCCACGATCGGCGACACGATCGTCGTGTCGGTGAAAGAGGCGATCCCGCGCGGTCGCGTCAAGAAGGGCCAGGTCATGAAGGCCGTCATCGTGCGCACAGCCAAGGGCGTGCGGCGGTCGGATGGCTCGCTGATCCGTTTCGATCGCAATGCCGCTGTGCTGATCAATCCACAGGGCGATCCGGTCGGCACGCGTATTTTCGGACCGGTGACCCGCGAACTGCGTGCTCGCAAGCACGTGAAGATCATGTCTTTGGCGCCGGAGGTGCTCTGATGTCCGCCGCGAAAATCAAGAAAGGCGACCAGGTCGTCGTGCTTTCGGGCCGCGACCGGGGTAAGCACGGTGAAGTCATGGAAGTGCGGCCCAAGGAAGACCGGGCCCTCGTTCGTGGCGTCAACATGGTGCGTCGCCACCAGAAGCAGTCGGCAACTCAAGAAGCCGGCATCGTTCCCAAAGAGGCGCCGGTTCATCTGTCCAATTTGGCGGTCGAAGATCCCAAAGACGGCAAGCCGACGCGCGTGGGATTCAAATTGCTGGCCGACGGCAAGAAGGTTCGCTTTGCCAAGCGGTCGGGCGAAATCATTCCGGATCATAAGAGCTGACCATGGCCGATGACGATAAGCCGAAAGGCGACAAGCCGCCCCGCACGACAGCCAAGGAGCTGAAGGGCGGAGCGCGGGCCGAAAAGGCGCAGCAGGCGCGTCGCAGCAAAGCCGAAGCGAAGGTCGCCAAGGCGCCGCCCAAGCCCCGTCCGGCTGACTACAAGCCGCGCATGAAAACACTCTACAATGACGTCGTGCGTGCGGCGCTGGTGGAGAAGTTCGCCTACAATAACCCCATGCAGGTTCCCAAGCTCGACAAAATCGTGCTGAACATGGGCATTGGCGAGGCGGTCAACGATCGCAAGAAGGTCGACAATGCGGCGGGCGATCTCGCCCTCATCGCCGGCCAGCGCCCCGTGATCACGCGCGCGCGCAAATCGATTGCTACCTACAAGGTGCGCGAGAACATGGCGATCGGCGCCAAGGTGACGCTGCGCGGCGATCGCATGTACGAATTCCTCGATCGTCTCGTGACGATCGCGCTGCCCCGCGTCAAAGACTTTCGCGGCTTGAGCCCGAAGAGCTTCGACGGGCGCGGCAACTTCGCACTCGGTCTGCGTGAGCACACCGTGTTCTACGAAGTCGATTACGACAAGATCGACGAAACCTGGGGCATGGACGTGATCGTCTGCACGACCGCCCGCACCGACGATGAAGCGCGCGAGCTGCTGCGTGCCTTCAATTTCCCGTTCCGCAGCTAGGGCTCAACTTCGGGAGTGACGCTCGCCGATAAGTGGGTCTTGGAGGAAGAGATGGCTAAGAAGAGTTCCGTCGAAAACAACAACCGCCGCCGGCGGCTGGTGGCGCAATATGCCGAACGGCGTGCCAAGCTGAAGGAGATCGCGACGGATGAAAAGCATCCCCCCGAGCTTCGCTTTCAGGCTCGGCTGAAACTCGCCCAGTTGCCCCGCAATTCGTCCAAAACGCGCATTCGCAATCGTTGCGAGCTGACGGGGCGGTCGCGCGGGTTCTATCGTAAGCTGAAGCTCAGCCGCAACCAGTTGCGTGAGCTGGCGAGCCAGGGATTGATCCCCGGCATGGTCAAGTCGAGCTGGTAAGGAAGCGACCCGATGGCATTGAATGATCCGCTGGGCGATATGCTGACCCGCATCCGTAATGCGCAACAGCGTCGACGCCCCAAGGTGGTGACGCCGGCTTCCAACCTGCGCGTGCGGGTGCTCGACGTGCTCGCCGAAGAAGGTTATATCCGCGGCTATACCCGCGTCGACCACAAGCAGGGTGGCAGCGAGATCGAGATCGAGCTGAAATACACCAATGGTCAACCGGCCATTCGCGAAATCGAGCGCGTGTCGAAGCCGGGACGACGGGTTTATTCGCAGGTGCGTGATCTGCGGTCCGTCGCCAACGGTTTGGGCGTAGCGATCCTTTCGACGCCGAAAGGTGTCATGTCCGACACCCGGGCGCGCGAGGAGAAAGTCGGCGGCGAAATTTTGTGCAACATCTTCTGATCCCGGCGACGGGGCAGACAGTGCACGACGCATCGAACGAGGAATAATCATGTCGCGCATCGGCAAAAAGCCGGTACCCGTGCCGGCCAGTGTGCAGGCGACGGTCAATGGCCAGGAAGTCAAGGTCAAGGGCCCCAAAGGGGAGCTTGCCCTGGTCGTGTCCGATGAGGTCAAGGTCGAACGTACGGATGCCGGCATCACCGTCACGCCGCGCGACGACACGAAGAGTGCTCGCTCCAAGTGGGGCATGTCGCGCACGCTGATCGACAACCAGATCAAAGGCGTGGTCGAAGGGTACTCGGCGGCACTCGAGATTCACGGTGTCGGCTTTCGGGCCGGTATGAAGGGCAAAGACCTGCAAATGCAGGTCGGCTACAGCCACGACGTCATCTATCCGATCCCTGCCGGAATTCAGATCGTGCTCGACGGACCGAGGAAGGATACGATCATTCGTATCTCCGGTATCGACAAGCAGAAGGTCGGGCAGGTCGCAGCCGAGCTTCGCGCCTATCGCAAACCCGAGCCCTACCAGGGCAAAGGCGTGCGCTATCAAGGCGAGATCATCCGGCGCAAAGAAGGCAAGAAGAAATAAGGGCCAGGGCCATGAGCGCGCACGACACTCTCTTTCAACGGCGCCGCAACCGGGTGCGCCGCTCCCTTCGGAAGGTCTCCAGCGACCGGCCGCGGTTGTCGGTTTTCCGGTCGTCGAAGCATATTTATGCGCAGGTCATCGACGACAGCCGGGGCGTCACCGTCGCGGCGGCGTCGAGCCTCGATAAGGCGCTCGACGGCAAGCTCGCAAAGGGCGCCGACAAGGCGGCAGCAGCCGTCGTCGGCAAGCTCGTCGCCGAACGGGCCGTTGCTGCCGGTATTACCCGCGTCGTGTTCGATCGCGGTGCTTACATGTTCCACGGGCGCGTCAAGGCGCTCGCCGATGCCGCCCGCGAGGGCGGACTGAATTTCTGATACGGAAAGGACGTCACAGTGGCACGCAACCCCTCGCGAGATCGTGATCGCGACGACGATCGCAAAGGCGATTTCGTCGACAAGCTCGTCGCCCTCAATCGCGTCGCCAAGGTCGTGAAGGGTGGCAAGCGCTTCGGCTTTGCAGCCCTCGTCGTCGTCGGCGATCAGAGCGGCCAGGTCGGTTATGGCCACGGTAAGGCCCGCGAAGTTCCGGAAGCCATCCGCAAGGCGACCGAGGCGGCTCGCCGGGCGCTGGTGCGCGTGCCGATGCGCGACAAGCGTACACTGCATCACGACAGCACGGGCCACCACGGTGCGGGCAAGGTTATTTTGCGTGCGGCTCCTCCGGGAACCGGCATCATCGCCGGCGGTCCGATGCGTGCCGTGTTTGAAATGCTGGGTGTGCGCGACGTCGTGGCCAAGTCGCTGGGGAGCAGCAACCCCTACAACATGGTGCGCGCGACGATCGACGCCCTCAAGGCGCAGGAAAATCCGCGTGGCGTCGCCGCGCGTCGCGGCAAGAAGGTTTCCGAGATCGTGTCGCGTCGCCGCGATATGGCCGGGGAAACCGGCGAAGCAGCCCAGGATACGGTGTGACGCGTGCCAAGGTGCCGGCCGTCCCCAGGGGAGCCGGCACGTCGATGCGTGGCTGAACCGGCGTCTGCCGGCAGAATTCGAAGGTGAAGGTTGAGACCGATGGCAGACAAGAAGCCGCTGACCGGCAAGACGATCACGGTGGAGCAGGTGCGCAGCGCCATCCGCCGGCCCGAAGTGCAGACGCAGACACTCAAGGGTCTGGGTCTCAACAAGATCAATCGTCGCCGCACGCTGCCCGATACGCCCGACGTGCGCGGCATGGTGCATGCGGTTCGCCATTTGGTGAAAGTCATCGACGAGAAGTGACGAATGACGGCGCGGTCGGCTTCGACGGCTGACGGTCGAACACACGGTACAAGACCCCGCGCAGCACCAGCGAGCGCTCAGGGAAACGGCTCGAGGAGCAAGGCCCATGCGGCTGAACGACATGAAGGACAACCCCGGCGCACGCAAATTCCGCGTGCGAATCGGGCGTGGTATCGGCTCTGGCGTCGGCAAAATGGGCGGCCGAGGCGGCAAGGGGCAGTCGGCGCGGTCGGGTGTGGCGCTGGGCGGCTTTGAAGGCGGCCAGATGCCACTTCATCGCCGGTTGCCCAAGCGGGGCTTCCGCCCGATCAACCCCAAGTTTTACAACGAAGTGACGCTCGGACGCTTGCAGCAGGCGGTCGAAGCCGGTCGCCTCGATGCAACCAAGCCCGTCGACGTCACGACGCTGATCGAAGCCGGCGTCATTCGCCGCGCGCTGGACGGTGTGCGCATTCTGGGCGGTGGCGATTTGAAGTCGAAACTCGCTCTGACGGTCAATCACGTCACAGCCTCCGCCACAGTCGCCATCGAACAGGCTGGCGGCAAGGTCACGCTGATCGTACCGAAAGTGCTGGAAGCCGACGTGAAGAAGCGTGCCAAGACGGCAGCCAAACGCGCCAAGAGCGGCAAGAAGAAATCGGGCGGCGACGAGTAAGGCCTAGCGGGGCCGACTGTGGTCCCGCGCGAACAGGTGCCGCTCATGCGGCGCCGGTGGTGGTTGCATCGCGGTGCAACTGCCGTCAATGATGACCTAAACGCGACTTTCGCGCCCAGGTGCTGCCACGTGCACACCGCGTGGCGCGGCCACCGGGATCGGGAGTCCGCCGCAGCATGGCATCCGCCGCCGAGCAACTCGCCTCCAATTTGAACTTCGGTGCCTTCGCCAAAGCCGAAGACCTGAAACGACGCATCTGGTTCACGCTGGCAGCGCTCGTGGTCTTTCGGCTCGGTACGTTCATTCCCCTGCCGGGTATCAATCCGGAAGCCTATGCGGAGACGTTCCAGAGCGCGTCGAAGGGGATTCTGGGGCTCGTCAATTTGTTCTCGGGCGGCGCCATCGAGCGCATGGCGATCTTCGCCCTCAACATCATGCCGTACATCTCGGCATCGATCATCATGCAGCTCATGCAGTCGGTCTCACCGACACTCGAAACCCTAAAAAAAGAGGGCGAGCAGGGCCGCAAGCAGATCAACCAATATACGCGCTACCTGACCGTGGCGCTCGCCGCATTCCAGGCCTATGGCATTGCCATTGGCCTCGAGGGAACCACGAGCCGGGCAGGCTCTGTGGTGTTCGATCCGGGCTGGTTCTTCCGCGTTTCGACGGTGATTACGCTGGTCGGCGGTACCATGTTTCTGATGTGGCTGGGTGAGCAGATCACGCAGCGCGGCGTCGGCAACGGCACGTCGCTGATCATCTTCGCGGGCATCGTCGCGGGCTTGCCGAGCGCGATTGCAGGTCTCTTTGAATTGGGCAAGCAGGGCGCCATTTCCACGTTCGTGCTGCTGGCGCTGCTGGCCCTGATGCTGGCGACCGTGGCGGCCATCGTCTTCATGGAGCGCGCGCAGCGGCGATTGCTGATCCAATATCCAAAGCAGCAGGTCGGCAGCCGGATGTTCCAGGGCTCGTCGTCGCACCTGCCGCTGAAACTCAACTCGTCGGGCGTCATTCCGCCGATCTTCGCGTCTTCATTGTTGCTGTTGCCCATCACAGCGGCGCAGTTCATGGCGAGCGGTGGCGGCACCGGAGGCTTTGGATCGGAATTCCTGCAAGAGATCGTGGCGCGCTTGGGCCGGGGGCAGCCGCTGTATCTCGCCGTTTACGTGGCGCTGATCTTGTTTTTCGCGTTCTTCTATACCTCGGTGGTCGTCAATCCCGCCGATACGGCGGACAATCTGCGCAAATACGGCGGCTTCATTCCGGGCATCCGGCCCGGGACAAAGACCGCGGAGTTCATCTCCTACGTGTTGACGCGCATCACATTCGTGGGTGCCCTCTATCTCGCAGTGGTCTGCGTGCTGCCGGAAATCCTGATCGCCTATTGGGCCGTGCCGTTCTACTTCGGCGGAACGTCGCTCTTGATCTGCGTCAGTGTCACGATGGATACCGTGGCCCAAGTCCACAGTCATCTGCTGGCCCATCAGTACGAAGGGCTGATCAAGAAATCCAAACTCAGGGGTGCCCGTCGCGGGCGATGACAGGGTGAGATGCCAATGAACCTCATTCTGCTCGGGCCTCCTGGAGCCGGCAAAGGCACCCAGTCGAAGTGGATTGCCGAAAAGCGCGGGCTTGTACAGCTCTCGACGGGTGACATGCTGCGCGCTGCCGTCAAGGCGGGTACCGACCTGGGCACGCAGGTCAAGGCGCTCATGGACAAGGGTGTGTTCGTGCCCGACGACGTGGTGGTCGACATCATTTCCGAGCGGATCGACCAGCCCGATTGTGCGCAGGGGTTCATCCTCGATGGCTTTCCGCGCACCCTCAATCAGGCTGCCGCCTTGGAGCGCCTGCTGGCCGAGAAAAACAAGAAAATGGACGCCGTGATCGATTTGAAGGTCGATTACAATCAGCTCGTCGAGCGCATCGTCGGCCGGTACGCCTGCGCCAAATGTGGCGAGGGCTACCACGACCGCTTCAAGCGTCCGACGGTGCGTGGGGTGTGCGACGTTTGCAACAGCACCCAATTCACCCGCCGCGACGACGACAATGCCGAAACGGTGACGACGCGGCTCATGACCTACTACCGCGAGACCGCCCCCCTGATCGGTTTTTACTTTTGCCTGGGCACGTTACGCTCAGTCGACGGTATGGCCCCGATCGAGGATGTCGCAGTCGCTATTTCAGCCATTCTAGACACGACGGCCAAGGCCAGTGGCTGAAATAAACGGGGTTCGGGAGAAGAAGACGCGGGGTGAATTGTTGACGAGGCGTGACATGTTGGTTACAAAGCGCCGACATTCACGGCAGTTTGCAGCAGCAGCGGGCCCAACTTTGGCGGCCCGGTGCTGCTCGGCGCGTTTTACTCGAGGGCGTGCCGATGGCCCGACTCGGGGACAGCAGGCCAAACGCTCAAGCGAGCATTCGAGAACGACTTCCTGGGAGATGACCACGTGGCCCGTATAGCAGGCGTGAACATTCCGACGCAGAAACGCGTCGTCATTGCACTCCAATACATCCATGGCATTGGGGCGAAGTTCGCCAAAGAGATCTGCACCCGCGTGAGCATCCCGGCTGAGCGTCGCGTCAATCAGTTGACGGACGCGGAAGTGCTGCAAATCCGCGAAGCGATCGATCGCGACTACGTGGTCGAAGGTGATCTGCGTCGCGACGTGGCGATGAACATCAAGCGCCTGATGGATCTGGGCTGCTACCGCGGTCTGCGCCATCGGCGTGGTCTGCCCGTGCGTGGTCAGCGCACGCACACCAATGCCCGCACCCGCAAGGGTCCGGCGAAAGCGATAGCCGGCAAGAAACAGGCTTCGAAGTAAGCCCTCACGGGCAACCGGCGTCGGTGACGCGGGGATCGACGTAGTTGCGGGCCGCGGTGAACGCGGGCTCACTCGAAAGCGAGAGACATGGCGAAAGAACAGCAGCAGCGTGGCAAGGTGCGCCGTCGCGAGAAAAAGAACATCGCGTCGGGCGTGGCGCATGTGAATGCCTCGTTCAACAATACGATGATCACGGTCACAGACGCGCAGGGCAACACCATCGCCTGGTCGTCGTCGGGCACGATGGGCTTCAAGGGCTCGCGCAAATCGACGCCGTTTGCGGCCCAGGTCGCGGCGGAAGACGTCGGCAAGAAAGCCGCCGAGCACGGCGTGCGCACGCTGGAAGTCGAAGTCAGCGGTCCGGGATCGGGTCGTGAATCGGCGCTGCGCGCATTGCAGGCGTCGGGCTTCCAGATCACTTCCATTCGCGACGTGAC
>JANOHP010000130.1:0-28261 GCA_031406575.1 Hyphomicrobiales bacterium
CACTTCGGGCGAAGACACCTCGGGCGAGGATGCCTCGGGCGAAGACACCTCGGGTGAGGACATCTCGGGTGAGGACACCTCGGGTGAGGACACCTCGGGTGAGGACACTTCGGGTGAGGACACTTCGGGTGAGGATGCCTCGGGTGAAGACACCTCGGGTGAGGACACTTCGGGCGAAGACGAAACCGACACCGGGGGCGACACCACCAACACCGGCGGATCGTCCACGCTGATCCAAATCGGCACCAGTGCCGACGACACCAGAGTCGGCAGTGCAGGTGGCGACACCCTCACTGGCGAAGACGGCGACGACACGCTGCTCGGATTGGACGGCGACGATAACCTGCTGGGCGATGCTGGCGCTGATTATCTGGTGGGCGGTTCCGGCGACGACCTCGTCATCGGGAACGGCGGGAACGACTACATCGCCGCTGGCACGGGTGACGATACGGTCCTGGCCGGGTCTGGCAACGACACGGTGTTCGCGGATGCGGGCAACGACCTCGTCTTCGGCGAAGCTGGGCGCGACGTGGTTCATGCCGGTGCCGGCGACGACACGATCTTTGCCGCAGCGGATGATGGCAACGACGTTTACCACGGTGATGCCGGCATCGACACACTCGACCTCGAGGCGATCTCGGCCAACATGATCGTTGAACTGGGGTCGACGGGTATCGGTTCGGCATCGAGCGATGAAACTGGCACCGATACGTTGAGCGGCATCGAAAACGTGTTGGGCGGCTCCGGCAACGACCGGATCACCGGCAACGCATCGGCCAACGCACTCAACGGCGGCGCGGGCGGCGATATCCTCACCGGCGGTGCTGGTGGCGACGCCATCGACACCGGCGTGGCCAACGATGACGTCGTCGATCTCGTCCGGTTCAGTGCAACCGGCGACTTCGGCGACACCATCATCAATTTCGACGTCTTCGGCGGGGGTGCCAATGCCGACCGCATCGAATTCGGCGGCGCGCTGGCTGCCACCTACGACGACGGCCATACCAACGGCGACTTCACCTTCGCCACTGGGAATGGCGGGACGGGCAACGCCGTGGTCATGATTGGTCAGGGCAACGATAGTATCGAAGCCCTGATGCTGACGGGTGCAGGCGGCGAAGGTGTCGCCAACATCAACCTCAGCAACGCCGGTCTCGTCGCCGCAGCATTCAACCTAGAGTTCGCCATCACAGCTGGCAACGACGAAGACGCCCTTTTCGTCATCAACGACACGGACGGCGACAGCGCGTCGGTCTGGCAGTGGGTACAGGCCGCAGGGGGTACAGATGAAATCGACGCCAGCGAACTCACGCTGATCGCCACCATCGACGCCAACGCAACCGTCGCAACGTCCAACTTCGATTTCTTCCAACCCTGACCTCACCTCCCTTGACGCAGCAGACCGTCCGGAAGGCGAAGACATCGTTACCGACGCTGGCAACGATGTCTTCGTCTTCCGCAAGGCACAGGCCGCTGACGGTGACACGATCAATGGCTTCGCTGCCGGCGATCGGGTCGACCTGGCCCCGCTCTACTCCGGCATGACGTTCGATTTCGATACGGCGATTAGCGCGGACTTCACCATGGCGGGCAGTCTTCGCCTCGAGGTTGTCGATGGCGACACCCTCATCGAGGGCAACACGGACGGCGACGCCGAGGCGGACTTCCAAATCCGGGTCGTGGGCGTGACCGACCTCGACAAGGCCAACTTCGTCTGAGGTCGACGGCACGCCATTTGCAGCACAAACCGGGAGGGCACCCCCGTGCCGTCCCAGCTCGAGCCGGGAGAAGTCGATCACGAGTTTGGGGACTTGAGTTCATGCGTAAGAAATCATTTCGCAAGCGTTTTTCCAAAATCAGGACGCCCATTTCAGAAGTCGGTGGGCTGCGGCGAATCATCGGCTATCTCTTTCTGGTGTCGGGCATCGTCAACATACTGGCCCTGACGGGCTCGGTTTACATGCTCCAGGTCTACGACCGCGCCCTCACCAGCCAAAGCATCCCCACGCTGATCGCCTTGTCCGGCCTCGCGATCGGGCTCTACTGCTTCCAGGGCATGCTCGACGTCAGCCGCTCCAACATTCTGGTGCGTATTGGCGCCAAACTCGACCATTGCTTGGCGCCACTGGCGCACAAAGTGACGATCGACATGCCACGCTACGGTTTTTCGACAGCAGAATCGATGGAACGGGGCCGTGACGTCGATACGTTGCGTCAGTTCATGGGTGGACAAGGGCCGATGGCCCTCTTCGATCTGCCCTGGATGCCACTGTATCTGGTGTTCGTGTATTGCCTGCATCCCTGGCTCGGCATTCTCACGATCGGTGGCGCTCTCATTCTGACGACACTGACGCTTCTGACCGAATTTGCGACCCAAAAACACAGTGTCTCGACACAACAAGCAGCGCTCGCGCGGGCGACGATGGCCGACTCCCACGCCCGCAATTCCGACGTCATCCGCGCCATGGGTTTTTCAGGGCGCGCGATCGCCCGCTTCGACAAGATCAATGGCGAGCATCTGGCTCTGCAGACGAAGACCAATGACGTCGCCGGTACATTCACTGGCCTCTCCAAAGTCATGCGCATGATCCTGCAATCGGCGGTCCTGGGCGTCGGTGCCTATTTGACCATCGCGGGAGATTTGACAGCGGGTGCCATCATCGCTGCCTCCGTTGCATCGGCGCGGGCGCTGGCTCCGGTCGATTTGGCGATCAGCCAATGGAAAGGTGTGGTAGCGGCGCGCAAATCCTACGCGCGTTTGACCGAAACGCTGACCGCCATCGACGAAACGCCTCCCCACGTCGAACTGCCGCGCCCCAAGCGGGTGCTGCAGATCGAGCGCGCGACGGTTGCAGCGCCCAGCAACGGAACGATCGTGCTGAGCGACGTCACGCTGTCCCTCGAGGCTGGACATGCGGTGGGCATCATCGGCCCAAGCGGCGGCGGCAAATCGTCGTTCGTGCGCGGATTGACTGGCGTCTGGCCGCTCGTACGGGGAAACATTCGTCTCGACGATGCCGACATCTCGCAATGGCCCGGCGACGTGCTCGGCAGTTACATCGGCTATCTGCCGCAAGAGATATCGCTCTTGGATGCGACGATTGCGCAGAACATCTGCCGCCTCGATCCCACGCCCGATGGCGCCAAGATTTTGGCGGCGGCGAAAGCGGCTGGCGTGCACGAGATGATCGTGCGTATGCCGGACGGCTACGAAACCGAGCTTGGCCCCCATGGCACGGCATTGTCCGTGGGACAGCGTCAGCGCATCGGTTTGGCGCGTGCGCTTTACGGTGATCCATTCCTCGTCGTGCTCGACGAGCCCAATTCCAATCTCGACGCGGACGGCGAAGCGGCTCTGACCCGGGCCATCGCCTCGGTGCGCGAGCGGGGCGGCATCGCCGGGGTGATCGCCCACCGTCCCAGCGCGCTGGCATCCGTCGACATGATGGGTGTCATCGAGCAGGGGAAACTGACGGCGTTTGGTCCGAAGGACGAAATTCTCCCGCGAATTTTGAAATCTCAGACTGGTCTCGTGCAGCAAGTCCCGCGTACGGCTGCGTGAGTGTGCGAAAGCTACGGTGCGTCTCATGACCAAAAGTGTCGAGTCCAACAGCGACGGCACGGTTCGTCGCAAATACGAGCTGGGCGAGGCGTCGGAGAGCAAAATCATCCTCCGCTCGAGCTTCGCAATGGTCTTTGCGTCGACGTTCATGCTGATCAAGAACGTGCTGAGCGGGGAAGAGAAAGCGTACTCGGGCCAGCGGCCGCCGAGCGCACCGGCATCGAGCGATTTGGTCGATGCCAACCATAAAAATCCCTTGCCAGACGCCCCTTCGGTGGATCCGGAGGACAAGTCCGCGTCGGGCGGGGAAAGAAACGGTCCCATCGACGAATCGCCCACGGTGACGCGACGTCCGATCAAAAGTGGCGGCCCCGTGTACGACAATGGTGGACCAACGCGCGCGGACGCGTCGTCGGATGCGTCGGTTGAAAACAGCAGCCAGAGTGGCTACGGGACGTCCTCCGAACGGAGCGTCGGTGGTTCGGCGCTCGATGGTGGCGCCTCGGGAAGCATGCAGCGCCGTGGGGATGCTCAAAGCGGGCGTGGAGGCACCGAGGGTAGTACCGGCCGCCGTGACGCTGGAAACGGCGATAGCGCAACTGACGGCGGCGACGGCGGTACCGGCGGCGGGGACAGCGCAACGGACGACGGCGACGGTGGTACCGGCGGCGGCGACAGCGCAACTGACGGCGGCGACGGCGGTACCGGCGGCGACGACAGCGCAACTGACAGCGGCGACGGTGGTACCGGCGGCGGGGACAGCGCAACGGACGGCGGCGACGGCGGTACCGGCGGCGACAGTGGTACTGGCGGGGGTGACCCGAGCGATGGCGGAGACGGATCCGACCCGGATCCCGAGCCCGAAGATACGGATTCCCCGAACGAGGAGGAAGAAGAAGAAGACGATGGCGAGCCGCCAATCGTGGTCAATCGTCTGCCGGTCGTCTCCGGATCGGTTCTGCTCGGCAATCTCGTCGTCAACAAAGCGATCCTGATCACGATCGCCGATTTGCTTCGGCATGCCATCGACCCTGACGGCGATGCTCTGTCCATCTCCGATTTACAGGCCTCTTCCGGGACGCTGACAGCCCATGCCGAGGGCTGGATGTACACGCCGGAGACCAACGACACCACAGACGTCACGTTCACGTATGCCATCGAAGACGGTATTGGCGCGACGGCGCAGACAGCCACTCTCGACCTCGTTCTCCCTGCAGATACGACGATTTATGGCACGGACGCCGCCGACAGGCTCGTGGGCACACCGCAGATCGATGTGATCATTGCCGGTGGTGGCGACGACACGATCATCGGCCGTGAAAGCGGTGACATCCTCTATGCGGGCGAGGGCGACGACAGAGTCGTTGCCGGCGATGGGGATGATGCCGTCTTCGGCGAGACTGGAGATGATGTCATTTTTGCCGGGGCCGGAAACGACTCCGTTTTCGGTGGCGAAGGGAACGACCAGCTGTTCGGAGAAGAGGGGGATGATGCCCTCTTCGGCGAAGAGGGAGATGACACCCTCGAGGGTGGCAGCGGCCGCGATGTCCTCGACGGCGGCACTGGCGATGACAACCTCAGCGGCGGTGGGGATGCAGATTTGGTTTCGGGGGGTGACGGCGATGACCGAATTATCGCTGACGCCGACGAAGTCAGTGACGTCTATGACGGCGGCAGCGACATGGATACGCTCGTTTTGCCAACCCGTGTCGACGCCGCTTCGGAACCATCCGACGAGACGAGTGAACAGGACCCGGAGTCGTCGGACACCTCCGATGTGACCGAGGATGGGTCTACTGGCGTCGAGGAGGACGACACGCAGTCGCCTTCCAGCTCGACGGGCGAGGCCGGTGACATCGGCTCCCCATCGCAGGCTGGCCTCTATGACGTCAGTGTCGACCTCGCGGCCGGTACGGCATCGGGTGCGTTGATCGGAAACGATACGCTTCTCAATATCGAGAATGTGCGCGCTGGATCGGGAAACGATGTGATTTTGGGCGATGCGCAGGCCAATCGGCTCGAGGGCGGCGCGGGCGATGATGACCTGCAGGGCCGAGACGGCAACGATACGCTGTCTGGAGATGCCGGTGATGACAGTGTCGACGGCGGGGCGGGCGACGACCGGTTCGTCGCTACGCGTGCCGATGGTGACGACGACTACGACGGCGGAGCCGGCATCGATACCTACGACGCGGCACTTGCGTCCGCCAATATCCTCATTGACCTCGCCGCGGGGTATGTGACCGGCGACGACGTCGGCGAAGATGCGATCGAAGGCATTGAAAACGCCGTCGGCGGGAGCGGCAACGACATTCTCATCGCCAGCGACGCCGTCAACCTTCTGTCCGGTGGTGCAGGCGAAGACGTGTTCGTCTTCACATCATCTGCTGCCACGGGCCACGGCAAAGACAATCGCGACAAAATTCTCGATTTCGAGGCGGGAGACCGAATCGATCTCGAGGATCTTGGCAGGGAATTTGCGAGTGCCCTCGTAGACACGTTCGAGGGCCAGGACATTCGTAAATTCGTGTTGATCAACGAACAGTCGCAATTCACGAAGCCGGGTCAGATGAAGGTGCGGTACGAAGAATTCAACGGCGAGACCACGACAGTTCTCGCAGGCAATTTGGACGACGACCAAACGGCGGAATTCGAACTGGAAATGGTCGGATACCACGCGCTGAAAGACGAAGACTTCGACAGACCGAACAATTGGACCCCGCACGGCTGAGACGCATCCGTTGGAGAGTAACAAAGTGACCAGTCTCAATTCGACGTCGACACCGGGTGAACGCTTCTCGTTCGTCAAGCCCGTCATCTTCTCGGCTGCAGTCATGAGCGCTCTGGTGTTTGGTTTGGGCGGATGGGCCGCTTTCGCCAACCTGGCCGGGGCTGTCATTGCGCCGGGAACGTTCGTCGTCGAGCACAGTGTCAAGAAAGTTCAGCACAGCTACGGTGGCATCGTTGCTGAAATCAACGTCAAGAACGGTGATCGGGTCAAAGCGGGAGACATTCTCATCCGTCTCGACGCCACACAAATTCGCTCGGAACTGGGCATCGTGACATCGCAACTCGTCGAATTGCAGGCGCGCACTTCCCGGCTCGCGGCGGAGCGCGATGGGCTATCGCAGATCGCGTGGCCCAAGGGGTTCGCCGAGCAGAACCCGGAAGCCAAAGCCGCTGCCGACGGTGAAATTCGTCTCTTCGAGGAAAATCGGCGCGCCAAAGACAGCCAAAAAGATCAGCTCCGGCTTCGGGCCGACCAATTCAGGGAAGAGATCAAAGGCCTGACGTCGCAACGCGACGGCAAAGAGGGCGAGCTCAAGATCATTCAGAACGAGTTGGGCGAAGTCCGCCGGCTCTACGCCAAGCAGCTGACCACGATCTCGCGCGTTTACACGATGGAGCGCGAAAGCATGCGACTGGGCGGAGAGCACGGTGGCCTCGTCGCACAGATCGCGCGCGCTCACGGCCAGATCAGTGAAATTGCGGTGCAAATTCTCGGGCTCGACGAGAACGTCCGGGCGCAATCGCAACGCGAGTTGCGCAGCATCGATGCAAAAATTTCCGAATTGTTGGAGCGCGAGATTGCGGCCAAGGATAAGTTGCACCGCATCGATCTGCGCGCGCCCAGAAGCGGCGTCGTGCATGAATTGTCCGTGCATACGGTGGGCGGTGTCATCACGGCTGCCGAGCAGGTGATGCTGATTGTACCGGAAGAAGACAGCCTCATGGTGCAGGCGCGCATCGCTCCTGCCAGTGTCGACCAGGTGGTCGTTGGTCGTCCCGCAGTTCTGCGCTTGTCCGCCTTTACGCAGCAAAAGACGCCCGAACTCAACGCCCGTGTCATTCAGGTGTCGGCCGACGTCACGACCGAACCCAAGAGCGGGCAGAGCTACTACATCGTGCAGCTGGAAATGGACGAGAAATCGCGCCGTCTCGTCGGCGATTTGAAACTGGTGCCGGGCATGCCCGTCGAAGTCTTCCTGTCGACGGGTGAGCGCACCGCTTTGTCCTATCTCGTCAAACCGTTCGCCGATCAGATGAACCGGGCGTTCCGCGAGTAAGGCGCACACCGCGCGCCCACGAGCCTCTGAGTGCATCGGTCGGTACCGATCGGTGCGCTTTCGCCCTGAGCGTTGCCGTTGCGGGTCGGCTCGGTGCGACAAGGGGGTCGACGGCACCGTCAAAAAAAGCCACGTTGTACTGCGGCCGGATGGCCATAGGCGGGCCGGTGTCGGCGTCAGGGCCAGCGGCCTCGCGGCGCGCGGACAACAGGGGAGATGTGCTTTGCGACCGAATAAAATCAAGCAGATGTGGAAAGACGGCAAGTGCGTGACGCTGGGATGGCTCTCCGTCTCCCATGGGTTCACGGCCGAGGTCATGGCGCGCCAAGGTTTCGATGCCCTGTGTGTCGATCTCCAGCACGGCACCGCGGAGCTGGGTGACGTCTATCCCCTGCTGCAGGCGATTTCGCAGACCGACACCGTGCCCGTCGTGCGCGTTGCCTGGAACGAGCCCGCAACGATCATGAAAGCGCTGGACCTGGGCGCCTACGGCATCATCGTGCCGCTGGTCAACACGGCCAAGGAAGCTGCCATGGCGGTGGCCGCCTGCCGCTATCCGCCCGTCGGCATGCGCTCTTCGGGGCCCGTGCGCGCGGTGCACTACGGCGGCGCCGACTATGTGGCCAAGGCCAACGACGAAATCGTCATCATGGCCATGATCGAGACGAAAGAGGGCATCGAAAACCTCGACGCCATCTGCGCCACGCCCGGCCTCGATGCCGTCTACATCGGCCCGGCCGACCTGTCGTTCGCCCTGGGACTCGCCCCTCGCGGCGACAATCCCGATCCGCTGCACATGGCCACCTGCGACAAGATCCTCAAAGCGGCCCACAAGGCCGGCATCAAGTGCGTCATGCACTGCGCCGGGGCGGCGTTTGCGGCAGGCGCCGTCAAGCGCGGCTTCGACATGGTCATGCTGACCTCCGACCTGTCGTGCATGATCGCCGGGGCACGCCAGCAGCTCGACGAGCTCAAGGCCAAGACCGCCTGAGGCACCGGAGCGAGCGCGAGTGGAGCATCCGTCGGGCGCTCGTTGCTTGCAGGGACTGCCCTCCTTTTTTGCGCCGTCGCCAAATTGGCGGCGCGGGAGGGTCCGGCTGCATTTTGGTGACGCAAACAGAGCCGTGGCGCTTCCGTTTCCCGGCCATTCCGGTCTATAGAAATCCCAGAAAACATGACGGCTGCGACAGCGACGGGAGCATCACGTGTCGGCATCGAAAAACGTCCTCATCGACCGTCATCCGGGCCGGTCGGCTCAAACGATCGGAATTGCGCGCGAACTGGGCACGGACCCCGATTTGATCCACGAGCCGTCGGTGGGTGTCGTTGGCACCAAAGGCGACAGCCAGTGCTATATGGGCGTCATGTCCAAGGTGGATGCGATCCACGAGGCGCTCAAGGCCCGCATCGGCAAGGCACCCGGCAAACTGCCGTTCCGGCTCGTGCAGCCCGAATATACGATCGCCACGTCGGACGGCATTCGTAACGGCACGCGCGAGATGCGCTACTCGCTGATCGGGCGCGAGATCACGAACGACGCGCTGTGCGAGCATTTGAGCGCCACGGGCCTCGCCGGCACGATCGCCGTGGTGGCGTGCGACAAGCCGCCGGTTGGCACGCTCGCCGCCCTGCTCGAGCACAACCGACCCTCGATCATCATGTCGGACGGGCCGATCCATCCGGGCATGGATCCCAAGACGGGCGAAAGCATCGACCTCGTCAGCGCCTATCAGGTCGCTGGCCACCCCGATGCCGAGTATCGTCATCACATCGCCTGCCACGCCTGCCCCGGCATCGGCAGCTGCGGCGGCATGTTCACCTACAATACGATGCAGACCTTCATCGGCGTGCTCGGCATGCAGCCGCTGCATATGGTGGCGCCGCCCTCCGACGACCCGCGCCGCCTGAAGGAGTTCCCTGCCGAGCTGGTCGAGATTCTGGCGTCGGCAATCAAAAACGATCTCAAGCCGCGCGATATCGTCGGGCGCGATTCCCTCCGCAACGCGATGATCGTCGCGATGGCCATTGGTGGTTCGACCAACGTCGTGCTGCACGCGCCGGAGATTGCGCGCGCGGCGGGCTTTGCCGACTTCTGGAAAGACATCATGACGCCGGAGGAGTTCAACCACCTCTCGCAGCATGTCGTGCCTGTGCTGACGGACGCGCGACCCTACGGCAAATATTCGATGGTCGACATCGACAAGGTCGGCGGCGTGCAGGTGATCGCGCGGGAGTTGTTGGAGGCGGGAATCCTCAACGGCGACTGCCTGACCTGCACCGGCGACACGCTGGCCGCCCAAATCAAGCGCCTGGGCACCAAACCCGCCGATGGCAAGGTCGTCTACACGGTCGCCAAGCCCTACAAGCCCACGGGTGGCCTGCGGGTGCTCGGTGGCAACCTGTCGCCCGATTTCTCCGCCATTCTCAAGCTCGCCGGTGTCGAAGGTGGGCTCGCCGACAACATTTTCCGGGGCAAAGCGCGGGTGTTGGAGAGCGAGCAGGCCCTGCTCGTCGCGCTCGACAAGGCGCCCGGCAGTTTCGAGAACAACGACATGATCATCGTGCGCTACGAGGGTCCGAGCGGCGCACCGGGCATGCCGGAATTTCTCGATCCGACCTCGCGCATCACCACACTGTGCCGCGAGCGCGGCATCGTCGTCGGCCTCATGACGGACGCGCGCTTTTCGGGCGGGTCCGTCGGGCTGGTCATTGGGCACGTGGGGCCGGAAGCTGCACTGGGCGGCCCGATCGCCTTCGTCGAAGACGGCGACGAGATCGCGATCGATCTCAACACCAACGAGCTGAACTGCACGGCATTGAAGGACCCCGCCATTCTCGCCAAGCGCAAAGCGGAGTGGGACAAGGTCGTCGCGGCCAACGGCGGTATCCATCCCAATTGCGGCATCGCCGACACGCGCCTGCTGCAACGTGCCCGCCACATGTCCGTCCCCGCCACCCGCGGCGGCGGCCTCCACCCCAACCGCGAAGTGTGGGTGCGTGAGCCGCGCAAGGCGGAAGCGTCGGGGTTCGTGCCGAAGAATAGGTTTCGGTCTTGAGGATCGTTGGTAACCTCTGCAGTGGGGGGTGTCGATAATCCCGCCAGCCCGACCTTGCAACTTGAAAGCGAAGACGGGGTGACGTCCTGCCTTGCGTTACATCAATGAGGCACGCGAACGACCGTGATCTTGGTAGATTGGAGCTGTGCGCTCGCGACCAACGATCCGGAGGCTTTCATGCGACGTTCTATGGTCGTCGTTACCGTTCTTGCCGTCTCTGTTGCTGCGATTGCGATTTATTTTTTTATGATCGCACGCACAGGTCATGATCATGCGCGACGGCAACTCAGCATGCACCCCGATCTCACGTTTCTCCGTGGCGCGCCGAGCGACCCGAGCGATACATGGGTTCTGTCGGCTGGTGGACGCATCTACGACAATTGGTGGGAGGCACTCGGGCGGCATGAACCCAAGGGAACCCATCCTGCATACCCGGCTTCGAGCAAGACCCATGGAGTCGATAGCTGGCGGTGCAAGGAATGCCACGGCTGGGATTACAAAGGCCGTGACGGGCGGTATGCGCAGGGTTCGCACGCCACCGGCATCAAGGGCATCCGCGACGCCCAGGGTCGCGATCCCAAGGACATTGCGGCCCTATTGCGAGCCGCTCCCCACAACTACACTGCCGACATGATCAGGGACGATGAGCTTCACAGAGTTTCTGCTTTCGTCAGTCGCGGGCAAGTCGACGTCGACAAATATATTGCATCGGCGACGGGTGACGTGCAGATCGGTGGACCAACTGCCGAAGCTGTACGTGAGCGAGGGCGTGCGCTCTTTCAGGCCACCTGCGCCACGTGTCATGGCTTCGACGGGCGGCGCCTCAATTTCGGAATGATGATGAGCAAGGCCGCCTATGTCGCCACGGAGGCCAAAGACAATCCCTGGGAAGTGCTGCACAAGCTCATGAATTCACATCCTGGTGCAGAGATGATCAATCTACGTCCTCTGGGCGTGGAAGATGCCGCTGCCGTTCTGAGCTATGCTCGAACGCTGCCAATCAATTGAGGGGTGCAATAACCCTGACCTTCAGAGACCGGGCCGATGGTCGATACATCAGCCCGGTCGAACGCCTCGAAATTGCGTTGGCCCCATTCCAGAGACCTCACCCGATCCGCGACACCTCCGTCTCTTTCGACGTGATGAACTCGAGCAGGGCGGGTTTGCCTTCTTCTGTCGCCTTGATGCCGCGTTTGATGGCGGGCACGATGTCGGAGACTTTTTCGATGCGTTCGCCGTAGCAGCCGAGCGCCCGGGCGAAGGCCGCGTAGTCGCCGGAGATGTCGGTCGAACGGTACTTCTCGGTCGAGACGGGCATCACCTTCAGCTCGATCGCCATCGAGAAGTTGTTCGACAGGATCGACAGGATCGGAATGCGCTCGCGCGCGGCCGTCTCGAAGTCCATGCCGACGAAGCCGATCGCCGCGTCGCCCCACACGTTCACGCACAGCTTGTCGGGCTTGGCGAGCTTGGCACCCATGGCAAGGCCCAGGCCATAGCCGAGTTGGGTGGTCTTGCCCCAACCGAGGTAGGACAGCGGCGTCGTCGATTTCCAGAACGGCGATACCTGATCGCGGGGGCTGCCGGCATCGTGTGTAATGATCGTGTTGTCCTTGTCGACGGTCTTCTGCAAGTCCCAGAACACGCGGTAGGGATTGATCGGCTCGGAATTGGATTCGAGTTTGGGCAGCCACTTCGCGAACCAGGGCGCCCACACTTCCTGGATCTCGGCGGCCACTTTCTTGGGATCTTTCGGCGATGATCCATGCAGCTTGCGCACCTCGTCGAGCACGCCTTGCAGGATCAGCTTGGCGTCACCCGCCACTCCCAGCGAGACCGCGATGTCCTTGTTGATGTCGGACGGATCGAGCGTCGCCTGGATGATGTTCTTGTGGCCAGCCGGCATCTTGACGCCGAAGTTCGTCTCCGTGAACGAGCAGCCGATGCCGAAGATAAGGTCCGACTTGTCGAGGAACGTGCGCACCGACTGTGGGATCGCGAGGCCACCCGAGCCCAACGACAGCGGATGCGTTTCGGGGAAGGCGCTCTTGCCCTCGAGGCTCGTGGTGACGGGAATGGCCAGCAGCTCGGCCAACTCCTTCAGCTCGCCCCAGGCTTCGGCCCAATGCACACCTTGCCCTGCGTAGATTACCGGGCGCTTGGCGGCGACGAGGCGCTTGGCGGCCTCTTTCACGGCTGCCGGATCGACGCCCGACTTGATGATCGAGGGTGAGAAATAGTCGGCGGGATCGCAATCCTCCGCGAACAAGTCGGTCGGCACTTCGATCAGCACGGGACCACCGCGGCCCGAACGCAGGCGCTGGAACGCGCGACGGAAGACGTTGGGCAAGTCCTTGGCCGACGTGATCGGCTCGGCCGACTTGGTGATCGACTTCATCGACACGGACGCGAAATAGTTGCGGTCGACCCACGCGATGCGCCGCGCATAGCCCATGGGCAGGACGAGGATCGGCACGCTCTCGCTGTAGGCCTGCGCCACACCGCCGTAGGCATTCTCGGTGCCAGGACCGTGCTGCATGGCGAAGACGCCGATTTTCTTGCCCGAGGTGACGCGGCTGATGGCGTCGGCCATATGCAGGCCCGTGCGCTCCTGGCGCACGATGATCGGGCGAATGTCGATGTGGGCCGCATGCTCGATGATGTGATTGACGGGATAGCCGATGATCCACTCCACGCCTTCGCGCTTCAGAGTCGCCGAGATGGCGTCTGCGACTTTCATGGGGCTTATCCTCCGTGGTGTTTCGGGTGGCCCGCATGCAAGCACGGGACGCCGCAGTCCGCTATGGGTTTCTGTTGCGTGTACGCTGCAGCAAGAGCGCTTTCCACGTGCAGTGAATCGTAAACGCACATCGAGCGCCGTTGGGTCAAGGCCACTTGACCGCGACCCAACGGGCCCGGGAACACCGTGGTTGTTGGGTCGCGCTGCGCTTGACCCAACCTACGAGGCAAACGCTTTAGCAGCCGTCACGCCCGCGCCAGAACCTTCTTCACGGTCGCCGAGATCTTGTGGCGAATGGCGTGGAAGCCCTTGGCGCCTTCGCTGGTCATCCAGTTCATCTGCAGCGACCGGCGCTGACCTTCGAAGGGATGGTGGCCGTGCCAGGAGGTGTCGGAGCGTTTGAACACGAGCAGCGTGCCGTTGTCGGGCGGCACCTCGGTGACGAAATCATCGACGTCGTGGCCGTTTTTGAGCAGACGCAGGCGCCCGCCCGGCTGGGTCCAGTGCTCGTTGAGATAGAGCAGCACCGTGATGATCTTGTCTTTGGAGTCGGTGTGGATCTGGCCGTCTTTTGCGCGCGTGTAGCCGCGCAGCGAATACATCTTCGGCCGGCCGTCGAGCGCGACGCCGAACTTATCGCAAATGGCGCGCTCGAAGGCTGGCGCATCGAGTTCGTCGATCACCTCCTTGATGGCCATGCCGGCATCGAGGCTTTCGATCGGATAGCTGCCACCCTTGGCGATGTCGGGATAGGTCGCATTGATGCGCGCCACGCTGTCGGGCCGCAGAAAGCCCGGTATGATCGTGTACATGAACGGGACCGTTTCGACCTTGGCCGCGGCCAGCTTGTCCAATTGCAGATGCGCCATTGCCCCTCGTCCGTTCGTCTGTCGCGATCCTTCGCGTTCTACAACCGCAACCCTTCGTCCTGTCGCTGCTGCCAGCGCACCTCGATCTCACGCGCGATCTGGGCGGCGGAATCGAGCGGCGGATAGGTCCATGTCTCCAGAGATGTAACAATGTCGGGCAGGGTGCGTGTGGCGCCATAGCGCCGCAGCGCCTCGTGAAAGCGGCGAAATTTGGCGCTTCCCCCGGATGGCTCGAACACCCACACGGGTTTGCCGGTGGCCAGCGGCTCCCCGGTCATGTTGACGCTGTCGCCGGTGACGACGAAGCGATCGGCGTGCGCCAGGAATTCCGGATAGGGATTGGGGCTCTCGCCATCCCACACAACGCGCGGGCTCGCCTGCGTGGCGCGCAAGACGGCGCGCAACAGGCGCTGATGTGTGCGCCGTGACGGCGTGATGAGAAAACTCGCGCCTAGGTTGGCCATCGACCGCAACGAGGCTTCGATGCGATCGTCATCGCCGTCGGTGAAACGATAAACGGCGTTCTTGCCGCCGAGAATGACGGCAACGCGGGGGCTCGGCAGGGTGGCGATCCACTGCGGGGGCGTGGCGGCGAGCGCCGCGAGGCGTTCCGGGCTGAAGCTGTGCGGCGCGGTCAGTGTGGTGATGACGTTGGCGCCACGTCGACGATCGTGCTCGGGCACCCAAATGAGATCGGCCGTACCGGGCCCTGTTTTGGGGTCCTGCAGAACGACAGTGAACGTTCGGCGGCCGGCCAGCCGGCGCAGCCGGCGCATGTAGGGAATGCTGAGCCGGCCAGTCGCAATCGCCACATCGGGCCAGGGTGGAGCGAACGCGCTGCCGTCGGCTCCGAAGCGATCACGCGGATCGGGTGGTCCCCAGGGCGCCGCAAGGCGCCACAGCCCTCGCGGGGCCACGGGTTTCAACGTCCAGTCGAGGCCGAGAGCTTCGGCGACGCCCTTGGCCTGCACCTGCATGCCCACCTTGTCGTCGGTGATCAGCCAGCCGCGTCGACCAGCCAAGCAGCGCGTTGGGTCTCGAGCGACGGATGCGGGCACGGCATGGGTCTCGCTCGGCAACGCTCGGTTTCCCTCGGTGAGATGTGGCGAACGGACGGTGACTGTCCCCGATTCGGCGCTGAGCGGCTGCCGAGAGTGCGCTATAGAAGCTCAGAGCGAGCGAGATAGATACGCGCTCCGCTCTGTGGCGGATTTAGGTTGAGAAGGCAGATACCCCCGATGCGCGCGCGTCTCGATGCTACGGATTGGCGCATCCTGCGTGAGTTGCAGGCCGACGGACGCTTGACCAACGTGGCGCTCGCCGCCCGCGTGGGCCTGTCGGCGCCGCCGTGTCTGCGCCGGGTGCAGGCGCTGGAGCAGGCGGGCTACATTCGCGGCTATCATGCCGACCTCGACGCGCGGCTCAGCGGTTTCGAGGTCGAGGCGTTCGCCATGGTCACGCTGAAAGCGCAGGGCGAGGCGGAGTTGCGTGCGTTCGAAAATCAGATCCTCAAATGGCCGCAGGTGCGCGAGGCGCACATGCTGTCGGGCGAGATCGATTACATTCTGAAATGCAGTGCGCGTGATCTGCCCGCGTTCCAGGATTTCGTGCTCGGCCATCTGACGGCCTGGCCGAACGTCGCCAGCGTCAAAACCACCACCGTGCTGCGCCGCGCCAAGTGGGAACCGGGTGTGGCGGTCGATGGGCGGGAGTAGGGAGTAGGGAGTAGGGAGTAGGGGAAAGGTTCGAGAGGACTTTCCCTGAACCATTCCCCTAAAATATCAGCCTCAGCCGCGGCCTTCGAACGGCATGTTCGTCGCTTTGATGTTGAGTGTGAACACGTTTGTGTCGAGCGGCAGGCTGGCCATATAGCGGATGGCCGAGCCGCAGTGGACGACGTCGAACACGGGCTCGGGCATGATGTCTCCCCGAGGCTGTGGCACGCCCGCTTTCATGCGGCCACCCATGTTGGTGTCGGCGTTGCCGATATCGAGCTGGCCGCACGCGATGTTGAAGGGGCGCCCATCCAGCGCGATGCACTTCGTGAGACCGGTGATCGCGTGCTTCGTCGCCGTATAGGCCACCGACTGCGGCCGCGGCGTGTGGGCGGAGATCGAGCCGTTGTTGACGATGCGGCCGCCTTGCGGGCTCTGCGCTTTGAACACACGAATCGCTTCCTGCGCGCACATGAAACAAGCGGTGAGATTGAGATCGACGACGCCCTGCCACTTCTCGATCGGGATATCCTCCATCGGTCCGGCGGGCAGGCCCATGCCGGCGTTGTTGAAGAGGAAATCGAGGCGGCCGAACGCTTTCTTGGTCTCGGCGAAGAGGCGCTTGACCTGATCCTGTTTGGTCACGTCGGTGGCGACGCCGAGCATCTTGCCGCCGCCCTCCTTGGCCAAGGCGACGGTTTTGTCGAGTTCATCCTGGCGTCGTCCGGCCACGACGACGTCCCAGCCGTCGCCCTGCAACGCCAGCGCCGCCGCGCGGCCAATTCCCGTCCCGCCGCCCGTGATGATGGCCACTTTGTTCGCTGCCATGGCTCGAAGTCCTCCCGTCGAATGTCGCTGTGCCGATGTGCGCCCTCGCGGGGCATCGGCCGCACTCGATCACGGCCACCCGAAGGGATCAAGCGGGAAGGTGGGACGGGCTGGGCACGGGCCTGCCATTCGCGCCCATCACCGCGCCTTTGCCTCTGTCGCGTCGACCCGCTACATTGGGGGCATGAACCTCACGCCGGAAGAAGTCGCCCGCTACAAGCGCCACCTCGTGCTCAAAGACGTGGGCGGCCAGGGGCAGCAGAAGCTGAAAGCCGCGCGCGTGCTCCTCATCGGAGCCGGGGGGCTCGGCAGTCCGCTTATCATGTATTTGGCAGCGGCCGGCGTCGGCACGATCGGCCTCATCGACGACGACGTGGTGTCGCTGTCCAATTTGCAGCGCCAGATTGCACACGACACGGCCCACATCGGCGCCTCGAAGGTCGAGAGTGCGCGAGATATGGTGGCGCGCCTCAATCCGCACGTCATGGTCGAGATGCACCCGCGCCGCCTCGATGCGGACAACGCCCTCGACATCATCGAGCGCTACGACATCGTGGCCGACGGTTCCGACAATTTCGCGACGCGCTACCTCGTGTCCGACGCTTGCTATCTCGCCAAAAGACCCCTGGTGTTCGGTGCGGTTGGTCCCTTCGATGGCTACGTCACGACCTTCAAGCCGCACGAAAAGCGCCCCGATGGGGCACCTTGGCCCACATACCGGTGCCTCTTCCCCGAGGCACCGCCGCCAGGCTCTGTCGCGAACTGCTCCGAGGTGGGCGTCCTCGGCGCCGTCGTCGGCGTCCTCGGCACGCTGCAGGCGACGGAGGTGTTGAAAGAGATTCTCGGCATCGGCGACAGCCTCGCTGGCCGCCTGATGATCTATGATGCGTTGTCGGCACGCTTCGAGCACGTCAAGGTCGCCTGGGATTCGGATAACCCGCTGTCTGGCGAGCATCCGACAATTCTGGACCTCTCCGCCCACCGTGCGACCCGTGCCGAGGCCCTGTGCGCAGCGCCTCCGGTCAACTCGTGAACGGCGGGCACGACCGTGGCCGGCGCCTTCGCCGCCGACTTTCTTGACGCGAGCGCTCCCGATCCTGTAGGGAACGCCAGTGAACGTCGTGGTGATTTGGCCGGCCGGCTTGCAGCCACGTTAAACAACTCGCTAAAAGGGCCGAGCGCGTGACCCCGCCAGGGTCGAGCCCGGCATCCAGCAGCGGGACACCGGCCGGGTTTTTCTGTGTCGGCAACCCCACAAGGGCGCCGAAATGGAGGCGCGGATGACAGTGAAAACCACGATCGAGGCGACACAGACGCACGCCCGCCCGACCAACGATGTGGTGCTGGAAACCGCGCTCGATCGTCCACTTGCTCGGTCGCCCGAAATCGATACGCCCTCGAGCCTCGTCGAACACTTTGGCGGAGATGAACCGCTGAGCCTCGATTGCCAGCAGAGCCTCGCGCCCTACCAGATCGCCTACAAGACCTACGGCACGCTCAACGCCGATAAATCCAACGCCATTCTCGTGTGCCACGCGCTGACGGGCGACCAACATGTCGCGAGCCCGCATCCAGTTACCGGCCGCCCCGGCTGGTGGGACGTCATGATCGGCCCCGGTCGGCCCATCGACACCAACCGGTTCTTCGTCATCAGCCCCAACATTCTGGGCGGCTGCATGGGCTCATCGGGCCCTGCATCCACCAATCCACAGACGGGCAAGCCCTACGGGCTCGATTTTCCCGTCATCACCATTCCCGACATGGTGCGCGCTCAAGCGCGGCTGATCGACCGGCTGGGCATCGATCAGCTGTTCTGCGTCATCGGCGGCTCCATGGGCGGCATGCAGGTGCTGGAATGGGCCTCCAAGTTCACCGATCGCGTCTACACGGCGATTCCGATCGCGACAGCCGCGTGGCACTCGGCGCAGAACATCGCCTTTCATGAAGTCGGCCGGCAAGCGGTGATGGCCGATCCCGAGTGGACGGGGGGCAGATATCTCCACGAAGACAAGGTGCCGCGACGCGGGCTCGCCGTCGCCCGCATGGCCGCGCATATCACGTATCTTTCGGAAGAAGCGCTGCACCGCAAATTCGGCCGCAACTTGCAGGATCGCAACGCCAAGACCTTCTCGTTCAGCGCCGATTTCCAGGTGGAAAGCTATCTGCGCCACCAGGGCTCCTCGTTCGTCGACCGCTTCGACGCCAACAGCTATCTCTACATCACGCGCGCCATGGACTATTTCGACCTTGCCGCCGAGCATGGCGATGTCCTCGCCAATGCCTTTCGCGGCACCAAGACCCGCTTCTGCGTCGTCTCCTTCACCAGCGACTGGCTCTATCCCACGCGCGAGAGCCGCGAAATCGTGCAGGCGCTGAACGCGGTCGCGGCCAACGTCTCGTTCGTCGAGGTCGAGAGCGACAAGGGCCACGACGCATTCCTGCTCGATGAACCGGAACTGTTTGCAACCGTCACCGGCTTCATCAACGCGGCAGCGCGCAAGCGCGGGCTGGCCCCGGCCAAGGAGATCGCCTGATGCTCGCGCGCAGAGACATTCCCCAAAACGCCCGCGTCGATCACCTGTTGATCGCTGAAATGGTGGCGCCCGGCGCCCGCGTGCTCGATGTCGGCTGCGGCGATGGCGCGCTGCTGCAATTGCTCACCGAGACCAAGGACGTGGATGGGCGCGGCATCGAAATCGCGCGCGAAAAGGTCAATGCCTGTGTGGCGCGCGGCCTGTCCGTCATCCAGGGCAACGCCGACCTCGACCTCGACGATTATCCCGACAATGCGTTCGATTATGCGATCCTGTCGCTCACCATTCAGGCGACGCTGCGGCCCAAACCGGTGCTGCAGAACCTTCTGCGCATCGGGCGGCGCGCCATCGTGTCGTTTCCCAACTTCGGCCATTGGCGCGTGCGCACACGATTACTCGTCACGGGCCGCATGCCGGTCACCGAAAACCTACCCGACGCCTGGCACGAAACGCCCAATGCCCATTTGTGCACGATCAAGGATTTCGCGGACCTGTGTCGCGTCGTCGATGCCAAGGTCGAGCGCGCCGCCGCATTCAACGCATGGGGCCAGCAGCTCGGCACGTGGGTGCGCATGCCGCTGACGGTGCACAATCTGCTCGGCGAGAAAGCGGTGTTCCTGCTGACGCGCAATTCGCCCTTGGAATGACCCGAACCACGGCGCCTACTTTGCCTTGAGGCGTTGGGCTTCTTCGGCCTTGAGTTCCTTCTTCGACAATTTGCCGATCAAGGTCTTGGGCAGTGTCGCGCGGAACTCGATTGCCGTCGGCAGCTCGATCTTCGACAGCAGTGGCTCGAGATGGCGCAGAATGTCGTCGGACGTCGCCGTTTGTCCTGCCCGCAACTTGATGAAGGCTTTGGGCGCCTCACCGCGATAGGCATCCTTGATGCCGATGACGGTAACCTCTTCGACGGCGGGATGCTTCGAGATCGCTTCCTCGAGCGTGCGCGGATAGACGTTGTAGCCCGAGCAGATGATCAAATCCTTGATCCGGTCGACGATGTAGATGAAGCCGTCGTCATCCATCGTCGCGATGTCGCCCGTACGTAAAAACCCGTCCGGTGTCAGCACATCGCGCGTGTCGGCGGGTTTTTTCCAATAGCCCTTCATGACTTGCGGACCCGAAATGCAGATCTCGCCCTTTTCCCCCTGCGGGACTTGTCGCGCCGGATCGGCTGGATCGCGTAGCGACACACGTGTTGCAGGCAAAGGTTGGCCGATCGACAATTCTTTTACGGGTCCCGCCAGCGGATTGGCTGTCACAGCGGGCGACGTTTCCGACAGCCCGTAACCCTCGACGACACTGCACCCTGTCAGCGCCTCGAAGCGCTGCTTGGTTTCGAGCAGCAATGGCGCCCCGCCCGACAAGCAGAACTTGAGCGAGGACAAATCGAAACTCGAAATTTTGGGATGATTGAGCATGGCAATCAGCATGGTCGGCACGGCGGGCATGATCGTCGGTCGCGTTTTGGCAATCAGTTTGAGCGCGTCGGCGAGCACGAAGCGCGGCATCATGACGATCTCGGCGCCGCTGGCGATGGCGAAGTTCATGATGCTGGTCATCGCAAAAACATGGAAGAACGGCAGCGCCGCCAGAATACGTTCATTGCCCGGCTCGAGATCGGGCACCCAAGCCATCGACTGATGGACGTTGATCGACAAATTGGCGTGCGTGAGCATTGCCCCTTTGGGCGTGCCCGTCGTGCCGCCCGTGTATTGCAACACCGCCAACTCGTCGCGCGGGTCAATCGTCGTCCGGCGAACCTCTGATCCGCCGCTGCGCACGGCGTCGTCGAAGATCAGCTTCGATGCAACCGAACTGGATTTGGGGTGGGCCAGATCGCTGCGTTTCAGCAAGCGGTAGAGAATCGATTTGGCGCGCGGCAGCAGATCGGGAAACGACGCGACGACGGCGCGGGCCAATGTGCCCGTCGACAGGAGTTTTTCGACTTTGTCGAACAGCACCTTCAGATCGAGCGTGATCATCAGCTCGGTTTCGCTGTCCTTCACCTGGAACGACAGCTCCTCGATCGTATACAAAGGGTTGTAATTGACCACCGTACCGCCGGCCATCAGCACGGCGTAATAGTAGATCACGAACGTCGGTGTGTTGGGCAACAGCAGCCCGACTTTGGTCCCCTGCGTGACACCCAGGCGCTGCAGACCGGCTGCAACAACCTCGGCTTGGGCATGCAACTCGCGATACGTGGTGATTCGGCCGAAGAAATTCGCTGCCGGCCGGTCGCCGAATCTTTCGGCGGCGTCGATCAACAAATGATGCAGCGGCACGCCCGTGAAATTCTGATGCCAGTTGACGTTGCTCGGATAGCGGCGCAGCCAGGGAAAATCGGCGGTATGAGCTGCCGTTGCTGCAAGAACTGCCGGATCAACACGCGTCATGGCTCTACCCCTTCCGGTTCGGCGGCGAGTTGGCGCCGGATGCTCGGTCCGTTGGTGACGGGGCGACGACACCGGCCCGACCACGTCCGCATCCGACTCCGTTCTACCCAACCGTTATTGAATACCGATCGAGCGTGAAAATCCAGTAACGCACGCGACCGAGGCGGGAATCCGGGACGGCTGGGGCTTCCCTGTGGATAGGGAGGATAACCTCTTGTCTCTTCCCGGCCGACAGACCGAATCACGGGATGACTGCTCCCGATGACGAACCCTGATCGGGGTGTTCAACGGGGCTTGTCGCAGCAGGTGATCCAGCGTGATCGCGGTGGGCCGGCCCCCAATAGAGCGGAGTGTTCGAGATGATCGGATCGATGAGACCGACCCTGAAATGTGCCGCAATCGCGCTGACGTGCTCGGCGTCTCTGCTGATGGGCGGTTGTTCGTCGGGCACGTCGCTGTTCCCCGATAGTCTCTTTCCCGAGGCGGTCGAGGCGGCTGAAGTCCAACCGGCCGCCAGCGCGGATAAATCAGCGGCAAAGGTCGCCAATCCCGCACCGGGCACCGTTCGGGCGACATCGAGCTTCGGCATGACTGGAAAACCGACATTGGCGCGCGCCCGCGAACTCAAAGCCAACGGCAAAACGGCCGAAGCCGTTGCCATGTTGGAAGCCGCGTCGGCCGCTGCCCCGAACGATCGCCACCTCATTATCGAGCAGGGCCTCATGGCGCTGGAGCTGGGGCAGATGGGGCGTGCGCGCACCTTGTTGACGAGCGCCGATGCCGCAACCGACAGTGATTGGCGGATCGTTTCGGGCTTGGGAATCGCGCAGGCGAGCTTGGGCGATCAGGTCGAGGCGCGCAAAAGCTTCACCCGTGCGCTCGAGTTGTCGCCCAACAACCCCACCGTGCTGAACAATCTCGGGCTGACGTACATGCTCGACGGCAAGCTGGATCAAGCCTCGACCATGCTGCGGCGCGCAGCGTCCAAAGATCAGGCCAAGCCCACCGTATCGCGCAACGTGGCCATCGTGGCGGCGCTCAAGGGCGAAAGCAACCAGCCCGCCGACGCCGTTCCACCCAGCGAGCTCACCGAATCGCAGCCGCGAATCGAAGATATGCCCGAGGTGAAGAAGGGCCGCTCCACGTCGTCGGCGCTGATTCCGCCGCCCAGTGGTCTGGGACGCGGTACGGAGCCTGAGAAGAGCACGTCGCCGTAACGCACGCGGTGGGCGATGCCGATTCGGCGAATGACGCGTCGAGCGAAACTCGTCCACTGGCGTTTGACGATCGAGACAGCCATCAAACCGCTGAAATCGTGGCGTCTTCCAAGACTTCGGTGGACGGCAAGTCGGAGTGCCTTGCCGTGCTGTTGCGACTCATGATCAGTGTCGATGACTGTAGTTATTGCGGACAATACGAGGGTAGTAGCAGATGAAGCGGGACCACGGCGGCATGTTTCTCAGCGCGATTTTCGTCGACTACGACAACATCTACTTGTCGTTGAAGAGGAAGAACGAAGAAGCCGCCCGGCGGTTCGCCAAAGATGCGCCATTGTGGTTGAAGGCGATCGAAACGGGAGCCCTGATTACCCCGACCAACGCTCCACCCGACGGAGAGCGTCGCCGCCTCGTCATGAACCGCTGCTATGGCAATCCCGTCCCGCGCCGCAGCACCACCGACAATTCCACGGACATGAATTCGTTTCCGTTCGTCCGCCACCACTTCTTGCGATCCGGGTTCGAAATCGTCGATTGCCCGCCGCTCACCGCCCAGCTCAAAAATTCGTCCGATATTCGCATGGTCATGGATGTGCGTGATTATCTCACGCACGCCACCTATTTCGACGAATTCGTCATCCTGTCGGGCGATGCCGACTTCACGCCGGTGCTGCATCGCTTGCGTGCGCACGCCCGGCGAACCGTCATTTTCGCCAACGATTACACGGCCGCACCCTACACAGCCATCAGCGATGGCGAAGTGCGCGAAGCCGACCTCATCAAATTCCTGCTCGAGAATCGGTCGTCGTCGCAAGAGATAGGGGAGTTGGCGGCAACGCAAGATCTGGCCCTCGTCGAAAGCGCCCGGCGCGAAATCCTCGCCGATGTCGTGACCGCCGTGCGCAGCGCTGGAGCGCCCGTGCCGCTTGAGGTGCTCGCCGACCGCGCCGTGCGCGCCATTGGTCACGACAAGACGATCGGCACATCCTGGGCGGGCGCCGGCAATTTCCGTGATCTGCTCGGTCAATTGCTCCCCGAGGGCTTGAAGGTGTCTTCGGAGGCACCCTACGTCGTCATCGATACCGCGCGCCACGTCGGTACGCCAGCGGCGGTCCCACTCGTGCCTGCGACCCACGTACGCGTCGAGCGTGCGAGCATTGCAGCCCCGCGGACGGCGACGGCGATCGCACCGAGCACCGCGCAAGGTGCAGCAAAAACGGCGGCGCCCGCGCGTGCGGCGGACTTTACGTCTCTGCGTGAGTCTCCGCCTGTCCGCGCCAGTGTCCAGCCAGCTCCGCAGGCACGTCAAGGTGAGCCCGCGCCGCGCCAGCATGTTCAGCCATCCGTGCGCCAGCAGCCTTCACCTGCGGCGACGGCCCAGCAGGTGCAGAACGGCTCCGTTCAGCGGCCGGCGTCGCAAGTCGTGGGGCAGCCGATGCGCTATACGCCGGCGCCGACGGCATCCGACTATGGGGACATCGAGCAGCCTAGACAGGCCGCCGCCCCAGCACCCCGGGCGCGGGGTGCAGAGCCGACTGCACCACCTGCCGCCCCCAAGCACCAAGCCACGCCGCCGCCCGCACCGCAGCAGGCGCACCGCGCAGCGGAGCCAGCGACGACCATCCAGCAATCGATCGCGCGGATTCACGAGGCGTGCCAGGCACCTCCCTTGGCACCACCGGAATATCGCACCCTGTTTGAAGTCATGGCCCAGGAAATCAACGAGAATGGTTTGATCGGGGCACAGACGATTCTCAACATCGCGCATCGTGCGCTGGAGCAGGGCGTCGATATCCGACGGGACGACGCCCGTTTCGTGCTGGAAGTCGTCAGTGAAGCCGATCCATGGTTCGAACAGGGCGCCTCGGCCAATCTGTTTGCGGGTCGCTTCCGCAACTTCGTGGTCGCGCGCTGCCGTAGCCAAGGCCTGGACCTGTCGGCCGACGAGCTCGACCTGATCGAGGCTTGGTTTGCCGGCAACGGGACTGCTGTCCTGCCCCGCCAATCGAGTGCACCGGCGCCCGCCCCCACGCAGCACCAGCACCCGTCGGAATTGCGATCACAAACTTGGCAGATCGAGGAAAATCTTCAGGCCGCCGTCAGTCAGAGAGCCGCGACCCGCGCGGATTTTGCAGCGCCGTCCCCCGACGAGGGCGGTGATGATTTCCCTCGCATCATTCGCACACGCCTGAGGGGCTAGCCCGATCGCCCGCGATCACCGACAGTGCACCGCGCGCGCCTAGTCCCTTCGGAGCGCGCGTGGCGTTGCGAGACAATGGACAGATCCGTGAGCGTTGCCACCGAGGTTCTCTTCTACCATTTGGACAAACAGCCACTCGACCGCGTGCTGCCGGGCCTCGTCGAGCGCACGTTGGCGCGCGGCTGGCGGGCCGTCGTTCAAGCGGGCAGTGCGGAACGGTTGGATGCTATCGACACGATGCTGTGGACGTGGCGGGACGACAGTTTTCTCCCCCATGGCACGATGAAGGACGGCCATCCGGCGCATCAACCCGTCTTCTTGACGACCGACGAGGCAAACCCCAACGGCGCCGCGGTGCGGTTCCTCGTCGATGGAGCCGACCTGCAGGCGTTCGAAGGCTACGTCCGCGTCGTCATCCTCTTCGATGGGCTCGACAGCGAGGCTCTGGACACGGCGCGCCGCCAATGGAAAGCGGTCAAAACCGCCAACCTCCCAGCGACCTACTGGCAGCAATCGGAAGCCGGCCGCTGGGAAAAGCGTGCGTGAGCCGGGGCGAGCAGGCCCTCGCCGCTCGATGCGGCGACGGTCCAAAGCGCGCTATTGGCTCAGTGACGTCGCTGTTCCATCCTTGCGATTTGTTCTTTGAGACGAAGCTTTTCGAGCTTCAAACGTCTGATTTCATGATCAGATGAGCCGGGACGGGACTGTTCTTGTGCGATCCGGCGTTCTAGCGTTTTGTGTTTTTCGGATAATTCCACCAAGTGCGTCGAAATCGGCATTCGTGCTGTCCTCCGTTTTCTCGTGAAGACGATTGACATGACGAACGTGTCACAAACCTCGTTCGTTGTCCAACGAGACCGAACGCGAAAAATGTTCTTTTTTGACGCGCAACGAAGTGAACCCGACACGTTCCAAGGTCTGCAATCACGCTTGCGAGCAGGGCGACGCCGCCTATAGTGCGGCCCGCCGACGAAACCAACGAGGACGATCATGGCAGCGCCGAAGGCCAAGACGATCAAGCGGGTGGTGCTGGCCTATTCAGGCGGCTTGGATACATCTATCATATTGAAATGGCTCCAAAAAACCTACGGTTGTGAGGTCGTGACCTTCACTGCCGATCTGGGGCAGGGAGAAGAACTCGAGCCCGCACGGCGCAAGGCGCAACTGCTCGGCATTCGCGACGAGCACATTTTCATCGAGGACATTCGCGAAGAATTCATCCGCGACTACGTCTATCCGATGTTTCGCGCCAATGCCCTCTACGAAGGCGTCTACCTGCTCGGCACCTCGATTGCACGACCGCTGATCGCCAAGAAACAGATCGAAATCGCGCGCCGGGTCGGCGCCGACGCCGTCGCGCATGGCGCCACAGGCAAGGGCAACGATCAGGTCCGGTTCGAACTCGCCTACTATGCGCTGGAGCCCTCGATCCGCATCATCGCGCCCTGGCGCGAATGGGCGTTCAAAAGCCGCGAGGACTTGATCGCGTTCGCCGAGCAGCATCAAATTCCCATTGCCATGGACAAGCGCGGCGAAGCCCCGTTCTCGGTTGACGCCAACCTGTTGCACTCGTCTTCGGAAGGCAAAGTCCTCGAGGACCCCGCTATCGAAGCGCCACCTTATGTCTACCAGCGCACCCTCTCGCCCATGGAAGCGCCCGACACCGCGACGCGGATCTCGATCGGATTCGAAAAGGGCGATGCCGTCTCGTTGAATGGGGAGCGCCTGTCGCCGGCAACGCTGTTCACGCGACTCAATGCGCTGGGCCGCGACAATGGCATCGGCCGCATCGATCTGGTGGAAAACCGCTTCGTCGGGATGAAGTCGCGCGGCATCTATGAAACGCCGGGCGGCACGATTTTGATGGCGGCCCACCGCGCCATGGAATCGATCACACTCGATCGCGGCGCGGCCCACCTCAAAGACGAGTTGATGCCCAAGTATGCGGAGCTGATCTACAACGGTTTCTGGTTCTCGCCCGAGCGCGAGATGCTGCAAGCCCTCATCGATCGCAGCCAGGAGCACGTGGAGGGCGATGTGCGGCTCGACCTCTACAAGGGCAACGTCATCGTGACGGGGCGCGAGAGCCCCAAGTCCCTCTACTCGACGAGCCTCGTCACCTTCGAGGACGACAAAGGCGCCTACGATCAGAAGGATGCCGAGGGGTTCATTCGCTTGAATGCGCTGCGGCTGAGAACCTTGGCGATGCGCAACCGGGGTCGGTAAGAACCTCGGTCGGCTAGGAACGCGAGGGCACGGGTAAGCCCGCTTCACGAAACGATCCACCAAACGCAGCAGGGGATAGTCATTGAACCGAAATGAGCATCCGTCCTTTCCTCAACCTCCCCTGAACGCCAAGCTCTGGCGATACATGGCTTGGTGGAAATTTACCGAAATGATATCTGAGCAACGTCTTTGGATGACCTCATTGCCAATACTCGAGGACAAATTTGAGGCCAAGACGCCAGATATTATCTCTGACCAGCTGCATCGAGCTTTGTCCGAGGCGAAGACTGAAGCAGAGCAAAAAATTATTCATGGTAATATCCGCCTGATTTGCTGTTTTGCGGAAAAATTCTATCCAAATTACTTTGTGAGCTGCTGGTCGATGAATGATGTGGAGAGCAATTTGATGTGGGAAGCATACGGCAAACCTCCAAAAGCGATTGCAATCCAGACAACGTTCGATCGACTGGTGCAATCGCTTCCAAAATGCCTAGATATAGGGCTCGTCAGGTACATGGATTATGGAAAAACGGGTTTTGAACGGATGAATATGTACGAATGGCCGATGCACAAGCGAGAGCAGTTTAGGGACGAGAGAGAGGTGCGTGTTCTAGCCGACCTGAATGTCCCTGATGAACTGGGTGGCAGTGAGCTCAAGGCAAACTTATTCGAAGGGGGAGTTGAATTGTCTCGTGTCCGCATGTGCGCTCCCCCTATTGATGCCTTCGGGGTAACTGCTCACCCCTCTGCGGCAGTCTGACTCGGGTTGATGGCATTGAGTGCGGGCTCCCGGGCTGATTCAAGCTGTGGATGTCAACCGAGGCACGCGATTCGCTCGATGACGACCT
>JANOHP010000133.1:0-68093 GCA_031406575.1 Hyphomicrobiales bacterium
GGCGCGCTGCAAACGGCGTGCGGAACGGGTCAGTCGGCGATGGGGCCATTCTACTGTCCGCTCGATCGCAAGATCTACATCGACCTCGCTTTTTTCGGCGAGCTGCAAAAGCGGTTCAATTCGCCCGGTGATTTTGCCCAGGCCTATGTCGTGTCGCACGAAGTCGGGCATCACGTGCAGACGCTGCTCGGCATCGCCGACGCCGTCGAGCGCAAGAAGCGTTCGCTGCCGGAACGAGAGGCGAACCAATGGCAGGTCAAGATGGAACTGCAGGCCGATTGTCTGGCGGGCGTGTGGGCGTCCCTCAACGACCGGCTGCACAAGCGTTTACAGCCTGGTGACGTGGAAGAGGGATTGAACGCGGCCAAGCAGATCGGCGACGACATGATCCAGCGGCAGCAGACGGGGCGCGTGGTGCGCGATTCCTTCACGCCCGGATCGTCTGAGCAGCGCACGCGCTGGTTCCGGCGCGGGCTCGACACCGGCCAGATGCAGCAGTGCGATACGTTCAGCGCGTCTCAGCTCTGATCGAAGGACGGGTGCCTTTCGAATCTCGCCTGCCGACGGCTCAGAGCGGTTGTCCACCGAAGCGTGTGACCGCGCAGGGGATCCCCTTGGTTTTGAGGGTCGCGCAGATTTTCGCGGCGTCTTCCTGCGTTCCCACCGGGCCGGCAAGAAGTGCGAATGACGAGGGCGTGCCGGCGACTTCGATCCACCGGGGTTCCAAGGGCTTCAACACGGAACGTTGACCCTCCAACAGGAGCTGCCACGACAAGCGTATGGCATCGACGGAGGGACCCGTCGCAATGCGGATGGCCGACGTCGGCGCGGGGCGCGGTGGTGCGGTCGCCGTGGTGAAGGGACCAGGTTGTGAGGTGGCGACGGCGGGTCGGGATGGCGATTTGACGGCCTTTTCCTCCACCCTGCCTTGGACCGTCGTGCCGAGCAGCATGGCTGGCTTATCCGGGCCGAGGTTGGCCGACACCGACGTCGTGGCGGGCATGCCCGACGCGCGCGGCATCAACGGCGTGCTCTCGACGGGATCGGATGCTTTCGTGGCGCTCATTTCCAGCGCGGAAAGACGCTCTGCGAACATCTTCTGCCGCCGGTTACGGTCCTCGACATCATCGCGCAACGCGGCGATCTCTGATCGCAGCGCGCTCAAGCCGTTGAGAACGCCCACGAGATCGGTCTGGTTGGCGGCGGATTGTGTGGGTTTTGATGGCGCGCTCACGATGCTGGCGGTGTCGGGCCGGGCCACAAGCAGAGCGAGATACACCAACGCGCAGCCGGCGAGCAGGCCCCACATGGCCATATACAGGCGGGCCAGCCACGTGCTCCGATCTCGCGGTGCAACGGCCTCGGGTACGGCATGCAAGGATATCATCCACCGGCTCCCTACGGTTTACCAACGGCAGGGCATGGGACGCCAGCTACCGCGAATCTCTCTCGTGGAGAGGCTGCGGGCAGTGGCAGCTCGAGGCAACCCATGTCGCAGTCACGCGGCAGAGTTGTTGTGGAGAAGGCCAAAGGCGCAACACTGACGGGACCATCCCCGATTGGTGCAGTTGCAATCCGGTAGGGGTTCGGTCAGGTTGCCGCCGAAGGCGGCGCGATTCGGTTTGGCACGCCCCTTGCTCCTGTGGTGGCTTTTCGCCGAGGGGTCTCCTGCGCCGTTTTACCATCGGATACTGGGAGAGATATGACCACTCGACCGCTTCTTACCGTCGTTTTAGCCGCTGGCAAGGGGACGCGCATGCACTCCGCGCGGCCCAAAGTTCTGCATTCGATTGCCGGCCGCTCGATGCTGGGCCATGTCCTCACGACGGCGACGGGTGCCGGCGGCAGCCGGGTTGCGGTGGTCGTCGGGCCGGGAATGGACGAGGTTGCGGCCGAATCCCGTCGCCATGTTGCAGGCGCTGAAATCTTCATGCAGTCGGAGCAACGCGGCACGGCACACGCGGTGCTCTCGGCGCGCGCGGCAATTGCCGCACACGACGGCTCCGTCATCGTCCTTTTCGCCGATACACCTTTGTTTCGGCCTGAGACGTTGCTCGCGGTCGAGCGATCGTTGGAGCAGGCCGCGGTCACGGTGGTGGGTTTCGAGGCGGCCGATCCCACCGGATACGGGCGATTGCTTCGCGACGCGACTGGGCGCCTGGAGGCGATCCGCGAGCACGGCGAAGCGAGCGAGGCGGAGCGTCGCGAAACCCTGTGCAATGCCGGCGTAATGGGTTTTCAATCGAAACACATGCTCGCCTTGCTCGACGGGATCGACTGCCTCAATACCAAGGCGGAGTTCTACCTCACCGACGCGGTGGCCAAGGCGCACACCGCCGGTCTGGTCACCGCCACGGTGACCTGCCCCGAGAGCGACGTTCTCGGTGTCAATTCGCGCGATCAGCTCGCCGCCGCCGAGGCGATCTGGCAGGCGCGCCGGCGGCGGGAGGTCATGCTGGCGGGCGCCACGTTGATCGCGCCGGAGGCGGTGTGGTTGTCCCATGACACCGTCATCGGCCGCGATGTCGTGATCGAGCCCAACGTGTTCTTCGGCCCAGGTGTGGTGGTCGAGGATGGCGTGTTCATCAAAGCCAACTCCCACATCGAGGGCGCGCATATCGCCGCTGGTGCGATCGTGGGGCCATTTGCGCGGCTGCGGCCCGGTGCCGACATCGGCCCCAACGTACACATCGGCAACTTCGTGGAAGTCAAAAACGCACGGATGGAGGAGGGGGCCAAGGCCAACCACCTGTCCTATATCGGCGATGGCCGCGTCGGCGCCGGTGCAAACATCGGAGCAGGAACGATATTCTGCAATTACGATGGCTTTTTCAAGCACCACACGGACGTCGGAAAAGGGGCCTTCATCGGATCGAATTCGTCCCTGGTGGCTCCGGTTAAAATCGGCGATGGCGCGTTCGTCGGTTCGGGCAGCGTGATCACCAAGGACGTGACCGCCGACGCGCTCGCCGTGGAGCGTTCCGATCAAGTGGAGCGACCGGGGTGGGCGGCGAAGTTCCGCAGCATGATGCTGCGCCGCAAAAAGGACCGAGATTTGCAGGAGAAGTGATACTCTGCCCGCGTCCCGCCTGTCCTTTGTGAACGAAGCTGGCAAGCTGCGGAAACAGAACGTGAATTGACGTTGGCCTGAATTGCCGCGTACCGGGTCGACGTGTGCGCGTCCGACACGACCCAAGGAGCCACCGAACATGTGCGGAATCATCGGCATTCTCGGCAGCAAACCGGTTGCTGCAGACCTCGTCGATGCGCTCCGGCGCCTCGAATATCGCGGCTATGACTCGGCGGGCGTCGCCACCGTTGAAAACGGCCATCTCGAACGGCGCCGGGCGGAGGGGAAGCTTCGTAATCTGGCCGATCGGTTGGCGGCCGAGCCACTGAACGGCCATGCCGGGATCGGACACACCCGCTGGGCGACACATGGCGCGCCCAACGAGCGCAATGCCCATCCGCATATGACGGATGAAGTATCCGTCGTGCACAACGGCATCATCGAGAACTTCCGCGAGATCAAAGAGGAGCTGATCCGTGCCGGCGCCCATTTCGCGTCCGATACGGACACGGAAGTAATCGCCCACCTGATTTCGCACGAGATGAAAAAGGGCGCTGATCCGATTGCGGCGACGAAAACCTCCCTCGCGCGGCTGCGCGGGGCTTTTGCCCTCGCCATCATATTCGCGGGCCACGACAACCTCATGATCGGCGCGCGTGAAGGCAGCCCGCTGGCGATCGGTCACGGCGACGGGGAGACGTATTTGGGGTCCGACGCTATTGCGCTGGCGCCCTTCACGAGCCGCATCACCTATCTCGAGGAAGGGGACTGGGCGATCCTGACGCGTGAAAAGGTCGAGGTTCGCGATCGGCACGGCCGTCGCGTCGATCGCCCCGAGATCACGTCGTCGGCGTCCGGGTTCCTCGTCGACAAGGGCAATCATCGCCACTTCATGCTCAAGGAAATCCACGAGCAGCCGGAAGTGATCAGCCACACGCTCACCAATTACATCGACATGGGCGAAGAGCGGGTCGCCTTCCCCGACATCGGCATCGATCTCGCCAGCGTCACGCGCGTCACGATCTCCGCCTGCGGGACGGCCTATTACGCAGGCCTCGTCGCCAAGTATTGGCTCGAGCGTTACGCCCGCATTCCCGTCGAAATCGATTTCGCTTCGGAGTTGCGCTACCGCGAGGCGCCGCTTCCGGCCGGCGGCCTCGCCGTCTTCGTCTCCCAGTCGGGGGAAACGGCCGACACGCTGGCGACGCTGCGGTATTGCAAAGCCAACGGCCAGCGCATCGTGTCGGTCGTCAACGTCCGCACGTCGACCATCGCCCGAGAGAGCCACGCCATTTTACCGACGTTGGCGGGGCCAGAGATCGGTGTCGCCTCGACGAAAGCGTTCACCTGCCAGCTTGCGACGCTCGCCTGTCTGGCGCTCGCCATGGCCAGGGCTCGCGGCCAGATGAGCCTCGACAAGGAGCGCGAGCTGGTGCGGGCGTTGACGGAAGTTCCTCGCCACATCTCGGCGTTGCTGCGCGATGAACGCCGCTACGAGGAGATGGCGCACTGGATGTCGAAGGCGCGCGATGTACTCTACCTGGGTCGCGGCATGTCGTACCCGATCGCCCTCGAAGGGGCGCTCAAGCTGAAAGAGATCTCCTACATCCACGCCGAAGGCTATGCCGCAGGCGAGATGAAGCATGGGCCAATTGCTCTGATTGACGAGAACGTGCCGGTCGTCGTCGTGGCGCCGGAGGACGATCTGTTCGAAAAGACCATGTCCAACATGCAGGAAGTGGCCGCACGCGGTGGCCAGATCGTGCTCGTCTCCAATGCGGAGCCCGACACGACCGGCTGCCCGGTAGTCGCCCACTTGCGCATGCCGACCGTCAATCCCTTCGTCGCGCCGATCGTCTATGCCGTGCCCATGCAACTTCTCGCCTACCATACGGCGGTCTTCATGGGCACCGACGTCGACCAGCCGCGCAATCTCGCCAAATCGGTGACTGTGGAATAATCGAGGCAAGGCGGGATACGGCTCGCCTCGCAATTGCCTCGAGAAGGTGCTTCACTTATCGTTCGCGATCAGCGGGGGATGGCAAAGCGTCGAACGTTCGGGGAAGACAGTAAGATGGCTCGCGTTGTACCGGTGCTGACGGCGGTCGCCGTTTTGGGACTGGGTTGGCTTGCGATAATCGCCAGTTCGGCTGCGGTTCATGCGCAATCGGTTCCCGAGGCCACCTCTGGAGGTGCGAGCAAGCGCCGCGATCCAGCCGACATCGACAAAGCCCTGGTGGCTGCGCAAAAGTCACTGGCAGCAGGCAAAGCAGATGTTGCCGTCAAGCAGATCGATTCCCTCATCAACGCGGGTGGTCTCGAGCCGCGCAACGTTGCCCGGGCACTTGCCGTGCGCGGCCACGCCAATCGCAAGCTCGGCAAACCTGTTCAGGCCATCGCAGACTTCCAAAGCGCTCTGTATGTGAAAAACGGGCTTTCGGAGGCCGAGCGGACGAGCGCGTCGGAAGCCCGTGCGCAGGCTCAGCGCGAGGCGGGTCTGGCAAGTCCCGCTGTCCCATCGATCGGCATCGCCAAAGCCGAGGCTCGACCCGTCGAGCCGCGCCCCGGCACGGCGGTCGCAACGGCCACCATTCCCGAAAAACCGGTACAGCCTGCATCGAGTGGTGGCATATCGGGATTTTTCTCCAACCTCTTCGGGGGCTCGACGACGCCCGATCCGCCGAGCAAATCGGGTTCGCCCGATGTCTCGTCCTCGCCGCCCCCGCCCAACTCGCCGGCCATCTCGTCATGGTCCGAGCCTGCGAAAGTGAAAACCGCGCCCAAAACCGTCGTGGCGACGAATGTTCCGAAAGTGACGCCGCAGCCGCGTCCAACCAAAACGCCGGACGCTGTGAAGCCCGAACCAGCCAAGGCGGCACCCGGACCGTCAGCGGCTGCCGCCATGGCGGAGCCGGCGCCGACGCAATTTCTGTTGCGGCTTGCTGCCAAGCGCACATCGGCGGATGCCAAATCTCTGGCTGAGCGGATCAAGCGCGAGAATGCGGAAGACCTGGGGACTCGTGGCTATACGATCGACGAGTCCGTGTTCGGCAACATGGGAAAATTCTATCGCGCCAACGTCGGTCCCATCGCCGATCTGCAAGGGGCGAAGACGCTGTGCTCCGCGATCCGCGCCAGAGGCACCGATTGTGAAGTCATCAGCCGGTAACGCGCGCGCAGCGGCTGCGGCCAGCCTGAACGCCACAAGCCCACAGCGAGGCGACAATGACCAGTGACCGCAAGCGGGGCGCGTTCTTCGGGCCGCAGCGCTGGTTCGAGGACTTTGCACTCGGCGAGGCATTCGGCATTCCGTCTCGCACCGTGACGGACGCGCATTTTTCCGCATTCCAGGCCGCGTCGGGCGACAATCATCCGATCCACTACGATCGCGAATACTGCAAGGCACACGGCCATCCCGACATGCTCGCCCACGGGTTTCAGGTGGCGATCCAGTCGGCGGCGGGTGCCGGCCTTTTTCCCCACTTGGTCGAAGACAGCATGATGGGCTTCATCGAGCAATCGTCGCGATTTCTGAAACCCGTGTATGTGGGCGATACGCTGTATCCGCAGCTCGTCGTCAGCGAACTGAAACCCCAGCGCACGACCGGCGTGCTGACGCTCGCCTCGACGATCTCCAATCAGCGAGACGAGATCGTCATGGACGGCATGCAACGCTATCTATTGCGCAAGCGGCCGGTTTGACGGCCGCCTGACTCTCCCGAAGCGCATTGGGCGTAGGTTGGGTCAAGGCCGCTTGGCCGCGACCCAACTTTGCGGGTGTGCCGTGGCTGTTGGGTCGCGCTGCGCTTGACCCCACCGACGCGACGTACGCGATCGCCGTGCGTTTGGCATCGGGCAAAAACGCGTCTTTCTATTTCTTCGGCGTCCAACGATAAGCTTTGGCGCACGCGCCGCCCATCAGCATCGCGCGTTCCGTGTCACTCAGGCGCTTCGCCTCGAGGAAGGGCACGACGGCCTGCTCGTAATTGACCACGGCGAAGGCGCGCGTCCAATCCGTGCCCCACAGGCAGCGATCGAATCCCCAGGCGTCGAACACGCGCGCCAGCGGTTCCCAAATATCGGGGAACGGATAGGGGTGCTTGGACAGGGTGCAGGCGCCGCTAATTTTGATGACGGCGTTGCGGCGTTTGGCGAGGTCCAAGACCTTGGGCAGATCGGCCCACGGCTCGGCGGGTGCCGGCGGCGTGCGGGGTTGCAGAATGGCCAGGTGATCGATGATGAAACGTGTGTCGGGGTGGCGGTCGACCACTGCCGTGCCGGCGTCGACGTTGTCCCAGCACAGCATATTCACGGGAAAATCATACTTGACGGCCGCACGCAGAATGCGATCGAGCCCGGGATCGTCGGGGGCGCGCTGTGCCTCTTTCGTCATCATGATGCGAATGCCGACCGTGCCCGGCGTCTTCTTCCACTCCGCAATGACATCGGCGACGGCGGGATCATCTGGATCGACCGGCTTGACGAGCGCCATGCGACCCGGATGCGCGCGTTGGACGTCGACCGCATAACTGGCGTCATAGCGATACATGGAAAAGGCGGAGATGAAGATCGCGCCGTCGACGCCGACCTTGTCCATCGCCGCCACCATCTCGTCTCCCGTCACATGAGGCGGCCAGTTCGGCACGCTGTGCCAGGGACGTTTGGGAGTGTTGGCCTCATAGGCGTGAACCTGGGAGTCGATGATCGTCATCGGGGCGTTCCTCCGTAGCAAGGGGTTCCCCTATCGCAACAGGTCGGGCCTGCCCTGTCCAGCCTTCTATCGAGCATCATAATGCGTGCGCGGCTAGGCAGCCTGCGAGCTGCGTCGCCTAGAGCGCTTTCCACTCGATATGAATCGCAATCGCACGACGGGCGACGTTGGGTCAAGGCCACTGGCCGCGACCCAACAGGTCCGGATGTAACCCGGATGTTGGGTCGCGCTGCGCTTGACCCAACAGACATGGAAAGCGCTCTACTGTCAGATCAGACTCTCCGAGAGGACGAGAACAACGATCCACGCGCACAGGTCCGTCGTTTGCTGGATCGCGCCGAGCACATCGCCGGTCTGACCGCCGATCTGGCGATACGCCCACCAAGCCCCCAACAGAAGTGTCATGCAGAGCGCCGCCGAAATCGCCAACGCCGTCTCGCCACCGAGGAGGCCCGTCAGCGCGAGGCCGCCAAGTACGATGGACGCGAAGATGCGCGTTCTGCCTGGATTTGCACTGCCGTGACCCAGTCCGTCGGAGCGGGCTGGGGGGAGAATGCCGAGCACGAGCGGCAGAACGCTACGGCTGACGATAGCAATCGCCACCACCGCCAAAAGCGCGTCGATCGGTTCGCGCTCAATGACCGTCGTCAGTGCGGACCACCGCAGGCCCAGCATCAGGATCAGCGCGAGCGCACCATACGTTCCAATGCGACTGTCGCGCATGATCTCGAGTTTACGGTCGCGCGTTCGACCACCGCCGAAACCATCGGCCACGTCGGCCAGTCCATCTTCGTGCAGTCCGCCTGTCGTGAGGATGCCCGCTGCGAGGGTCAATCCGGCGGCAACGCCACTGGGCACGCCGAGCCAAAGCAACCCCACGAGGACCAACGCGGTAAGTGCTCCGACCGCCAAACCCGCCAGTGGAAACGCCCAACAGGTCGCCGCTGCCGATGGGGAAGGATCACTCAGTCGGCCGACGGGAAAGCGCGTGAGCATCATCATGGCCAATCGCGCTTCGGCCAATCGCATCTCGAGGGCGTGCCTCAGCGCTGTCATGCGCTCGTGACCCCGGCGTCGGCGAAGGTGGCCATGCCGTTGTGGCACGCCAGGGCCGCGCGCACGATTCCCAGAGCAAGTGCGGCACCCGTCCCTTCCCCCAAGCGCATGTCGAGCTCCAGCACGGGCCGCTTCTCGATCACTGACAAGAGGCGTCGATGACCCGGTTCTGCGCTGGCATGGCCAACGAGGCAGTGATCGAGAAAGCGAGGGTCTGCCGCAAAGAGTACGGCAGCGGCCGCCGTGCAGATGAAGCCATCCAGAATGACGGGAATGCGCGCCGCGCGTGCCGCCAGGATGGCGCCGCAGAGCGCGGCCTGCTCGCGTCCGCCGAATGCCACGAGGGTCGCCAGCGGCGCGAGGTTTGCGTGCCGCTCGAGGCCCGTCTCGATGGCTGTAATTTTGCGCGCCATACCGGCCGCGTCAGATCCTGTGCCGGGGCCCACCCAATCCGCCGCGCGACCACCGAACAACGCCGTCATGAGGGCTGCAGCGACGGTGGAATTGCCTATCCCCATTTCACCCAAAATGAGGATGCTGGCCGTCGCATCGACGGCGGCAGCACCCCGATCGAGGGCATCGAGGCACGCGACGTCGGTCATCGCTGCACCTTGGGTGAAATCCACGGTGGGATGCTCGAGATCGAGTGCGATGACGGACAACGCGGCGCCAGCGACGTTGCAGAGCTGATTGATGGCCGCGCCACCGGTCGCGAAATTCGCCACCATCTGCGCCGTCACCGCTTGCGGATAGGGGTTCACGCCCTGCGCGCAAACGCCATGGTTTCCCGCAAACACCAAGGCTTGGGCTTTGGCGATCACGGGCCGCGGCGAGCGTTGCCAAGAGGCCATGAACTCCGCCAGTTCCTCCAGGCGACCCAGTGAGCCCGGTGGTTTGGTCAGCGTGCCTTGCCGCGCGCGCGCCGCGTCGGCCGCAGCCGTGTCGGCGCAGGGGAGGCGGTCGGCCAATGCCGCAAGGGCACTGGGATCGATCGACGAAAGCAGCGGCAGCATGATTATTTCACTTTCAGAGGAAGACCTGAGACGGCCAGATAAACCTCATCGGCCGCCTCGGCCACCCATTGATTGAGAAGTCCCGCAGCGTCGCGAAACTCGCGGGCGAGAGCATTGTCGGGCACGATGCCCGAGCCGACTTCGTTCGTTACGATGACGACGGGATCGCGCTGATCGGGAAATGCTGCGATAAACGCCCCACTGGCGGCTTTCCAGTCATGGCCACCCAACAACAGATTGGTCAGCCACAGCGTCAAGCAGTCGACGAGACGCGGCCCTTGGCCATCGGTGGCGCTCAGTGCGCCCGCCAAATTCAAGGGCTCGGCGTGGGTCGTCCATCCCGGTCCGCGCCGTGCCTGATGTTCGCCGATACGCGCGACCATCTCGGCATCGTGGGGTTGGGCAGTGGCGATGTATGTGGCGCGGGGGCCAAAGCGCGCGGCGTTCGCCTCGGCAATGCGGCTTTTGCCCGATCGCGCGCCGCCCGTGATGAGAATGGTTCGGCTCATTGGACCTCTTGTTCTTTCGCCCCTCACAAAGCAGAAACAACCGGTGGGCGAAAGACGAAAGACATCAGGCACCGTGACACCGACACTCGCGACCGACCTTCTGCTGATCCGTCACGCCCCCGTCGTCCCCGACGGGCGACTGGTAGGTCGCCGCGATGTCCAGGCGGATTGCTCGGACGGCCGGGCGCTGGCGGAGTTGCGGGCCAAGATAGGCCCATGCGACCACGTGATCACCAGTCCGGCGCGGCGCTGCGTGCAAACCGCGTCCGCCTTATGGCCGAGCCGAACTCCACACGACGTGGATGAGCGCCTGTGGGAGCAGGATTTCGGCACCTGGGAAGGCATGGCATTCGCCCAGGTGCCCGATCTTGGACCCCTGGCTCCCGAAGCCCTGATCGATATGCGTCCGCCAGGGGGGGAAAGTTTCAGCGATGTGTGTGCTCGTTGTGCTCCCGCCCTCGCGGAATTGGCGCACCGAGGTGGGCGGATCGCCGTGGTCGCGCATGCGGGCACAGTGCGCGCCGCGTTGGCGTTGGCCTTGGGGGCGCGCGCGCCGGCCTTGGCGTTTCAAATTCAGCCACTGTCGATGACACATCTCACCGTCGGAAACGGTCGCGTGTGGTCCATCGGGGTCGTGAATTGGTGTCCCCAGGGGAGGGGCATGGCATGAGCAGCGCTGCGATCATGCTGCTCGCGATGATCATCGATGTCGCCGTGGGCTGGCCGCGCGCGCTCTTTGTCAGGCTCGGCCATCCCGTGACGTGGATCGGCGCCCTCGTGTCCACGTTGGATCGCGCCTTCAACCGAGACGACGCATCAGACAGGACACGGCGTATGGCCGGCGCGATCGGTGCGGTCGGCGTCATTGCGATAGCGGCCATTGCCTGCTGGCTCGCCACATGGGCGTTGCCGTCGGGTTGGGGTGGCGTGTTGATCGCGGGCATTCTCGCGTGGCCGTTGATCGCCGTGCGCTCGATGCATGATCACGTCGAGGCAGTCGCGCGACCGCTCGGAGCCGGGAACGTGGAGGCGGCACGCCAGGCGGTCGCCATGATCGTGGGGCGGGATCCGTCGGCGCTCGACCCAGCAGGGATTGCGCGCGCAGCGATCGAGAGTTTGGCCGAGAACACCGCCGACGGCATCGTTGCGCCGATATTCTGGGGCGTGCTGCTCGGTCTCCCAGGGCTTGCCGCTTACAAGGCGATCAACACACTGGATTCGATGATCGGACATCGCACCCCGCGCTACACCGCGTTCGGCTGGGCAGCGGCTCGGATCGATGACGTCGCGAATTTTCTCCCCTCCCGTCTGACAGGCGCGCTGTTCGTTGTCGTGTCGGCCCGGCCTCGCGTTGCGCTCGCGACCATGCTGCGATATGCGCGCCAGCACCGCTCGCCGAATGCGGGGTGGCCTGAAGCCGCGATGGCGGGGGCGCTCGACGTGCGGCTGTCGGGGCCACGGGTTTATGCCGGGCGCATGTCCGATGAACCGTGGGTCAATGGAGCAGCAGCGGACCCGACGCTGGCTGATCTAACCCTTGCGCTCGGCCTCTATCGCCGGGCAATGATCGTGCTGGCGGCGGTGCTCACGCTCGTTGCGCTCATCTGAGCACCCATCTCCATGGAGGCCCCAATTCGCGACCACGGTGGCAATATCGACGCGGCGCGCGCCCGTTACGGGGGCACGGCTTGGATTGACCTTTCGACCGGCATCAATCGGGTGCCCTATCCTGTGCCAGCCCTGCCGAGCCACGCGTGGACGGCGCTGCCCACGCGCGCGGACGTGGCGGGCTTGGAAGCTGCGGCGCGTGCCGCCTATCGCACGCCCGCAGCCATAACGGCGGTTGCGGGCGCTCAAGCGGCCATTCAGATGATCCCACGACTTTGCAATCCCGGTCATGCGCGCATTCTGGCGCCCACGTACAATGAGCATGCAGCGTCTTTGCGGGCGGCCGGTTGGACGGTGGAAGATGTCCCGGTGCTGTCGGATTTGGCGGGCGCGGATCTGGCCGTGGTGGTCAATCCCAACAATCCCGATGGCCAGTGTCACGCGCCACAGGCGTTGTTGAGCCTCGCCGCGCGGGTCGGACGGCTCGTGGTGGATGAGAGTTTCGTCGATCCCCGGCCTGACTTGTCCTTGGCGCCCTCCGCCGGCGCGGGAAACATTCTGGTGCTGCGGTCCTTCGGCAAATTCTACGGTTTGGCGGGTGTGCGGTTGGGATTCGTCATCGGGAATGAGGCAGACATCAGCGCACTCGCCGAACTTGCGGGGCCGTGGCCCGTGTCCGGGACCGCAATATCGATTGGCCAAACCGCGTTGTCAGATCACGGCTGGGCCGAGGCGACGCGTGCGCGACTGCGCATCGATGCTGCGCGCCTGGACGACTTGGCCCGGTCGACAGGATGGACCGTCGCGGGCGGCGCGGAGTTGTTCCGCCTGTACGACGTGGGCAACGCTGCCCAGACCCAAGACCGCTTGGCGCGACACAGCATCTGGACGCGCGTCTTCCCCACGTCCAATCGATGGCTGAGGCTCGGCCTGCCAGGAACGCCCACCGAATGGGATCGCCTCACGGCGGCACTGCGAGAACATAAGTCGCTTTCCGCGTAGCAAGGTTGGGTCAAGGCCACTTGGCCGCGACCCGACATCCACGGTGTGCCGGGACATGTTGGGTCGCGCTGCGCTTGACCCAACGCGACAACGGTTCGCCGAGCCTGCGACGCTCATCACGGGGAGAAAGTGAGTCACCTCGCCAGGGCGAGCAGGCCGTCGACGTCGAGATGCGCTTCGAGATGGGCCGCGAGCGCGTCGAGCGTGCGGTCTAGTCCTTCACCATAACGGGTTGCCGAGGAAGCTGCGCCCAGCTGCTGCAGGAATGCGGAGCGAAAGCCGTCGTCGGCAAACAACCCGTGCAGATACGTTCCCATAATCCGGCAGTCGGGCGAGACGGCGCCTTCAGGCTCGTTGGCAACAGATGCGAAGGGCCGCGTGCGGGCTGGGCCGGTGGTTTTGCCGATGTGAATTTCATAAGCCTGGAGCGCAGCGCCCGTCGCCGTGTGTGTGCCGCTGGTTCGCGTCAATCGTTTGTCGGCGGTCATCTCGGTTTCGACATCGAGGAAGCCCAAGCCCGGTGTTTCGCCAGCCGGGCCTTCAATACCCTGGGGATCGCGGATGCTGCGGCCGAGCATCTGGTAGCCGCCGCAGATGCCGAGCACATGTCCGCCGCGCCTGATGTGGGCCATGAGGTCGATATCCCACCCCTGCGCCCGCAAAAACGCGAGATCGCCGCGTGTCGATTTCGATCCGGGCAGCACGACGAGCTGCGTATCGCCTGGGATCGCTTCCCCCGCCCGCACCAATGTCAGGTGAACGCCGGGTTCCTGCGCCAAGGGATCGAGATCATCGAAATTCGCGATGCGGAAAAATAGGAGCGCCGCAATTCGCAAACCGCCGTCACCGGCAACAGGCGCAGAACGCCGGCTCGCAAGATCGAGCGCATCCTCGGCGGGCAGTCTCGCAGCGTCCGCAAAATACGGGAGAACGCCGAAACCGCGCCAGTTGGTGCGCGCTTCAATGGCTTTGTATCCCTCGTCGAAAAGCCGGGGATCGCCGCGAAACTTATTGATCACGAAGCCCGCGATCATCGCGGCATCAGCGGAGTCGAGAACCGCTTGCGTGCCCACGACCTGCGCGATGACGCCGCCACGATCGATGTCGCCGACCAAGATCACGGGCACATTCGCCGCGCGCGCAAATCCCATGTTGGCGATATCGCCGGTACGCAGATTGATTTCCGCAGGGCTCCCCGCGCCTTCGACAATGACGAGATCGACGCTCTGCTTCAGGCGAATGAAGCTTTCCAGCACCGCAACCATCAGCGTCGGCTTCAAGGCAGCATAATCGTGCGCTTTGACGGTAACGAGACGCCGGCCCTGCACGACGACTTGGGAACCGGTGTCACTTTCCGGTTTGAGCAGAACCGGATTCATGTCCGTATGCGGTGCGAGGCCGCACGCCAGCGCCTGCAACGCTTGCGCGCGTCCGATCTCGCCGCCGTCTTCGGTCACGGCCGCATTGTTCGACATGTTCTGCGGCTTGAAGGGTGCCACGCGCAGGCCGCGCGATCTGGCGGCCCGGCACAGACCCGCGACCAGCAGTGACTTGCCGACATTGGACCCGGCTCCCTGAATCATCAACGCCCGCATGAGTTCAAAACTCGACGCCGGGTTGCGCTTTGATGCCGGACCGGAAGGGGTGTTTGATCAGGGTCATCTCCGTGACCAGATCGGCAATTTCGATCAGATCGTCTTTGGCATTGCGGCCCGTCAGCACGACGTGCGTGAGAGGCGGTTTTTCTTCGCGCAGAAATCTCACGACCTCGGCGATGTCGAGATAATCGTAGCGCAGCGCGATGTTGATTTCATCCAGCAGAACCAGTCGGAGTTCTGGATTGCGAATGAGCTCCTTGGCCTTTTCCCATCCCGCGCGGGCGGCCGCGATATCGCGGGCTTTGTCTTGTGTTTCCCAAGTGAAGCCTTCGCCCATCGCGTAAAATTGGCACAGGTGCGAAAAATGCCCCTCGATGAGCCGGCGCTCGCCGGTGTCCCAAGCGCCCTTGATGAACTGCATCACGGCGCAGGGCATTTCGTGGGCGATGCACCGCAGGATCATGCCGAACCCGGAGGATGATTTGCCTTTGCCCGCGCCCGTGTGGACGATGATCAGCCCCCTGTCGCCCGCTTTCGTGGCCATGATCTTGTCGCGCGCGGCCTTCTTCTTGGCCATTTTGACAGCGTGGCGGGCATTCTCTGGATCGGCGGGTTCGGTGGCCATCGTGGATTCCGTTGCTTGACAAGGGTGGCGATTGTTCCTCAAGTGAACGCGCACTGGTTCCTGTCTATGACAGGCGAAGAGGGAATGCGATAGGGAACGACCCGAAGCGCTGCCGCCCCCGCGACCGTGACCGGAGAGGTCCCCCCAAGCCACTGGCCCGACGGCTGGGAAGGTGGGGGGATCGATGGGGAAACCCAGAATCCGCAAGCCGGGAGACCTGCCAGAGCAAACGACTGAATACGGGCGGACGGGGTGTTCCGCGGCCGGTTGGCATGCGCTCTGCGTTCGATGTGTCCGCGCCGCCTCCTGTCCTGCCCATTGTATCGATGCATGGGACACGACGATGAGCGCAACACTGCATGTCTGCATTACCTGCCGGGCCGGACAAGCCGTGCCCGAGGGAGAGGCGTGCGCCGGAAAACGCCTGCACGAGGCCGTGACGGCACTCGAGGCGCCACGAGGCGTCAGAATCGTTCCCGTCGAATGCCTCTCGGCTTGTTCGCAAGGATGCACCGTGGCGCTCAGTGCGCCCAGGCGATGGTCCTACGTCTACGGCCGGCTATCCGAAGCTGACGCCGCCGACATACTCGCGGGCGCTGCTGCGTATGCGGAAGCGCCCGACGGAATCGTGCCGTGGCGCCAACGCCCCGTGATTTTTCGCAAGCAGAGCCTTGCGCGCATTCCACCTCTGGAGCTGGCATGACTGATCTCGCCAAAATTCCCGTCACCATCATCACCGGCTTTCTGGGCGCAGGAAAAACCACGCTCGTGCGCCACCTGATGGCCAATCCATCGGGCAAGCGATTGGCCATCATCGTCAATGAATTCGGAACCCTGGGCATCGACGGTGATATTCTGAAATCGTGTGCCGACGACAACTGCCCGGTGGAAAACATCGTCGAACTGGCGAATGGCTGCATTTGCTGCACGGTCGCCGACGATTTCATTCCCACCATCGAGGCGCTGATGGCATTGCCCAAGCGACCCGATCACATTCTGATCGAGACGTCGGGGTTGGCGCTTCCCAAACCGCTCTTGAAAGCCTTCGATTGGCCTGCGATCCGGTCGCGCATCACCGTCGATGGTGTGATCGCCGTTGCGGATGCGGAAGCCGTGGCGGCGGGGCGGTTTGCGCCCGATGTCGATGCGGTTGCCGCCCAACGCGCCGCCGATGAAAGTATCGATCACGAAACCCCGCTGTCGGAGGTGTTCGAAGATCAGATCGCGTGCGCCGACATCGTGCTGTTGTCGAAGGCTGATCTCGCGGGCGACGCTGGCGTGGCCGCCGCGCGCAGAGTGATCGAGGCGGAAGCGCCGCGCGTCACGCGCATTCTTTCGATGACCGACGGTATCATCGATCCGCGCATCATTCTGGGCCTCGACGCTGCCGCCGAAAACGATTTGGCCTCGCGTCCCTCCCATCACGATGGCGAAGACGAGCACGAACACGAGGATTTCGACAGCGTTGTGGTCGATCTGCCGGAGACGACCGATCCCGTGGCACTGGCTGAAGCGATCCGCCGGCTGGCGCGTGAACAGCACATTTTGCGCGTGAAGGGCTACGTCGCGGTCAAGGGCAAGCCCATGCGGTTGCTCGTCCAGGCCGTGGGCGAACGCGTGCGCAGCCAGTTCGACCGTCCTTGGGGGACGTTGCCCCGCCGGTCACAATTGGTGGTGATCGCGGAGCGCCATCATATCGATCTGGCAGCAATCCGAGCGACGCTTGGAGCGTGATCGACCATGCACGGCAGTTTCCGCGAGTCCTACGCGATCGACGAGACGGGGCAACCCTTCGATCTGGGGCAGACCCCAGCTGAGCTGATTGTCCTGTCGTTTTCGGACAGTGATCTGGGCGCGTTCGCGGCGGGCTGGCATCGCGCGAAGGGTACACTGCCAACGCTGCGGCTGGCCAACCTGGTGGCGCTGCGCCATCCGATGTCGATCGATATGTACATCGAGCGCACTCTGGCGGGCGCGAAAGGGATTCTCATTCGCTTGATCGGTGGCGAAAGTTACTGGCCCTACGGTTTGCAGCAGGTCTGCGAGTTCGCGCGCAGCACGGGTGTGGCGCTCGCCGTGTTGCCGGCGGATGGACGCGTGGATCACAGGCTCGATGCCGTTTCCACGGTTCCGGTCGATGTCCTGCGCAGACTTGCGGTGCTGTGCGATACGGGTGGCGCGCAGGCGGCGCAGGCAGCACTCGCGGAAATGGCCGAGGCGGCAGGCTTCGCCGTGCGGCGCCTCGACATTCAAAGCACCATTCCCGAGTGCGGGTGGTACGACGCTGCCGTGGGCTCGATTGCCGAGCCGACCGAGGTTGCTCAACCGACCGTCGCAATCACATTCTATCGGTCCTATCTGACGGCAGCCGATACGGACCCGATCGATGCGCTGATTGCGGTCTTCAGGGCGCGCGGGTTCGGTGCCATCGGGCTGTTCGTGCCCTCTCTCAAAGCGGCCGGTGTCGAGGCGTGGATGCGCGATGCTTTGCAGCGCATGACGCCTGTCGCCATCGTCAATACAACGGCCTTTTCCGCGCGCGGCGATGACGGCACGTCGCCACTCGATGGCGCGGGATGCCCCGTGTTCCAGGTGGCGCTGGCGACGGCGCGCAAGCGGGAGTGGGCCGCGTCGGAGCGCGGATTGTCCGCCGCAGATTTGGCCATGCATGTGGTGCTGCCGGAGGTCGACGGGCGCATTTTTGCCGGCGTCGTCAGCTTCAAATCACCGGGGAAACGCGATCCTGAATTGCAATACTCCCGGTTTGCCCATCGCGCCGATGCGGGTCGCGTGCAGGCGATCGTGGATCGCGTGGTCGGGTGGCACCGATTGGCGGCGACGCAACCTCGAGACAGGCGCATTGCGCTGGTCTTGTCGACCTATCCGGGACGCGCCGATCAGATGGCCCATGCCGTCGGTCTGGATGCGCTCGCATCAACCGAGGCCATCCTCGCTGATTTGGCGGCAGATGGGTATGCGGTCGGCAACGGCGATCAGTACCCTACCAGGGCAATTCAATCCACGACGTCGACCCCAGCCTCGACGTCACCCCCGCGGAGGCGGGGGCCTACGGCACGTCTCCGTGAATCGGCACCTCTATTTCGAGGTGTCGTGGGTGCCCGCCTGCGCGGGCATGACGTTGAGCATGAGGCTATGGTCCCGGGTCGCCCACAGGACGCCGATGAACTGACGCACCCCGAGTCACTCGCGAGCGCACTGTCTGCTGGAACGCTGAGTTGGCCGCTTTCGGCCTATCGGTCCGCGCTCCTGCGGTTGCCACAAACGCTGCAAGACGCGCTGGCGACTGCGTGGGGGCAGCCTGAAAACGATCCGGCGTTCCGCGAGGAGGCATTCCATTTTTCCGCCATCGAACGCGGACATGCGCTGGTGGCCCTTCAGCCCGAACGCGGCACCGTCGCGGAGCGCGATGGGGAGTATCATGACCTCGCGCGCACGCCGCGACACAGCTACGTCGCGTTTTATCTCTGGCTGCGGGCCCAGAGTATCCACGCCCTCGTGCACGTCGGCGCGCACGGAACGCTGGAATGGCTGCCGGGGAAATCAGTCGCGGTGTCAGCGCACTGCTGGCCGGATGCGCTGACGGCGGATCTACCGGTGATCTATCCGTTCATCGTCAATGATCCCGGTGAAGCAGCCCAAGCCAAGCGGCGAATCGGCGCCGTCACGCTCGGGCACCTTCCACCGCCGCAAATTGCCAGCTGCGTGCCTCAGGGCTTGCAGAACCTCGAGCGGCTGCTGGATGAGTATTCGACCGCCGACGGTTTGGATCCTGCGCGTCGAACCCGATTGATCGGCTTGATCCGGGCAGAAGCGCAGAATTGCGGCGTCGACCAGGACCTGGGCCTGCCACTCGATGCCAGCACGATGGAAGCCATCATTCGCATCGACCGCTTCGTGTGCGACATCAAGGCGAGCCAATTCGGTGACGGCTTGCACGTCTATGGACGCGGTGCCGGCGAACGCGACGGCTTGCGCGCGGCGCTCGCGGGACAGCGTGTGGACGCGGGCCCGGCGGGCTCACCGTGGCGGGGGCGGTCGGATGTGGTGCCGACGGGGCGCAATCTCTACTCCGTCGATCCGCGCGCGGTTCCCTCACGCACGGCGCATGCTCAGGGGGTAAAGCTCGCCGAGGAGTTGGTGCGGCGCTACCTCCAAGATCACGGTGATTGGCCGCACGCCCTCGTGGTGGATTTGTGGGGATCGGCGACGATGCGCACGGCGGGTGAAGAGTTCGCGATGGCGCTGCATTTGGCCGGATTGGCGCCGCGCTGGGATGTCGGTTCGGACCGCGTCACGGGGTTCGAAATTCTGACGCTCACTGATTTGGGGCGGCCGCGCGTGGATGTGACGCTGCGCGTGTCGGGATTGTTCCGCGATGTGTTCCCGGGGCTCGCGCAACTCTTCGAGGCGGGCGTCGCAGCGCTGGCCGAAACCGATGAGAAAGTTGGCGATAACCCGTATGCCGTGCGCGTTTCCCGCGTGTTCGGGCCGCGTCCGGGGCATTATGGCGTGGGGATGGGGGCGGGCCTCGACGACTACAGCGCCGAAAGCCGCCATGCGCTCGGCGAGTCCTGGCTGGCGGGCTCGGAATGGACCATCGATTCAGCGGGTGGCGCGAACCGGGACCGGGCAGCCCTCGATGCGCGCGTTCTTGCGGCGGACGGTTTTGCCCATGTGCAGGATCTGGCGGAAACGGATCTGTTGCTGGCCTCCGATTACGCATCGCACGAAGGTGGGTTTGCGGCGGCGGTCGCGCGGTTGGGTGGACACGTCCCGGCGCTCTATCATGTCGATGCCTCGCGTCCCGATGCCCCGCAGGCCCGCACGTTGCCGGAAGAAATTGCGCGCGTGGTTCGCGCCCGCGCCGCCAATCCCGCTTGGGTCGGGGGCATGATGCGGCACGGGTTTCGCGGCGCGGCGGAACTGACGGCGACCCTCGATCATCTCGCCGCGTTCGCGCATTTGACGCGCAGCGTGCCGGGCCACCTGTTCGACCTCTATCATGACGCAACGCTTGGCCAATCCGACGTTGTCGCCTTCATGTCGGTTGAAAATCCCGCAGCCCTGGCAGCGCTACGTGGCCGGTTCACCGCTCTGCATGACGCCGGGCTATGGGTAACGCGGCGCAATTCCATCGCCTCGGCCCTCGGAGGCGCTGATGTCTGAGCCTGTCATTCGAGGGTGGTGTCCCGGCGCGCTGCGTCCGATGGAGTCCGGTGACGGATGGGTGGTGCGCATCCGTCCGATCGCGGGGGGGCTCACTCAGGCGCAGGCCGAGGGTCTGGGGCAACTGACGTTGCAGCACGGCAATGGGTTGATCGATCTGTCGTCGCGCGCCAATCTTCAACTGCGCGGCGTATCGGAGCAGACCTTCGAGCCGCTGATCAAAGGCCTGTCTGATTTGGACTTGGTGGACGACGGCGTTGAGGCCGAAGCGCGTCACAATATCGTCGTCACGCCGTTCTGGGCACCCGGCGACGGTGTGCAAACGATCGCGAGACGATTAGCCGGCGCACTTTCTTCGAGCGATGCGCCACGCTTGCCGTCGAAATTCGGCTTTGCTGTCGATTGTGGACCTTCCCCAGTGTTGACCACAACCTCGGCCGACATCCGCCTGGAGCGTGGTGTTGACGGTGGCTTGATCTGCCGCGCGGACGGTGCGACGCGCGGCGCGCGGGTGGCGGAAGAGTCTGCCGTTGCGACCGCGATGGCGCTGGCCCGGTGGTTCATCGATACGGGCGGTGTGCAGGGCGAGCGCGGGCGCATGGCTGGACATGTGGCGAACCGTGCTGCATTGCCTGAGCGTTTTCGTGCGGCGCCAGCGCAAGCGCACATCGGCCCACCCCCTCGACCCGGTGCGGTTGCAGCCGGTCTCCTCGTCGGCGTCGAGTTCGGTCAATTGCGCGCCGAAACGTTGATCGCATTGGCCAGACACGGGGCGATACGCGTCACACCCTGGCGTATGCTGTTGATCGAAGGTGCGACCGCTGCACCCGAGAGTGAAGGCCTCATCACGCGCCCCGACGATCCAATGTTGCGTGTCGTCGCCTGCACGGGAAAACCGGCCTGCATTCAGGGGCTGCAACCGACGCGGCAGCTCGCACGCCGACTTGCAGCGCACCTGCCCGAGACGATGACGCTGCACGTCTCGGGGTGCGCCAAGGGCTGCGCGCATGCGGGCCGCGCCGACATCACGTTGACGGGTCGAGAGGATGGTTTTGGTTTCAGTCGCAATGGCCGCGCAGGTGATCCGCCGAGTCGGACAGTTCGCACGCCCGAAGCCCTCGTCGACGACCCGTCGTTTTTGCGCGAGGTGATGTGATGCCTCATGTGTATGAAACGGATGGCGCGGCGATCTACGCCAACTCCTTCGCAACGATCCGCGCGGAAGCCGACCTCGCCCGGTTCGAGGCGTCGGAAGAAGTCGTGGCCGTGCGCATGATCCACGCGTCCGGCATGGTGGCCCTGGCCGCCGATATCCGCTTCAGTCCTGGCATGGTGACCGAAGCGCGCGCTGCTCTCGAGCGCGGCGCGCCGATCCTGTGTGATGCGCGCATGGTCAGCGAAGGCATTACGCGGGCGCGCTTGCCGGCGGACAATGCCGTCGTCTGCACGCTGCACGACGCGCGCGTGGCGGCGCTGGCGCAGGCGATGAACACCACGCGGTCGGCTGCGGCGGTTGAACTGTGGCGGTCGCACCTGGCCGGCGCCGTGGTTGCGATCGGCAATGCGCCGACGGCGCTGTTTCATCTTTTGAACATGCTGGAAGATCCCCAGTGCCCGCGGCCCGCGGCAATTATCGGCTGCCCCGTCGGGTTCGTGGGCGCGGCAGAATCGAAAGACGCATTGATGGCCGCGTTACCGACGCCAGCCCTCATCGTCGCCGGACGCCTCGGCGGCTCGGCCCTCACGGTGGCGGCCATCAACGCGCTGGCCAGCCGGACAGAATGAGCCCGAGGCGGACACACATGGGAAAAATCATCTGTACCGGTCTGGGCCCCGGCGATCCGGATCTGATCAGCGTGCGTTCCGATCGATTGATCCGGTCGGCGCGGCAGGTCGCGTATTTTCGCAAGGCGGGTCGCGCGGGACAGGCGCGCAGCATCGTGCAGGGCATGCTGGCGCGCGGTGTGATCGAATATGCGATGGAATATCCGGTCACGACGGAGTTGGATTTCGGGGGCGCCGAATACAACCGAATTCTAGCCTCATTCTATGACGCTTGGGCGACGCGTCTCGTGGATGTGGCCGCAACCGACGACGTTATCGTGCTGTGTGAGGGTGACCCTCTGTTTTACGGCTCCTTCATGCATTTGATGCAGCGCCTGCAAGGGCGTGCCGAAGTCGAGATCGTGCCCGGCATCACCGGCATGTCGGGGTGCTGGACGGCGACGGGCCGTCCCATGACATGGGGTGACGATGTTCTGGTCGTGCTGATGGGCACGCTGCCGGAAATAGATTTGGTCCGCCACATGCGCACAGCCGATGCGCTCGTCATCATGAAGCTCGGACAGAACTTGCCCAAAGTGCGGCGCGCGCTCGATGAGGCTGGCCGACTACAAGACGCGTGGTTGGTCGAGCGCGGCACGACGCCCGCGCAGCACGTCACGCGCCTCGCCGAGAGCGAAGCGTCCGAATGCCCCTATTTTGCGACCATTCTCGTGCATGGGCAGGGTCGCCGACCGATGGCTGCCCAATGACAGGCTCACTCGTCATCGCTGGACTGGGTCCAGGCGGTCCATCGCTGATCACGCCGGCGGTTGCAGCAGCCTTGGCCGAAGCGACTGACGTCGTGGGCTACGGGCCCTATGTTGCGCGGATCGCGCCGCGCGATGGACTGACGTTGCACGTCTCGGACAACCGCGAGGAATTAGATCGCGCCAGGCATGCCGTGAGGATGGCGGCAGCGGGGCGGCGTGTGGTCGTGGTGTCGTCGGGCGACCCCGGCGTGTTTGCCATGGCGTCGGCGATTTTCGAGGCCCTCGAAGGCAAGCCGGAATGGCACACACTGGATATCCGCGTCCTGCCGGGGATTACCGCGATGCTGGCCGCCGCTGCACGCATCGGGGCGCCGCTCGGGCACGATTTCTGTGCCATCAATCTCAGCGATAATCTCAAGCCGTGGGCTCGCGTCGAGCAGCGGTTGCGTGCGGCAGCGCAAGCCGATTTTGCGATGGCCCTCTACAATCCGCGATCGGCCGGCCGCCCGCATCAGTTTGCACGCACGCTCGACATCCTTCTGGACGTCTGCGGTCCGCAACGCTTGATCACGTTCGCGCGCGCCGTCATGACGCCCGACGAACACATCGAAACGCTGGCGCTCGCCCAGGCGACGCCGGAGATGGCCGACATGCGGACAGTTGTGCTGGTGGGGTCGTCGACAACGCGAAGGGTCGGTCCCTGGGTCTATACGCCGAGGCGATCGGAATGACCGAGCCAGCGCAGGACATCGCCCATCGAGTGCGTCGAGTGGCGTTCGGGCATACGCGGCCGTTCAATCATGATGACGGGCAACCCGAGCGCTCGCGCAGCGTCGAGCTTGGCGCGTGCGCCTGTGCCGCCAGCGTTCTTGGCGACGACGTGAGTGATCCGATGTGCTCTCAACACAGCCTCATCCGCCTCCGCCGTGAAGGGGCCGCGGGCAAGGATGACGTCGATATTCGGCAGCGGCAAAGGCGCCTCGGGTGCGTCGATGATGCGCAGCAGATAGAAGTGCTGGGGCTTGGCCGCGAACGGCGCGAGGGTTTGCCTTCCGATCGCGAGAAACACGCGCGCGGGCTCCCCAGGCAACGCTCTGACAGCAGCTTCGACATTGGCGACGCGACGCCAGTCGTCACCAGACTCGGGCTTCCACTCGGGCCGCTCGAAGGCGATCAGTGGCGTTCCCGTCGTGGCGCAGGCGTTCACCGCGTTGCGGCTCATTTGCGCTGCGAACGGATGTGTGGCGTCGATGACGTGCGTGACCTGTTCGTGCCGAAGGGTGGCGATGAGGCCGTCGACACCGCCGAAGCCGCCGACGCGCGTGGGCATCGGTTGGCTTTTGGGCGACGCGGTGCGGCCCGCATAGGAGTAGAGGCCCGCGATACCGGCTCCGGCGAGCGCACGCGCGAGGTCAGTAGCTTCGGTCGTGCCGCCCAGGAGAAGGACGCGGATCATGGGTGAGCCTTGGCTTCGCATTATCGGCATCGGTGAAGATGGCCTTGCCGGCCTATCGCCGGCAAGCCGCGAGGCGTTGGCGGGATCTGAAGTCGTTTTCGGTGGACCTCGTCATTTGAAGTTGGCGAACCTCGGCGATCGCGGGCGCCTCTGGCCGGTGCCGTTCTCTATCAGCCCCGTGCTCGCCTTGCGAGGGCGCAACGTCGCGGTGCTCGTGTCCGGCGATCCGTTTTGGCACGGCGCCGGCAGCAGTCTGGCCGCTGAACTGTCTCCGGGTGAATGGGTGGCGTTTCCCGCACCCTCGACGTTTTCGTTGGTTGCGGCAAGACTGGGATGGCGGCTCGAGGCCGTGGTTTGCCTGGGGTTGCACGCAGCGCCGCTCGAAACGTTGGTTCGGCATTTGGCGCCACGACGCAAGCTCATTTGTCTCGTGCGAGACGGTGCGGCGGTGGGCGCATTGGCGGGTTGGTTGACCCGGAAGGGTTTTGGCGCCTCACGCGTTTGGGTGATGGAAGCGCTCGGCGGTGGTTCCGAGCGCGTTCGCGACGCGTGTGCCCAGACATATGCGCTCGGCGACGTGCATGCGCCCGTGGCGGTTGCAATCGAAGCCGCCGGCGGCGAGGGCCTGTCGCGCGCGTCGGGTTTGCCCGACGAAATATTCGCGCACGACGGCCAGATCACGAAGCGTCCGGTTCGTGCATTGACGCTGTCGGCGTTGGCCCCGCGTCCCGGACAACGGTTGTGGGATGTGGGCGCTGGCTCCGGTTCGATTTCCATCGAGTGGTGCCTCGCGGGCGGCCAAGCGGTATGCATCGAGGCGCGACCCGATCGCGTGCAGGTCATCCGCATGAACGCGGCGCGCTTCGGCGTGGCGGATCATCTGACGGTGATCGAGGGTGAGGCACCAGCGGTTCTCGAAGGCTTGCCGTCGCCTGATGCGGTTTTCGTGGGTGGTGGCGCAAACGCATCGCTGATCGAACTGCTGTGGACGCGCATGACGCCGGGCACGCGCCTCGTCGCCAACGCGGTGACGCTGGAGACGGAAGCCCTGCTGTGCGCCGAGCACAAACATCGCGGCGGTGAGCTGTTGCGGATCGAGCTGGCGCACGCGGCGCCGCTGGGTGCAATGCGTGGGTGGGTTCCAGCACGGCCCGTCGTGCAATGGAGTGTCGTCCGATGAGAGTTGCGGGACTGGGATTTCGGGAGGCCGCGAATGTCGCGTCGCTGCGTGATGCGCTCGCGCGTGCCGGTGGCACCGAAGGCCTCGTTGCCTTGGCCACGGCCGACGAGAAAGCCTCTGCTCGATGCCTGCAGGAGTTGGCGGCGGAATTGGCGCTGCCCATACGCGGCGTCGCGCCATCAGCACTGGCAGCAGCAGAGACAGTGACACTGTCCGACCGGGTTGCAGCTCGATTCGGTGCCGGCAGCGTCGCGGAAGCGGCAGCCCTCGCAGCCGCTGGACCGGCAGCGCGACTTCTGGGGCCACGAGCCATTTCGCACGACGGCATGGCAACGGCGGCTATCGCAGAGGGAGCCCTGCTATGACCGTGCATTTCATCGGCGCTGGCCCCGGTGCGCCCGATCTCCTCACGCTGCGGGGGCGGGATCTGATTGCGACAAGTCCGGTCTGCTTGTTTGCCGGTTCGTTGGTGCCAACGGCGTTGTTGAGCCACTGTCCAGCGGGCGCGCGCATCGTCGACACCGCGCGCTTGTCGTTGGATGAGATCATCGCCGAGATCGAAACCGCACATGCCGCCGGGTTGGACGTCGCGCGATTGCACTCGGGCGATGTGTCCGTCTGGTCGGCGATGGGTGAACAGTTGCGCCGCCTGCGTGCTTTGGGGATTCCCTACGATGTGACACCGGGCGTGCCGTCGTTTGCGGCGGCGGCTGCGGCGATCGGCGCCGAACTCACGCTTCCGGGCGTGTCTCAGTCGGTGGTTCTGACACGGTCATCGGGGCGGGCGTCGGCGATGCCGGCAAGAGAGACGCTCGCCGCGTTCGCCGCCACCGGGGCAACGCTCGCTATTCATTTGTCCGTGCATGTGCTGGAAACGGTGCTTGCAGAACTCACCCCTCATTATGGCGCGGATTGTCCTGTTGCGGTCGTATGGCGGGCGAGCTGGCCCGATCAACGCGTTGTCCTGGCAACGCTCGCCACCCTCGACACGGCGATCTCGGCCGAAATGGAGCGCACGGCGTTGATCCTCGTTGGACGGGCGATCGGTGCCTCCGATTTCGACGACAGCCGCCTTTACGCCGGAGATTATGATCGGCGCTTTCGCCCCGTCGGTTCGACGCCGCGTTATCCGGAGGGCACATGAGACCGCCCGGGCTTCTCATTGCCGCGCCAGCGTCGGGAACGGGCAAGACGACCGTCATGCTCGGATTGCTGGCGGCATTCCGGGCGCGAGGCTTGGTGGTTCAGCCGTTCAAGAGTGGCCCCGACTATATCGATCCGGCCTTCCACGCGGCTGCAGCGGGACGCGCATCGTACAATCTCGATAGCTGGGCAATGACGTCGACGCACATGCACGATTTGGTGTCGGCGGCTCGTGATGCCGATCTCATTCTGGCCGAAGGCTCGATGGGGCTCTTCGACGGCGTCGCGACGGCAGGCGAAAGCGGAACGGGTGCGAGTGCCGATGTCGCCGCGCTGATGGGATGGCCGGTCGTCCTCGTGCTCGATGTATCAGGCCAAGCCCAATCGGCAGCGGCTGTCGCGCGCGGGTTTGTGCTCATGCGGCCCGATGTCGTGGTGGCTGGCGTCGTGCTCAACCGCGTGGCCAGTGCACGCCATGAAGCATTGGTCCGCGCAGGCATGGAGGCGGTGGGCATTCGAGTTTTCGGGGCCCTGCCGCGACGACCCGGAATCGTTCTGCCGGAACGCCACCTCGGTCTCGTGCAAGCGCAAGAACAACCCGAATTGGCGGGCAGTTTGGCAGCGATGGGTGCGTTCATTGCCGAGCACGTCGATTTGGCGGCGCTGCAACGCGCAGCCCGATCCGCCGAGCGGCTGGACAGCGGCACACGGCCCGCGAGCAGACCCACGGCAATTCATGGCTCACCCTCACATCTGTCATCCCCGCATTCATTGCCGGGATCCAGCTCTCCGCTGGCTCCAGTTCCAGCCGAGGGATGGAGCCCGCGAATTAATGCCGGGATGACGGGCAAACCACCCGGCCAGCGCATCGCCTTGGCGCGCGATGCGGCGTTCTCCTTCATTTATCCGCATCTGCTGCAGGCGTGGAATGCGGCGGGCGCCGTGATCTTGCCCTTCTCGCCGTTGGCTGATGAGGCACCGGGTCCGACGGCCGATGTCTGCTGGCTTCCCGGCGGCTACCCGGAATTGCACGCGGGTCGCTTGGCAGCGGCAGGCAACTTTCGCGCGGGGCTGCGAAACTTTGCCCAGACGCGCCCCGTTCACGGCGAGTGCGGAGGTTATATGGCCATGGGCGCGGGCCTCATCGACGCCGACGGACGCCGGCACCAGATGGCGGGGTTGTGCGGACTGGTGACGTCGTTCGAAAAGCGGCGGATGCATCTGGGCTATCGTCTCGCGCAGCTCGAGGCCACCCTACCGGGGTATCCTGCGGGGGCACGCTTGCGGGGCCATGAATTCCATTATGCCACGATCCTCGAACACCCCGATGCGTCACTCGCGCAGGTGAGGGATGCCACCGGGGCGCTGGTGCCCGAAACAGGCTCGCACGTGACATTCGCCGGCGGTGGCCGCGCCACAGGCACGTTCTTTCATATGATCGCAGAGGCCACATGACCGGCTTTGTCTCGTTCGTCTCCTCTGGTCCTGGCGACCCCGAGCTCTTGACGCTGAAGGCTGTCGCTCGATTGCAGGCTGCCGACGCCGTTTTGTTCGACGACCTCTCGTCGGGGCCGATTTTGGCTCACGCGCGTCGCGGCGCCGAACTCGTCGGCGTGGGCAAGCGCGCTGGCCGCACGTCACCGACGCAGGCGCACGTGAGCCAATTGCTCGTGGAGCACGCGGCAACGGGCAGACGGGTCGTTCGGCTCAAATCAGGTGATGCCGGCATCTTCGGGCGGCTCGAGGAGGAGATCGCGGCGTTGAACGCTGCGGGCATCGCCTTCGAGATCATTCCCGGCGTTCCGTCCGCGTGCGCGGCAGCGGCCGCCGCAGGCATGCCCTTGACCCGCCGTTTGACGTCGCGACGCGTACAATTCATCACGGGCCATGATGCAACGGGCGCCTTGCCCGATGAACTGAACATGGCGGCACTGGCAGACGCTGCCGCGACGACCGTGGTGTTCATGGGCAGGCGCACATTCACGATACTTGCACGCCGGTTGATGGCAGCGGGGCTACCCGGTTCGACGCCCGCGCTGTTGGCCGAGTCCGTGAGCCGCGCGGAACAGCACATGACGCGCTCGACGATCGCTGAACTGGCCGTCGCCCTCGAAGGCGTGGCGAACACCGCGCCGGCGCTCATTCTCTATGGGGCGTTGTCGCCGGAATTTCCGCAATTGGGTCACGAGACGCGGGTCACTTGTTGACTTGGCTATAATCGGCTGGCAACCATTCTCCGGACGGTTTCTCGCGGCTCGAAAAGCTGATGAGGATGAAAAGGGAACGCGGTGAGGTGTAGCCATCAGGCGCCAAATCCGTGACTGCCCCCGCAACTGTGAGCGGTTAGCCGCCCTGAGGGACACCACTAGCTCGGCTCGAGCTGGGAAGGTTCAGGGAAGCGATGATCCGCAAGTCAGGAGACCTGCCGTCCGGCGCCCATGGTGCCGAAACGCATCGCCGGCAAGCCGGCACTCGATCAACCGCCGTCGGGGAAGACGGCACGGAGGACTAAGATGCACATTGAACCAGGGCTCGTAGACGGCACGAAAATCATCCTGAGTTACGCCACCGCAGCAGCTGCAGGAACAGTAGCGCTGAAAGCGACCCTGTCGTCTCTCGGCGAAAAAGGGCCGCTGTCGCTCGCCGTGCGCAGTCTGATTGCCGCGGTCGGCGCCTTGGTGTTCTTCGAAGTGCTGCCGCATTTCCCGGTCGGCGTTTCGGAAGTGCACTTCATTTTCGGTTCCACGATGTTTTTGATCCTGGGCGCGGCGCCCTCTGCGATTGGCTTGGCGCTCGGCCTGCTGCTGCAGGGCCTGTTCTTGTCGCCGACCGATCTGCCGCAATACGGAATGAACCTCACCACTCTTTTGGTGCCGATGTTTGCATTGCAATTACTGGCTGGGCGGATCATCGCGCCGGGCACGGCCTATGTCGATTTGACTTACAAACAAGCGCTCACGCTCTCGACGGCGTTTCAGGGTGGCGTCGTGACCTGGGTGGCGTTCTGGGCCATCTACGGTGGCGGGTTCGGCGCGGAGAGCCTTGCGGCGGTGGCGAGCTTCGGCACCATCTATATGGCGGTCGTGCTGATCGAACCGCTCCTGGACCTCGCGGTTCTGGCCGCCGCCAAAGCCGGGCACAGACTTCTGGACGGTTCGTCCGTCGTGACCGCGCGGCTGTTTCGTGCGGCGTGAGCATCGGGTTTGGACGATCACGCGGTCCCTTTCGGGGGCCGCGTTTTCATTTGGTGGCAGATGAACGAGCTTCTTCTGGTCGGCATCGGCACGGGAAACCCCGAACACTTGACGCTCCAGGCGATCCGAGCACTGAATTCAGCCGATCTCATTCTGATTCCGCGCAAAGGACCCGACAAGGCCGATTTGGCCGAGCTGCGGCGCGCCATATGCGCCGATGTCGTCACCAATCCAGCAACACGCATCGTCGAATTCGATCTGCCCGTCCGAGATCACGCCGGCCCCGAGTATCGGGACAATGTCGACGCCTGGCACGCGGCCATAGCGACGGTCTGGTCGGACACGATCAGTGCGTATCTGGCAGGCGACGGCACGGTGGCGCTTCTGGTTTGGGGCGATCCTGCCCTCTACGACAGCACGTTGCGGATCGCGGCCCGTCTGCGCCCAGTTCCGCACGTACGCGTCATTCCCGGCATCACGTCCATCCAAGCGCTGACGGCGGCCCATGCAATTCCGCTCAACGAGATCGGCGCACCCTTCCTCGTCACCACCGGGCGACGTCTGCGCGACGAGGGGTGGCCATCGTGCGCCGATACGCTCGTGGTCATGCTCGATGGAGAGTGCGCGTTCCAGCACCTGGACCCGACCGACGTGTCGATCTGGTGGGGCGCCTATGTGGGCATGCCGCAGGAAATCGTGCTCGCGGGTCCATTGGCCCAAACCGGCCCCCGCATCCTGTCTGCGCGCACCCAAGCCCGTGCCCGCCACGGCTGGCTCATGGACATTTATATTCTCACCAAACCTGCGGGGACCCGCAGGGCGCAATAGCGATAGCCGTATTGCGCCATCCACGCCTTCCACCGGCGAGGTCGAGATCGCGGCGGCGCAAGGATGGCTGGCGGTATCTGGGGGCGAGCCCGTCGCGCAAAAGCGTGCAGCGTGTGAAAGACAAAGTGGGCGAGCTGTTGAAGCCTCACCATGTCGAACCCTGGTCTGATGTTCGCGATCAGCTGAACCGCATCCTGCGGGGCTGGTCGAACGACTTCGGCCATGGCACTCGGCTGGCGGCCTATACGGCGATCGACCGCCACGTCCACGTCCACGATCGCGTTCGCCACGTCCTCGCGCGGCGTCACAAGGCGCCGGGACGCGGCACGCGCCAGTTCTCCCGTGCCGTCGTGCACGGGAAGCTCGGTGTCGTTCGCCTCGCTGTCCGGCAACGCCGTGGGCCTTGACGTGAAGCCAGTCGGAGAGCCGGATGCGGGAGATCCGCACGTCCGGTTCGATGAGCGGGGAGTGGAAACGCAGCGTGGCCAACCAATCCCGCCACCGCGCCACTCCTCGAGCCTACCCATACGAGGGCATGCGACACGCTGTCGATGTGACGGTTGGATAGAGGCTTATTCTCGGCCCTTGTCGATTCTGCGCTGCTCACGCTTGCGAATGGTTTCCGCCACGCCGGCCCAAGCCCAGCATCGGCCCGCATCGCCCGTTTGGGAATGCACGGTCGAGAAAAATTCTGCGATCTCAGCTGCATGGAGGCCGTGTTTGCCTTCCAGCACCGAAGCCATCGTCGCGACCTCCCTGGGGGTCGGCGTCGTGTCTTCATCGGGGTGCCAACTCATTGCCATGCTCGAATTCCTTACTGATGTCTTTCGAATGATGGAGCAAGATTGAGTCCAAGTGTCGGAATGTGCCCCAGGTGTCGCACTGTGGCGCTGCGCACACGTTTTGCACTTGGTTCGCCCGTTAGGGTTGGCCGAAGCGTGCCAATCAGGCACACTGCGTTTCAATCGGCAGCGGAGGGTGGACTATGGGCCTCGATATCCGACACCTCATGTGCGCGTGCATCATTCTGGCGTGTCTCGGGACGGGCGCGGTGTCTCAAACTCAGCAGACCCCTGTGCCACCGGGAGGCGACACGGGAGCCGGTGGGTCTGCGCAAGTGCCCGGCATCTACGTCTATCCGCCCCTGCCCCGCGCCCAGCCGCGCGACGCCCAATCCGGCGAGGGGTCGCCAAACGCGGCGCCGGACGGCGGCGCCGGCGCCAGCGAGGGCTGCCGCTACGTTCCGCGCAAACTGGACCTGATCGTGTAAGGCAGCCCCACGGGTCGCCGGTGGCCACTGGCGCCGCATCGCGACGGTGTTTGTGCCGTGCCGTCACGGTAGCAGACCAAAGGCCAGACACCTGCGATCCGCCGCTGCGCAGCCCGGAAAACGGGCGCGTGCGCCATTGCCTTCTCTCATGCGAGCCATCTAAGTTGGCCGATGTCGGTGTGCGCGTGCATGCGCTCCGATATCGGATACGAACCAACTCGAGGGAACCCATGCAGAAGACGACGCAGGACGGCAAGCCGCTTCCCCTTCTTTTTCAACCCTACGACGTCCGGGGTGTCACGCTTCCCAACCGCCTCGTGCTGGCGCCGATGGTGCACTATCGGGCCAAGAAGGGCATGTGCGGTACGTTCCACACCGTGCATTTGGGCAAATATATTCTGGGTGGGTTCGGGCTCGTCTTTACCGAGGCAGCGGCTGTCGAGGAGCGGGGGCTGATCACGGAACTGGACCTTGCCATCTACAATGATGCGCAGGCCGAAGCTTACAAACCGCTGCTGGCCTTGGCCAAGGAAGAGGGCGTGAAGATGGGCATCCAGCTCGCTCACGGCGGCCGCAAGTCCGGCATGCAGGCGGCGATCGAGGGCAACGGCCCGCTCAGCGAAAAAGAAGTCGCCAAGGGCCGCAAGCGCTGGACGCCGGTCGGGCCGTCGACGTTGCCGATCAGTCCGGAGTGGCCGACGCCGCATCAGCTCTCACCGTCCGAAATCGGTGATGTCGTCAATGCGTTCGCGGCAGCCGCCCGGCGTGCGGCCAACGTAGGCTTCGACGTGGTCGAAATCCACGGCGCCCACGGCTATCTGATCTCGTCGTTTCTCTCGCCCGTATCGAACGTGCGCAACGATCAGTACGGCGGCGACATCAAGGGCCGCATGCGTTTCCCGCTCGAAGTGACGGAAGCCGTGCGCGCGGCCATTCCCGACTCGATGCCGCTGTTCTTCCGCGTGTCCTCGGTCGACGGCACCGTCGAAGGCTGGAACATGGACGACACCGTCGTGCTGGCGCGCGAATTGAAGGCGCGCAGCGTTGACGTGCTCGATTGCTCGTCGGGCGGATTGCTGGGCTCGGCGACGGCTGCGCCGGTGACGCGCTCACCGGGCTTCCAGGTGCCCTTCGCCGCCCGCGCGAAGGCGGAGAGCGGCATCAACACGATGGCGGTGGGACTCATTTTGGAGGCCGAGCAGGCGGAAGCAATCCTGCAGAAGGGCGAGGCGGACCTGATTGCCATCGGCCGGCAAGCGCAGTTCAACCCCAACATCGCGTTCCATTGGTCACACGATCTGGGCCTCAATACGCGCTTCGAGGACTGGCCGGAAGAATACGGCTGGTGGCTGGAGAAGCGCATCCGCTCGATGCAGGGCTTTGCCACGGCAACGGGGAAGTTGACGTAGGGTGGGGGGCATCTCGACCAAGTTCCGACCCCGGCTGAGGTTAGCCCTCATTGGCCATCCCGGTGCTTGTCACCGGGATCAATCCCTCGGCTGGGCACCGGAACATGCGGAGGGCTGGATCCCGCGGACGAGCCGCGAGTTGACAAAGGGGGTGATGCTGATTTGGTCAGCCCACTCGCGGTCAGGACGATGGACGATTTGACGATTGCCAGAACGGTGCCACTCTCCCACCAGCCAATATCCATCGGAGGATCCTCACATGGCCAAGACTCGCGGAACTGGTTTGCTGATGGCGTGGACGGATGTCGATGCCGAGCATGAGGCGGAGTTCAACCGCTGGTACGACGAGGAGCACATGAACCGGCTGCTCGCCATTCCGGGGTTTCTGTCGGGGGCGCGCTACGAGTGTCTACGCGGTGGCCCCAAATATCTCGCCATGTACGAGCTGGACGATCACAACGTGATGCGCAGCGCGGCGTTTCTCGACACCGTGCGCTATCAACCGTCGGCGGCGCGCCAAAAAGTATCGGGTGGCTATGTCGGGCGCAATTTCCTGCTCAACTCTTATCGCCAGATTTATCCCGCGCGCACGCAGCCCATTGAGAATACGATGGGGCCGGCGCCCTATCTCCAGATGGGCCGCATCACCATCGCGCAACCCTTCGAGGACGAATTCAACGCCTGGTACAACACCTGCTATATTCCGGGGTATCTGAAGGTGCCGGGTGTGATGCGCGCGCGCCGCTATACGGCGATCGAGGCCGAGCCCAAATATCTCACCGTCTACGAATTCGAGAATCCCGCCGTGCCCGATACGCCCGAATGGGAGAGCGCGCGGTCCAGCAATCCCTGGAACCAACGCATGCGCCCCCACGTGCAGCTCGACCAGGGCTCACCGGCCGTGTTCAAGCGGATTTGGCCGAAGTTGTAGGTTGAGGGTTTGGAGGCCCACGGAGACCGCACGGGCAATCCCTTTTCGGTTTCCCGGACGTCGCGCCCGTGGCGCGGCGATCCCGGATCTTTACCCGGCGCAAATGGTCTCAGCGGCGGCGTCGAAATCCACAATGACCGGGAAAGACCCCGGATCGGCGCAAGGCCCTGGCGGGTCCATGCTCCGTCCGGGGAACCAGCATTTTGGTGGTGGAAACGGACGGCCCTCGGGGCTCCCGAAGAACCTGACGCCCCGCCTTTCACTCCGCCGCTTCGCGCAGTCCGAATTGCAGCGCGGCGAGGCGTGCGTAAAGACCACCCTTGGCGACGAGTTGGGCGTGGGTGCCTTGCTCGACCAAGCGGCCGGCGTCGAGGACGAGGATGCGGTTGGCGCGTTGCACCGTCGCCAGACGGTGGGCGATGACGAGGGTCGTGCGGCCGACCATCACGGTGTCGAGCGCCTTCTGTACCGCGACTTCGCTTTCTGCATCGAGGGCGCTCGTTGCTTCATCGAGTGCGAGGATCGGCGCGTTGCGCAGGATCGCGCGCGCAATGGCGAGCCGTTGGCGCTGGCCACCCGACAGCGTCACGCCGCGTTCGCCGAGTTTTGTCTCGTAGCCTTCGGGGAGCGCGCGAATGAAGCTGTCGGCGTGGGCAGCTTTGGCCGCGTTCTGTACGGCTTCGAGGGTGGCGTCGGGTGCGCCATAGCGGATGTTCTCGACAATCGTGTCGGCAAAGAGCGCGGGCTCCTGCGGGACGAGGGCGATGCGCTGCCGGATCGCCGCCAGATCCGCTTTCGTGAGCGGCACACCGTCGATTGACACGTGGCCGCGATCGGGATCGAAGAAGCGCAGCAGCAGCGACAACACCGTGCTCTTGCCCGCGCCCGACGGACCGACGATGGCGACGGTCTCACCGGGTGCGATCGTGAAGGAGAGATCGACCAGCGCGGGTATTTCGCCGGGTCCGCGATAGGTGAAGGTGACGTCGCGAAATTCGATGCGTCCCAGAGGGGGCTCGGGCAACGGCGTCGGGTTCGCCGGGGAAAAGATGACGGGGCGAATGGCCAACAGCTCGGCCAGACGCTCGGCGGCGCCGGCCGCTTGCTGGACTTCGCCCCAGACTTCCGACAGTTCGGCCAGCGCACCGGCTGCAAACAGCGCGTACAGCACGAATTGGCCGAGCGTGCCCCCGCTCATCTCGCCGCCGACGACGAGGCCCGCGCCATACCACAGCACACCGACGATGCTGGAGACGGAGAGGAAAATGACCAGCGCCGTCAGTCCGGCGCGCGCACGTAGACGGTCGCGAGCGGCGCCGAAGGACAGTTCCACCGCGCGCTGGAACCGACCGACGACAGTGCGTTCGTGCGTGAAGGCCTGCATCGTGCGCACGGCGCCGAGATTTTCCGACGCATAGGCCGATGCATCGGCAAGCGTATCCTGCGCGCGGCGGGCGAGTGTGCGCACGGAGCGGCCATAGGCGACCAGCGGCAACACGATCAACGGAATGGCGACGAGCACGAGCAGCGACAGTTGCATACTCGTGATGAACATCATGACCAGCGCGCCGATCAGCATGATCGCGTTGCGCAGGAATTGCGACAGCGCGGTGCCGGCAGCGGCCTTCACCTGGGTCGTGTCTGCGGACAGCCGACTCATCAGTTCGCCGGAGTGGGCGGTGTCGAAGAAGGCGGGGCCGAGCGTCGTCAAATGCTTGAACACCTCGGCGCGCACGTCGGCAATGACGCGCTCACCCAGCCAGCTCACGCAATAAAAGCGGGCGGAACTCGCAATCGCCAACATCAAGCCGATGCCGATCAGGAACAGAAATGACCGGTCGAGTGCGGCCCTATCTTGGCCGGAAAATCCGGAATCGATCATGTCACGCACGGCCAACGGCACGACCAGCATGACCACGGCCGAGACGATGAGGGCCACGGCCGCCAGCGCCAGCACCGCCTTGTGGCGCAGCAGATGATGGCGGAAGCCGGCGAGTGGGCGCAGCGAACGGCTGCGTTTCAGCGCTTCGCCGTCTGGGCCGTCGGCGGCAGGAGCCTGGGTGGTCTTGGCGGAAGAAGTCACGCGTCATCCTTTCTCGATCGCCGCTGCAATGCCCGATGAGTGTGCCAGCTTCGCGGCGGCATCGGGCAGCAGCGATGATCTCAGCGCAATTGAACTCACTCGTAACACGTGACGGCACGCCCGCCCGACGGTTTCTTGGTCGCGCGTCAACGCCTCGTTTACCATTTCATGGCGATATTTTCGACCAGAGTAGAATGCGTACGAATGAGTTCACATGCGGTGTAGACGACGCGTCATTTTCATCAGCGTGATGGCGGGGCTTGCCTTCGATGCGGCTTGGCTCATGCGCTCCGATGCTCCTGTTTCAACCATGCGGTCGATCCAGGCCCCCCATGAGGAAGTTGCCGTGGACAGCGGGGCGAGACGTGCTGCGCCCACGATCGTCCTGGCACGACTGAGCCTACGCGATGCCCTGGCGATGCCGCCCTCGGTCAGCGGAGGCATGTCGGGCTTCGCCGTTCCCGTTCCCCCCGCCCATGAAGTGCAGCATGGTGAGCCGGCCTCGGCCCCGACGCCACCCGTTCGGCCGTGGACCCCCGTGCGTCGGCGACGCCTCGTCGAGATCGGCTGAAGCTTCGCTGGCTAGAGTCGCCGTTTCGGGAATTCCACGGCTGGCGATCAGGGCAATCAATTCAGACGTCGTCACATGGGCGACGCGGCGCGATCAACAAAATTTCAACGTCATGCCCGCCCCCGACTTCTCGAGGGCAGGCTGCGGCGGGAACCCACGACACCTCGAAAGTGGATCGACGTCTTTGCGGTCCCGTGTCGTGGGCCCCCGCCCGAGCGGGGGTGACGTTGAGAGGGGGTAACCGTTGTGAACTGAATTGCCGTGGGCTGGCGACCCAACGTCCTCCTTTTCACCTTGTCGTCGGGTTCGCCGCGCGTCTATCGTCGGGGTTCGCGATCGAAGGATCGCGCCAGAGCCGGACAACGGCCATCGTTCAGTGCAACCCAGGAGGAAACGATGCTGCTCTCCCGCCGCCATATTGGAACGGTCGCTGCTGGCCTCGCGTCCGCGACCTTGATAACGGGCACGCTGTCCACATCCGCGCTCGCCGACGATGCGGCCGACGTCGGAAAAGCCGTCGATGCGCTCCGCACGGCCATGCTCGCCGCAGACGCTGCCGCGTTGAAGGATATCCTCTCCGACCAACTCACCTACGTGCACTCGAGCGGCAAGCTCGACACCAAGGACGATTTCCTCGCCATCGTCGGTGGCAAGAAAACGGTCTACAAATCGCTCAGCCTGGAAGATCCCAAGACCACGATCGTCGGCAATACGGCGATCGTGCGCCATATCTTCACGGGCGAGGCCGAGACCGATGGCAAGGTGAACCCGTTCAAAGTCGGCGCCATGCAGATTTGGACGAAACAAGACGGCAAATGGCGCCTGCTCGCGCGACAGGCGTTCAGGCTGGCTTGAACTCATCAATCAGGGCAGATCCAAGACGGGTCTGCCCATTGCAACAGATGCAACCAGCGGAGGCCTGAACGATGGCTCAGTCTTACATTTTTGCGGGCGTGGCGGGCTACGTCGGCCGGCCCGAGGCCGTCGGTAAAGTCGGTGTGTTTCGGCGTCCTGCATCGGGTGGCGAGTGGAGCCACGTGCTGCCCGACCTCGAGACGTTCACAGTGAATGTGCATCCCACCGATCCGAGCGTCGTGCTGGCGGGCACCAACGATGGCATATGGCTGTCGACCGATCACGGCGCCACGTTCAAGCGCGCCAACTTTCCCGATCAGAAAAAGCAGGTCTGGAGCTTCATCGTCGACAGTCGCGACCCCAAGCGCATCCTGGCGGGCGGCTCGCCGATCGACATCTATCGCAGCGACGACACGGGCGCGACTTGGCGCAAGATGCCCAACCCCAACATCCCCGAGCGGTGCAAGGGTCCGTTCCAGCCGCGCGTCATGCGCATGGTGCAGAACCCGGCGCGGCCCGACGAAGTCTATGCGGCGCTCGAGATCGCCGGTGCGGCGCGCACGCTGAACTTCGGCGAGAGCTGGGAAGATTGCAGCCCCCACCTCGTCGAGCTGTCGCAAAAGCCGCATCTGCAGAGCAAGATCGTCTCCGACTCGTTTGCCGAAGGCATGCTCGATGGTCACGCCATCACGATGAGCGCGGCAGACCCCGATGCCGTGGTGCTCGCCTGCCGCATGGGCCTGTTTCGCTCCACCGACAAGGGCACGACCTGGGAAGACATGGAGTTGAAGCGGTTCTCTCCGGTCACCTACGGTCGCGACGTGAAGGTGTCACCGACCGACCCCAAGACGATCTACTGCGCGCTGTCGGTGGCGGCAGCCAGCAAAGACGGTGGCGTCTATCGCAGCCAGGACGCCGGTAAAACGTGGAAGCGGTTCGACAAGGTGCAAGTGCATGGCACGGTCATGTCCGTGGGGCTGTCGGCTTCCGATCCCAAGCAGGTCATCATCGGCGCGCGCTACGAGGGCGAGATCTTCGCCACTCCGGATGGGGGCGAGACGTGGAATGCGATCCCGTTGCCGGGTCCCGTGAAGGACGTCTACTCGGTGGCGTGCGGTTGAGGCGCGCAATGCAAGGCGCCTGGCTTTGACCAGGCGCCATTTCTCGACGCTCAACGGAGATACGGCACATGCGTATGAAAAACAAAGTCGGCATCGTCAGCGCGGCAGCATCGGGCATGGGGCGGGCGGGCGCACTGCGGTTCGCCCAGGAGGGCGCGGCGATCGGCGTGGTCGATATCGATGCGGCCGGCGTCGAGAAGGTCGTCGCCGAGATCAAGAAGGCGGGCGGCCAAGCGTTCGGCATCGTCGCCGACCTGATGCAGGATAGCGAAGCCAAACGCATCGTCAGCGAAACGGCCAAAGCCTTCGGCGGTGTCGACTTCGTGTGGAACCATGTCGGGCATCCAGGTCCCGCCTCGTTCGAAGGCCTCGACATGCGTGAGTGGGATCAAGCGGTGACTCTGAACCTGCGCACGGTGCTGGTCACCACCGAAGCCGTGCTGCCGGAGATGCGCGCGCGCGGTGGCGGGGCGCTGCTCTATACGGCGTCCACGTCGGGCATTTCGGGATCGCAATTCAGCCCCGTCTACTCCGCGGTGAAGCACGGCGTCGTCGGTCTCGTGCGCGGGCTCGCCAAGCGCTATGCGAAAGAGAAGATTCGCGTCAACGCCATTTGTCCCGGCCCCATCGACACGCCGATGTTGCGCGTGTTCGTGGCGCGTCCCGATCAGCAGGCGACGCAGGGCATGGACAAGGAAGAGCTGGTGCTGAAGCGCGCCTATCAGACGCCGATGGGTCGCCCCGGACAGCCCCATGAAGTCGCCAACGCGGCCTTGTTCCTGCTGTCGGACGAAGCCTCGTTCATCACGGGCTCCTATCTCACCGTCGACGGCGGCGCGACCTGCTGAGGCGAGGAGTATTGTCATCCCGCGATTTATTCGCGGGAAGAATGGAACCGGCCAGGGGTAGGACAGCAGCGGTACCGCGACGCACCGCGAGGCCTGCCCGACTCATGCTACGTCGGCTCGCATGAACTCCACGGCCACGCGCATCCTCGGAATTGATCCCGGCCTTCGGCGCACGGGATGGGGCATCATCGAATCCGATGGGGTGCGGCTCGTCTATGTGGCGAGCGGCCATATCGGATCGGATGGCGACGCGGACTTGGCGTGGCGGCTGCGCGAACTCTACGAAGGCATCGTCGGTGTCATTCTCGCGTGGAAGCCTGCGGAGGCTGCCGTCGAGGAAACTTTCGTCAACGCCAATCCTCGATCGACGCTGAAGCTCGGGCAGGCTCGCGGCATCGCTCTTTTGGCGCCGGCGATGAAAGGCCTTGTGGTCGCGGAGTATCCCGCCAACCTCATCAAGAAGACGGTAGTCGGTGCAGGGCATGCGGAGAAGCGTCAGATTCAGATGATGGTCGGGTTCTTGCTGCCGAAAGCGAAATTCGACAGCGCCGATGAAGCCGACGCGTTGGCTATTGCGATCTGTCACGCCAACCACCGCACCAGCCCGGCCGCCCGGTTGCTGCGCGCAGCGAAAGCCAAGGCGCGGGCCGAGTAGTCGAGCGGGGCTCTGGCCTCACGCCACCGCGATGCGGACCGGCAGCGACCGGAAACCGCGGATGAAGTTCGAGTAGAGCCGCTTGGGTTCACCCACGACTTCGATGTGGAGGTCCCGCGCCAGGATTTCTTCCCACAGAATTCGCAGTTGCAGGTCGGCCAGCCGATCGCCGACGCACCGGTGGATGCCGGCGCCATAGGACAGATGCTGGCGTGGTTTGGCCCGGTCGATGAGGAAGCGGTCAGCATCCGGGATCGCGGTCTCGTCACGATTGCCCGAGACGTACCACATGACCACCTTGTCGCCTTCGCGGATCCGGCGACCGGCGAGTTCGGTATCGCGGGTGGCGGTGCGCCGCATGTGGATGACGGGCGTCTGATAGCGGATGGTTTCAGCGACGAGACTGGGGGCCAGCCCCGGATTGGTTTTGAGTTTGGCCCACTCCTGCGGGTTCTGGCTCAGGGCCAGCAGTCCGCCGGTCATGGAGTTGCGCGTCGTGTCGTTGCCGCCGACGATCAGCAGCGCCAGATTGCCGATGAACTCGCGCTCGGGCATGTCGCGCGTGGCTGGGTGGTGGACCATCATGGAAATGAGATCGAGGCCGGGCGGCTTGTCCTGCCGCTCGCGCCATAAATTTGCGAAATAGGCCCCCATACGCTTCAGTTCGGCGAACCGCTCGTCCTCTGAATGCACGGGGGCGTCGGGCGATGTGACATCGGCAATCGCCACGTCCGACCAATAGGTGAGCTTGCGTCGTTCCTCGAAAGGAAAATCGAAGAGCGTGGCGAGCATCATGGTGGTGAGTTCGATCGAGACCCGATCCACCCAGTCGAACGTCTCGCCGCGTGGCAGGGCGTCGAGCACAGCCGTCGTGCGTTCACGGATGATCGTTTCGTAGTGGCCGAGGTTACTCGGTGTGGCGACGGGGGCCACGGACTTTCGTTGCGCCGTGTGGCGGGGCGGGTCCATGCGAATGAAGCTCGACCGCTCCTGGCCGGCCGGCTGGTCCTGCACCTGGATGCCGCCGCGCTCGGACGCCGAGGAATAGGTTTCGTGGTCGAGTTCCACGGTCATGATGTCGGCGTAACGGGTCACCGCCCAGTAGGGGCCATAAGCGCTGCGACCGCACCAATGCACCGGATCGTCCTTGCGCAATCGCGCAAACAGAGGCTGCCACGTGTCGGCTTGATAGAGAGCGGGATCGCTGACATCGAGCCCCTCGGACGGTAGCGCTCGTTCGGCCATTTGCTCTCCTCCGCCTCTGCATGCGGTAGTGTTTCACGACGACAGGCCAATACGCGCCACGCACGTTATCGCAGTACACTCCACGACAGCACCGTTGGCTAGGAGGGAATGCATGCCGAAACCAGTCGCACCGCATGGAGGGGGCGCGTTGCTCGACTATTGCGGGCTGCAAGAGAGCAGGCGAAGGCTCGGGCGGAGCAGGGGGTTGGGACCCGAGGCGATTGCAACGTTCACAATAGTGCAACGAACTCGCCGACCGTCAGTCCCGTGTCACTGATGATTTTCCGGAGGAGTCCCCGCTTGATGTCCTGGCCAGCATGCACGGGCACGACCGTGCCACGGGTTGCATCGTGGCGGTGGCGCATGATGTGATGGCTGCCTTTGACTCGCGTCACTGCGAAGCCTGCCCTGGTCAGCACTCGGACGACCTCGAGGCCTTTCAGCGAAGGAAGACGATCACTCATGCAGCGATCGTGATGCGATCAATTGTCGGCTGAACATCTGCCGGAATTTTCTCACCGCGTGCCAATCGATCCTCGATAACGAGTTCAATGGCTTCCCGCGCGTTGGCCATGGCTTCGTCGTAGGTATCACCCTGCGTGCCGACCTCGGGAAGCGCGGGCACCGTAACGACGAAGCCACCTTCCACTGCTGGTTCGAGAACGATGGTGAATGTGCGCGACGAATGGTCCATGTCGCGAATTTAGCACCAACTCCCTCCCTGCGGAAGGTGGATGTCGGCTGGATTTGGATGTGGCAGCCCTCGCTGGGTTTTTGCGGCGTTTTGGATTGTCCCACAGGAGAGCCCGGACATCGCGCAGGCGTTGGGTGTAATCTGCGCGCGCACGAGGCCGATCGCGAGGGACAGTGGGTATGCCGAAACTGGTCGCACCGCATGGAGGGGGCGCGTTGCGGCCGTTGCGGCTGGAGAAGACGGACCGGCGGCAAGCATTGGAAGGCGCGCTGCGGTTGAAGGTCCTCCGCATCGGATCGCGCGAGGTGTCCGATCTGCTGATGCTGGGGATGGGCGCTTACACGCCGCTCGAGGGCTTCATGGGGCACGACGACTGGGCGGGCGTGTGCGGGGACATGCGGCTCGCCAGCGGGGTGTTCTGGCCGATCCCGATCACGTTGAGCCAGCCGGAGGATATTGCCCGTGGACTGGCCATCGGCGACGAGGTCGTGCTGATCGACGAGGGGTCGAGCGAGGTTGTCGGCGTCATGCGCATCGCCGAGACATACCGCATCGACAAAGCGCGCGAGTGCGAGGCCGTCTTCCGCACGACCGACCCCGCGCATCCCGGCGTCGCGAAAGTCCTGGCGCAAGGGGAGGTCAATATCGCGGGTCCCGTCGTCGTGCTGTCGGATGGCGAATACCCGGCGAAATACCCGAACCTGCACATGCGTCCCGAGGAGGCCCGCGCCGCCTTCGCGCAACGGGGCTGGACGAAAATCGCAGCCTTCCAGACGCGCAATCCCATGCACCGCAGCCACGAGCATCTGGTCAAAATCGCCGCTGAGGTGTGCGATGGCGTTTTCATCCACCAGGTGCTCGGCAAGTTGAAGGACGGCGATATTCCAGCCGATGTGCGCGCGCGCGCCATCCAGGCGATGCTCGACGGCTACTTCAAGCCGGGTGTCGCCTTGCAGGCCGGCTACCCGATCGAGATGCGCTACGCAGGCCCACGCGAGGCGTTGCTGCATGCGCTGATCCGGCAGAATTTCGGCTGCTCGCATCTCGTGGTCGGGCGCGATCATGCGGGCGTCGGTAACTATTATGGGCCGTTCGATGCGCAGCACGTCTTCGATGAGCTGTGGGACGGAGCGTTGCTGTGCCAGCCATTGAAGATCGACGTGACGTTCTATTGCTGGCGCTGCGCCGGCATGGCGACGGGCAAGACGTGTCCGCATGGTCCCGAGCACCACCTGTCGGTCTCGGGCACCGAACAACGCCGCATGCTGGCGGCTGGCGAAGACATTCCGCCCGAGTTCTCGCGGCCGGAGGTTGTGGAGATTCTGCGGGAGTATTATCAGGGGCTCGCACGCTGACAGACGCGCAATCATCGAGACCACACCATGCCCCGCATCCTCCTCGTTGCCGCCGCAGCACTCGTCGACGTGGACAACCGCGTGCTGATCGCCGAGCGGCCGGCGGGGAAGTCGATGGCGGGATTGTGGGAATTTCCCGGCGGCAAAGTCGCTGACGGTGAGACACCCGAGGCGGCGCTGCGCCGCGAACTCGCCGAGGAGCTGTCAATCGACGTGTGCGAGACGTGCCTTGCGCCCTTCACGTTCGCGAGCCACAGCTATCCCGAATTCCACCTGCTGATGCCGCTCTATCTGTGCCGGAACTGGGACGGCGACATCATCCCGCGCGAAGGCCAGCGCATCAAATGGGTGCGCGCCAGTAGACTGAAAGAGTACCCAATGCCGCCAGCGGACCTGCCGCTCATCCCGATGCTGCGGGATTTGTTGGGGTAGGGCGTGGGGCGCATCGTTCGCGATTTCGGCAGATCGCTGTGGGCTATCAGAGCCCAAAAACCTGCTCGAGTTTGGCGCGGCGACAAATTGTTCGCTTACGCCTTGCCGAGGATGAAGTGAATGCTACTGTGCCCGCGGAAACGCAGGCTGACACTGCGGACCGAACAGAAGGATAGAGGATGATGCGCCGAGGTTGGTTAATTGCTGCTGTGGCCAGTGCCCTGATCGGAGTGGGCGTCACCGCCGCCAGTGCACAGACGACGAAATTGAAGTTCTCGTCGGCATTCCCGCAATCGACGCTGATCTACGACAACTTCATCTGGTGGGCCGACCGCGTGAAGGTTCTCTCGGGCGGACGTCTCGAGATCGAAGTGTCGCCCCCGGGCTCCATCGTACCTGCGTTCGAAGTTCTCGACGCCACCCACAAGGGCGTGCTCGACGGCACGCATTCGGGCGCGGCCTACTGGGTCGGCAAGAACCGCGCGGCCGCCCTCTTCGGCGTCACGCCGGGTGGTCCCTTCGGCATGGATATGATGGATTATTTGGGCTGGCTTCACGATGGCGGCGGCCTGGCGCTCTATCATGAATTCTATCAAGTCGAACCCAAGCGCAACATCATCGTCTTCCCGATGACGTCGGTCTCCAACCAGATTCTCGGCTGGTTCAAAACACCGGTGAAGAGCTGGGAAGATCTGAAGGGCCGCAAGTGCCGCCAGACCGGCCTCACGGCCGAAGTCTTCCAGAAGTCGGGCATGGCCACCGTCAACATGCCGGGTGGCGAAATCGTCCCGGCAGCCGAGCGCGGCGCTATCGAGTGCGGCGAATGGGTGGGCCCGGCCGAGGACATGAAGATTGGCTTCCATCTCGTTTGGAAGCACGCGTACATGCCGTCGGTGCACGAACCTTCGACCGTGCTCGAGATGTTCGTGAACGGCGATGTGTGGAAGAAGCTGTCGCCCGAACTTCAGGGCATCATGCAGACGACCGCCAGCGAGGCGACCATGCGGTCGGCTCAACGGTTGAACAGGCTCAACGCCGACGCCATCAAAGAGCTGACCGAAAAGCACGGCGTCAAGATCGAGAAGACACCAGACGACATTCTGAAGAAAATTCTGGTCGCCTGGGATGAGATCGCGGCCGTTGAAGTGGCCAAAAATCCCTTCTTCAAGAAAGTCTACGACAGCCAGCGCGCGTATGCCTCTGAAGTGGTGCCCGCGCGCCGAGCTGTTTATCCCAACTACGACTTCAGCGCCAACCACTACTGGCCGGAGAAGAAGTAACGGTTTTCATCCGAGTTCATAAACGGACAGGCGAGGGGAAGTTCCCTCGCCTGTTGTCGTTTAGAGCCTTCACGAGGCGGCTTGGTTGACCGACGTTTCGGCGATTTCGCTCAGAAGCTGGTCGGCGTTTTTTTCTTCCTCGAGGTTGGCCTCGAGAAGATCGATCGCCTTGTCGTTGCCGAGCCTCTTCGCCCAGGCGACGAGGGTGCCGTATCGGGTGATTTCATAATGCTCGACCGCCTGTGCGGAACCGATCATGCCCGCATCGAGGACTTCCGGATCATCGATGTCGTCCATGTGCTCCTTCGCTTCCGCCAGAATACCTTCGATGGCGAGACACTTTTTTCCGCGTGGCGTCGCATCGAACTCTTCGAACACCCGTTCGAGGCGATCGATCTGACCCTCTGTTTCCATTCGATGCGTTTCCAGCGCTTTTTTCAACTCGGACGAGCCTGCCTTCTTCACCATCTGGGGCAGGGATTTCAGGATTTGCTTCTCGGCGTAATAGATGTCTTTGAGCGTTTCCAGGAACAGATCTTCCATCGTCTTTACGGCCATGGCTACTCTCCTCATTGCGACCACACGCCGTGACAATCGGCACCCTGCAGTGACAGTTCCGCAAAATCCGACGGAGCGCTGCCGAGGGTTGGCCGCCCGCTTCGATGGGCATTGCCGTCTGCGCCATCGGTGCGAGCGAGCCCGCCAGCGGCAATAAACTTTTCGTGATACGCGCGGCGCGACCCAGCGAAACGCGCGGGAAGACGCTAGACTGAACGACCACCCCGGCCGCGTGGTGGCGAAGAATGCGAACGACAGGGAGCAAACAATGTTTCAGATTTCGCGTCGTGATCTCGTGTTGAGCAGTGTCGGTGCCGGCCTCGCGTTCGGGCTCGACAGACAAGTCTCCTTCATCTGAGCCGCGCACGCTCAAAGGGCCGCAGAAAGCTTCAAATACAAGGTCAGTGATATCGAGGTATTCAGCCTCCACGACGGCAGCACCGAGCGCAACATCGATGCGGCCTGGGTGAAGAACGCAGCGCTCGACGACGTCAAGAAGGCGCTCACCGCCGCCAATATGGGGCCCGACAAAATTCAGAATCCCTTCACACCGACGGCGGTCAGGGTCGGCGGACGGGTCATCCTGTTCGACGTCGGCTTCGGCGCCAATGGCGCGCCGACCGTGGGCAAGCTGCAGGACAACATGAAAGCCGCCGGTCTCGATCCGGCAGCCGTCTCGGCCGTCGTGATCTCGCATTTCCACGGCGACCACATTTCGGGCTTGTGGGCGAAGGAGACGAGCGAGCAAATCTACCCCAACGCCGAAATCTGGATGCCGGAAGTCGATTACAAGCTGGTCACCGATCCGTCGCTGATCGAGAAGGCCCCCGAAGGCCAACGCCCGATGCTGCGCCGGATTCAGTCGACGTTCCCGACGTGGAAGAACATCAAGCTGTTCGCCGATGGTGCTGAAATCGCTCCCGGCGTTCGTGCGCTCGCCACGCCGGGGCACACGATCGGCCACATGGCGTTCCACGTGTCATCGGGTGGCCAGCAGCTCTTCATCCAGGGCGATGTGGCGGGCGTTCCGGCGGTGTTCGTCAAGAACCCGACATGGGCTTCCATGTTCGACGCAGATGGTCCCAAGGCCGCTGAAACGCGCAAGGCGCTCTACGATCGCATCATCGCGGAAAAGGCGATGGTGGCTGGATATCACTTCTACTTCCCCAACGTGGGGACGATATCGAAAGACGGCGACGGCTACGCGTTCGAGGCCGTCAAAGGCTGAGGGCGCATCCGTTCCACCAAAATAAAGCCGCGCCCGGTTCACCGGACGCGGCTTTTGCCGTCGCTCAGGTGGGCGTCGACATTTACATCGCCGGCATCACGGCGATGTCTTTGACCGTTCCAACGACGCCTTCGATCTTGCCAACCGAGGTGGCCTTGCCCGAGGTCAGATCGATGGACCACAACTGCCCATCGGCCATGGCCCAGCCTTCGTTTTTCGTGCCATCCGACGAGATGTCGAACGCGATGTTCTGCACCTTGGTGCCGAGCATGCCGATCGTGTTGAGGGTGCCATCGTTGGGCGGCGCCTGCTTGACGAGCGCGCCCGCCGTCATGTCGATGTCATAGAGCGTCGTTTCCTTCGCGCCCTTCACCGAGTTCGTGTACGCGCCGGCGACAACCTTGGGTGTCTTGCCCTTGCTCGCGTCCGATTCGGAATATTTCAAGTTGCCGTCCTTCGTCACTTTGCCGTCGTCGACGTTGACGCGCAGGCTGGTGCCATCGCTGCCGATGATACGCAGGCGATCGGCAACCGGATTGAAGTCGACGGTGGCCATGGCGCCGGATGGCAGCATGCTTTCGAGCTTGGATTTCATCGTCGCCTTGCCGTCCATGCCGATGACGTAGACCGTACCATCCGACGACAGACCATAGAGCGCCCCGTCCGCCGGGCGAACGTCGATTCCGATCAGTGCACCGGTGATCCCTGTCACCTTCATGCTTTTTGTCGTCTTTTTGGCCTGTGTGTCGACCATGGCGATCGTATTGTCCCCGACGAGCGCAGCAACCTGGGCTGCATTCGCTGCCGTTGCGAGCGTCAGGGTGACCGTCGAGGCGGCCAACAATGTTTTGAAGTTCATCTCGGGATGCTCCGGTCTATCGCCGACCCACCGTGGGCCGCCTTATGGATCCGGACGACAACGAGCAGTTGGAGGCAGCGGTTCAATTAAATATTTCATTGTCGGACCGCTCCAGGGCGGCACATGATCGATCTGCGACACGCTCTGCGAGATCACGGGGAGGGACCACGTCATGGATTTCGGATTACATTTGGGAACGCGCGGGGCAGCGGGCACGGCTGAGGGATTGCGCGCGTTGGCGCAGCGGGCCGATCAGCTCGGGCTCGCTTATCTGGGATTTTCCGACCACATCGTGTTCACGCGCGAGGCGTCGTCGCAATATCCCTACAGCCCCGACGGTCGCCACCCCATGCAGTCGCACGGGTTCTGCCTCGATCAGCTCACGTGCATGACGTTTGCCGCCGCCGTCACCAAAAACATACGGCTGCTGTCCTCCGTGATGGTCGTGCCGCATCGACCGCCGGTGCTCACGGCAAAAATGCTGGCCTCCATCGACGTGCTCTCCAACGGCCGCGTGACGGTGGGCGCGGGCGTCGGCTGGCTGGCGGAGGAAATGGCGGTCCTGGGCTCGCCGCCCTACGAGACGCGGGGTGCGGCCTCCAACGAGTATATCACCGCCTTCCGCGCGCTGTGGACGAGCGCCGACCCGTCGCACCAGGGCGCGCACGTGAATTTTCGCGACGTCGTGTTCGAGCCCAAGCCCGTGCAGGGCTCGATTCCCATCTGGATCGGCGGGGAAGGCAAAGCCGCGCGCCGCCGTGCCGGCCGCATCGGCGATGGCTGGTATCCGATGATCCGCAACCCGAAAGACCCCCTCGATACGGCCGCGGCCTTCGCCACCTCACTCGCCGATGTCCGGCGTGAGGCCGAACTCGCCGGTCGTGACCCGACCAAGCTCGACGTGGGTGTCTTCGCAGGAGGGCTCGCGCTGGGCCCGCCGGTGCTCGATCCGAAAGGTAAACGCGTCGCTTTCACAGGCGCACCCGAGCAGATCGCCGACGACGCCCGAGGCTATAAACAGGCCGGCGCCCGGCACCTCGTCGTCGGATTCGAGTCCAACGTCCTGGCCGAGGCGCTCGATCGGCTGGAGGTGTTTGCGACGCAGGTCATACCGCTGGTGTGACCCGGCACGATTTTTGCGGCGCACTCCGGTCTCCAAGGGTTTGCGGGACAAGGTGAAAGGCTTTCCTAACCATCCCGCGCGATGGTGGACGAGGCATTCCTCGTGTCGCGAGTTTAGGGGGAAGGGTCCATTCGACTTCGTGTTTCCACCGTGTCGCCGTGCCTGAGCCATAAAGGGATGGCGATGTGCGGGGGAAGCACACGGCGGGGGAAGTCCCGAGCGGGTGCCGCGTAACGTCGAGCGTACACATGCAAATTGACTTGCGACTACTGTCGGCAATTGCCGTTTTGGTGGTGATGGGAGCCACCGGCGCCAGCGCCATGCCACCGATCCATGCCAGCGCGCAGAACCCCGTGCCGAGTTGCGTCACGCCGTCTCGCCTCATGGCCTATCTGCGGTCGCGCAATCCCGCGCTCGATGAGCGCCTGTCCGCCATTGCCGCCGAATACCATCGCCAGGGCGAAGCCCTCGGCATTCGCTGGGATTACGCCTTTTTCCAGATGGTTGTCGAAACGGCCAGCCTCTCCTATCGGCGTCCCGACGGCACGCCGGGTCGTGTCGCGCCCCATCAGAACAACTTCGCCGCCGTCGGCGTGCGCGACCACGGCGCGCCCGGCAAGCGTTTCGCCACCTTGGCGTCCGGCGTGCAGGCCCATGTGCAGCAGGTTGCCCAGTATGCGCGCCAGCGGGCCGGGTTCGCCGAGTTGGCGCGGGGTTGGGCTCCCGACGATCCCCGCTATGCGACCAATATCGAGTCGGTCGCGCGCCGCTTTTTCGATTCTGCCTGTCAGTCGCCGGGTGGCCGGGCCGAGGTCGCCACGGTAGCTCTTCGTGAGCCGCCCCGGCCGGCCTTCTCGACCCATGTGGCGCTGCCCGTGCAGACACGCGATGTCGTCGCGCCCGCGCGCGGTGTCGACGAGCAACCGGAGGCCAAGTCCGGCGATCATCTCGCCAAAGAGGCCATCGAGCGAGGCCGCGATCACGGACCTGCCAAACGCGCAGGCCTCGGTGCCCCAGCGACGTTGACGCCGCCATCCCCCGTTCACTCGAGCCCGCCTCACAGTGACGACGCCGATGCCGCCGATGTCTCGGCCGGATCTGCCAAAGTGGGTGCGGACACCCCGAAGATGGCGTTCCGCATGGCCGCGTTGACGCCTCTGCCGAAGCCTGAGCCGGCCAAACGTACCGTCGATCCTGCCGACGAGGCCGTTCGTACGATGGTCTCCGGCCGCACCGTGTTCCTCGATACTCCCGTCGGCACGCAAATTCCGATTGCGTTTCGCGAGGACGGCAGCATGCGCGGTCAGGCCGGCGATCTGGCGTCCTACCTCGGCTCCCGCATCGACGAAGGCAAATGGTGGGTCTCGCGCGGTCGCCTGTGCCAGCAATTCAAGGTGTGGTTCGACAAGGAAACGCAGTGCCTCACTCTGCGCCAGTCGGGCCAAGTCGTGCACTGGTCGAGCGATAAGGGCAAATCCGGCACCGCTCGCATCGGGCCGCGCAGCTGAGCCTCATCGCTGAGACTTGCTCACCGAAAAAGCTGCGGCAACTTCTGTTGCAGCACGTTCGCCAGCCGGTCGAGATGGTTGTCTTGCAGGGGTACGATAGCCGCCAGTTCGGCCTGCAATCGTTGCGGTGTCAGCACGTCGAGCGTAACGGACCGGCTCCAGCCCTGAGTGCGCATGAAGGCGCGATATTCGGCCTCTTCGTCCTTGAATGCATGGATTTTCGGCGCCACGCCGACAACCCGCAGGCGCGCGCAGACGGCCTCCGACATCATCGTGCTCGAGTCTTCCGTGCACACGATGGCGTCGACGGCGGCAAACAGCTGCGGCAGCGTGCCGGGGCCGGCGCTGCGAAAATCGATGAACTCGAGGATCGGACTGTCGGGGCGTCGCGCCAGTTCAGCCATGGCATCGCCGATGGTGTCGGGGCTGCGCCGCGAGGTCGAGACGATCCAGCGCGTGCCGAGCGCCGCATGGGCTTCCGAGAGAAACGCGACGAGCCTCTGCCAATCGCCGGGCGCGTAGCGAAACAGCCCGGAGTCGCCGCCGATCAACAATCCGATCGTCGCCGGCGGGCCGGTCAGCGCCTGCGGCTTGGTCCCACCCCGCAGGGTATCGGGATCGAAGCCACTGGGTTTCAGCGTCACGACATGCCGAGGCACGTTCGCGTGTCGCGCGTAGGACGACACGACGAGCGAGAACGCCTCGGGCGCGAGGCGGCGCAGCGAGCCGCAGAAAATGTTGGGGACGCCGAGTTCGCCCGCGAGGACGGCATTGGCCGCCATCGTTTCGCCGCCGGCAGAAATCACGAGATCGGTCGCAGGCAGGCACTCTGCGAGGCCAACGAGCCGTCTCACCAGCGAACGCCCACGGGGGCCCAAGCGAACCAAGCCAGGCAATAGGCGTCCTGGTAGCCACCCCGGCCGCCGCACCTCACGCCGCGTAACGTTGACCGCCCTGCGCCGCGCGATGGCCGCGACCACCCCTTCGGCGAGGTGATAATGCCCAGGCCGCCCGTCCGACAACAGCAGGATCTGCAACTCCGGGGCGGGCGAAGGCGGAATGCTCATATCCCCGGCCGTACAGGGGCGCTCGCCTCGAAGCAACGGACGCCACGTCGCGGGCCGGTTGCACAACGACGCTCGGATCGCTACTTCAGACCGGCGATCTGTCCCGGCGATCTGTCGCAGCCGTCCCCGCTCCTCGATCCCGCGAGACCCTTGCGAAATGGCGCCGCTAACCCGTGCACAGCTCTTCGAGCGGCTGGAGTCCCTCGGCATCGCGCATCTCACGATCGACCACGAAGCGGTCTTTACGGTGGGCGAAAGCGAGCGCCTCCATCGCGAGATCCCGGGCGGGCACACCAAGAACCTGTTCCTGAAGGACGCCAAGGACAAGCTGTGGCTCATCATCGCCGAGTGCCACACGCCGATCGATCTCAAGAGCCTGCCCAAAACGATCGGTTCCGCGCGTCTGTCGTTTGGGCGAGCGGACCTCTTGCAGGAGGTGCTGGGCGTCTCCCCCGGCTCGGTGACGGCCCTAGCGTTGATCAACGACACGGCCCACCGCGTCAGCGTTGTGGTGGATCAGCGCCTATTGGAGTATGACGTGATCAATTGTCATCCCCTCGAGAATACGGCGACCACGAGCCTGTCGAGGAACGACCTCGAGAAATTCGTTCGCGCTTGTGGCCACGAATGGCGCGTTGTTACGTTGACGGCGGAGGGTGGTCGCGCGTGAGCGCCCCCTGGCGTGTGGCAAGGTCTGTGGGCGCCCGTATTGGAGACGAGTAATGGACTTCGGACAGAAAAAGCCTACCCCTACCCCTGTCGCTGGCGCACTGCCGGTTCTGGGTGGTGACATGATCAAAGACACGACAACGGCCGCCTTCGGCAAGGACGTGATCGAGGCGTCCAAACAGGTTCCCGTGATCGTCGATTTTTGGGCGCCCTGGTGCGGGCCGTGCAAACAACTGACGCCGATCATCGAGAAGGTGGTCTCGTCGTACGGCGGCAAAGTTCGGCTGGTGAAGATCAATATCGACGAGCATCCTGCCATTGCGGGCCAGCTTCGCGTCCAATCGATCCCCACGGTCTATGCCTTCAAGGATGGCCGCCCCGTCGACGGCTTTGCGGGCGCTCTGCCCGAAAGCCAGGTGCGCGCGTTCGTCGATCGCCTGATCGGCGAGGATCCCGCAGCCGACATCGCCGGTGCGCTCGAGGAAGCCGACAAGTTGCTCGAGGCGGGCGACGTGCTGACGGCGGCAGAGATCTACGCCAGTGTCCTGCAGGAGGATCGTGAAAATCTCCCCGCGCTCGCGGGCCTCGCGAAATGTTACCTGAAGACGGGAGACCTCGAGCGTGCCGAGCAGACCATCGGCCTCGTGCCCCCCGACAAGCGCGAACAGCAACCGATCCCCGGCATTCGCGTCGCCATCGATTTGGCCAAACGCGGCGCTGATCCCAATAAGCTCGGCGATCTCAAGGCGAAGGTTGCCGCCAACCCGGCCGACCACCAAGCCCGCATCGATTTCGCCGTCGCACTGGCTGCTGCCGACGACAAAGACGGGGCGATGACCGAACTGCTCGAAAGCTTCCGGCGCGATCTCAACTGGAACGAGCAGGCGGCACGAAAGCAGCTCGTGCAGTTGTTCGAGGCCTGGGGTCCCAAAGACGCCGCAACGCTGGAAGGCCGGCGGCGGCTGTCATCGCTGCTGTTCGCCTGACGCGCACCGCGCGCACCTGCACACCGAGGAGGTGGTTTGCATGTCGTCTCGTCCCGAGCAGCTCGCGGATCTCCCACAGGCGATCGCGGTATTTCCGCTCCTTGGTGCCATTCTGCTGCCGCGCGCCATCCTGCCGTTGCATATTTTCGAACCGCGCTATCTCGCCATGGTCGACGCGGCGCTGGGCGGATCGCGCTTGATCGGCATGATCCAGCCCGATGGCGAGTCGGGCCCCACGGGATCGCCGATGGGTCGCTCATCGGCACTATGCCGCGTCGGTTGCGTCGGCCGCATCAACTCGTTCCAGGAAATCGACGACGGACGCTATGTCATCGCGCTGTCGGGTATCGCACGCTTCACGCCGGTGCGTGAATTGCGCGATGAGCTGCCCTATCGCACGTTCGAAGTCGACTATGGCCCGTGGGCGCATGACCTCGAGCCGGGCTTCGGCGAACACGAGATCGACCGAGATCACCTCGTCGACGTGCTCACGAAATTTTTGTCGGGCCGGAGGCTACAAGCCGATTGGGCGTCGATCGGCAAGTCGGGCAATGAGATGCTCGTCAACGCGCTCTCGGTTGCGAGCCCGTTCTTACCGGCGGAGAAGCAGGCCCTGCTGGAAGCGGGAACGCTGGCCGAGCGCGCCGCCACGCTGATTACGCTCGCTGAGATGGCGCTCGCATCCGGTGGTGACGATGGCGCCGATAAGCCTCTGCAATGACATGGGGAGGATCTGACCGTGCCGACTGATGGGTCACCGCACGCGGTTGGCGACAATCGCCGCTCCGTCGATCCGCGCGTGCTCGAATTCCTGGTCTGCCCGATCACGAAAGCGACACTCGAGTACGACGCGACGCGCCAAGAGCTGATCAGCCGGTCGGCGCGCCTCGCCTATCCGATCCGCCACGGTGTACCCCACATGGTGCCGTCGGAAGCGCGCCACCTCGACGATCCCGAACCCTAGGCAGTCGCCCCCTGGTCAGGCCGAACCCAAGGCCGCACCCACGGGAGCGTGATCCCCATGCATGGTGTGGCGCGGTGCTGCGATGTCGTTTCGGGCAACGGGAACCGTGCCTGAGATTTCCGGAAGGCGAAGGCGCACCTTCAACTCGTCCAGTCGGACTTGGAGCGTCCCAATGCCTTCGGCGACGATCACATCCTTGGTCGCGTCCGTCGCATGGACGAGCAGCAACTGATGTTGGAGACCCGATAATGTGGTGCGCACCAGTGGCGCAATCCCGCGATAGGACGCCACTGGCGCCGCCCAATGACATGTGCGCAGCCACGAGCGATCGGCAACGTGCACCATCTGGGCATCGATGGCGATCGACCGGCTGGTGCCGAGGCGCTTGGACAAGCGCACGAGCGGGAACCCGAAAATCAGCGACCACCCGGCAAAGGCCAAGAGAATCTGTGCGGCCGCAAAGGGGCGGTCCGAGATGGCATTCAGCGTCGTAGGATCAGTGGCAGCATGGGCGCACAACGCGACTGGAACCGCCAGGGCGATCAGCGCTGGCGTCGCCAACAGACATTGCGAGATCGCCGACGCGCGCGACGCCTTCTGATCGAGGTGGACGACAAAATCGTCGACCGGCGCGCCCGAGACCCTGGGGCTGGCGTGATCCAACATGACGTCAACTCCAAATGCGCCGTGTTTTCGTCAAATTAGCGCAATCGAGTTAACGCCTCGTTCACTGCTTGGGTGCCGTACCTCCAAGGGTGGTGCTCACCTTTGTCTTGACACATAAAGATATCCTTATATGTGTTATGGCTCCCGAGGAGAGGACGAGCGCGCGTGCTGGATCAGCGAACAGTGGTGGCCATCCTGAAAGCGGCGGCAGAGCCGACGCGGCTGCGCCTGCTCGTCATGCTGCGCTGCGGCGAACTCAACGTGAAGGATCTCACGCGCATCCTCGGACAGAGCCAGCCGCGCATCAGCCGGCACCTCAAGCTGATGGCCGAGGCTGGCCTGATCGAGCGTCTGGCAGATGGCAGTTGGGCCTATTACCACCTCGTTCAGCGGGGACCTCGCGCCGAACTCCTCGCCAGCATTCTCGACGGCGTTGCCTCCGGCGATCCCGTTCTCGAGCGGGATCGCAAGCGCGCAGACGCCGTCAAGCAGGAGCGCGAGGCGGCGGCGCAGGAGTTTTTCCGTCAGCACGCCGCCGAATGGGATCGCATCCGCTCCCTGCACGTCAGCGAAGGCGAGGTCGAGCGCGCGTTGAGCACGGCGCTGGGCGCGGGTCCCTTCCGGCTTCTGGTCGATTTGGGCACCGGCACGGGACGCTTGCTCGAGCTGTTCGCGGATCGCTACGAGCGGGGCATCGGCTTCGACATCAATCATTCGATGCTCGCCTACGCCCGCGGCAAACTCGACGCAGCGGGCCTCGACGGCAAAGCGAGCGTTCGCCATGGCGATATCTACGACGTTGCCTTGGCCGATGGCAGCGCCGATGCGGTCGTGATGCACCAAGTGCTGCACTTCCTCGCCGAGCCCGCATTGGCTGTCCGCGAAGCCGCCCGCGTGTTGGCGCCCGGTGGCCGTCTCGTGATCGTCGACTTCGCGCCGCACGGCATGGAAGTGCTGCGCGAGCGGTTTGCGCACGAACGGCTGGGCTTTGCGGGCGCACAAGTGTCGCAATGGATGACGGAGAATGGGCTCGTGGTCGAACCCGCCGTGTCCCTCCTTCCCGAAGCTGGCGAGAGCGAGGGCAAACTCGGCGTCACGATCTGGGTGTCGCGCCGCCCTCTCGCGGTCCTGGGTTCCAAACGTGGCGTCGGTCAGCGTAAAGAGGTGGAAGCATGAGCGATCTGCTGCAACCCCGCGAGCGGCGCAGCCGCATCGTCGGTCATGGCGACATCGAGGTATCGTTCGAATTCTTTCCGCCCAAGACGGACAAGATGGAGGAGACGCTGTGGTCCTCCATTCGCCGGCTCGAGCCGCTGGGTCCCGACTTCGTGTCTGTGACCTATGGTGCGGGCGGATCGACGCGTGAGCGCACGCACAACACCGTCGCCAGGCTCGCCACCGAAACGAGTTTGCCCCCGGCGGCCCACCTGACATGCGTGAACGCCACGCGGGTCGAAATCGACGACGTCGTGCGCGCTTATCAGGCCGCTGGCGTTCGCCACATCGTGGCCTTGCGCGGCGATCCGGTCGGCGGCGTCGGGTCCCGCTATGAACCCCATCCGGGCGGCTATGCGCAGGCGGCTGATCTCGTGGCCGGCTTAAAGAAAATCGGCGGTTTCGAGGTTTCGGTCGGCGGTTATCCGGAAGGGCATCCCGAGAGCCCGAACTTGGAGTCCGACCTCGATCATCTCAAGGCCAAGGTCGACGCGGGAGCGGACCGCATCATCACGCAGTTCTTCTTCGACAACACGCAGTACTTGCGGTTCCTCGAGCGCGTGCGCGCGCGTGGCATTTGGTGCCCGGTGCTGCCCGGCATCGTCCCCATTCACAACTTCAAGCAAGTCGCGGGCTTCGCCGGCAAGACGGGAACCAGCATGCCGGCGTGGCTCGCGCGCCGGTTCGAAGGGCTGGACGACGATCCCCAAACGACGCATCTCGTCGCGGCTGCCGTTGCCGCCGAACAGGTGCTCGACCTCGTCGATGCCGGGGTGCGCCAATTCCATTTCTACACGCTCAATCGCGCTGATCTCGTCTACGCGATCTGTCATTTGCTGGGATTGCGGGCGAAGGCGCCGCCGCGTGCGGAGGCAGCGGCGTGAACAAGCTATTCCCATCCCACGATCCAGTCGAGCGCGCGAAACTGCTGCATCGGGCGGCCGCCGAACGCATTTTGATCATCGACGGCGCCATGGGCACGATGATCCAGCGCCACAAGTTGGACGAGGACGGCTATCGCGGCACGCGGTTCCGCGATTGGCCACGCGACGTGAAAGGCAACAACGATCTGCTGTCGCTCACGCAGCCCGAGATCATTCGCGAAATCTACGAACAGTATCTGGCGGCCGGCGCCGACATCATCGAGACGAATACGTTCAACGCCCAGGTCATCTCCATGGCCGACTACGGCATGGAAGAGCTGAGCTACGAGATCAACGTGCAAGGCGCGCGGCTGGCGCGCCAAGCTGCCGACCTCTACGAAGCCAAGACGCCCGGCAAACCCCGCTTCGTCGCCGGCGCCATTGGGCCGACCAATCGCACCGCGTCCATTTCGCCCGACGTCAACAATCCGGGCTTTCGCAACACGAGCTTCGACGAGTTGCGGGCGGCCTATACGGAGCAGACGCTGGCACTCATCGAAGGCGGCAGCGACATCATCCTGATCGAGACGATCTTCGACACGTTGAACGCCAAGGCCGCCGGTGTCGCCGTGCTCGAAGCCTTCGATATTGCGGGCGTGACGCTGCCGTTGATGATCTCGGGCACCATCACGGATCGCTCGGGCCGAACGCTGTCGGGCCAGACGCCGACCGCCTTCTGGTATTCGATGCGCCACCTGCGGCCGTTTTCGATCGGCCTCAACTGCGCGCTCGGCGCCGACCTGATGCGTCCCCACATCGCCGAAATATCCGGCATCGCCGATACGCTGGTCTCCGCTTATCCCAACGCCGGCCTGCCCAACGCGATGGGCGACTACGACGAGACCCCACACGACATGGCCTGCCAAATCGAGCCGTGGGCCAAAGACGGCCTCGTCAACATCGTCGGCGGCTGCTGCGGGTCCACGCCCGAACACATCGCCCACATCGCCGACCACGTCTCGAAATACTCACCCCGCAAAGTCCCGCAGATCGCACCCAAAATGCGCCTGTCGGGATTAGAGCCGTTCGTGGCGGGGTGAACAAATGCAACGCGAGTGGTACACAAATCGAGATTATTCCGAGTGGCTGGAGCAGCAACATGGATAAAACAATCGAACTCGACGACGATTTGATCAAGGCGGCACAAGAAGCGACCGGCGAGACCGACGAGCGGGCCGCTGTAGAAGGTGTGCTGCGCAACGCCCTTCCCAAAAGCAAAGCGCCGTACAAAAGCATGTTCGACCTGATCGGGAAAATCGATATCCGTGAAGATTACGACTACAAGGCGATGAGAGCCGGTGATGTCACATCTGATTGATACATCGCTTTGGATCGAGATGTACAAAGATCGGACTGGCAAACTGGGTTTGGCTATCGAGGCCCAATTCAGCTCGAAAGACCTTGTTTTCGCACGTCCGATTGGACTGGAAATCCTGCAGGGGTGCTCGACTCAGCAACAGTACGACCTGACCAGAGAGTATCTTGCCGCTCAGACGTTCATCGAAATGTCTCCGGATACATGGGTCGAAGCCAGCCGCATTTACTTCGATCTCAAGCGCGCAGGAAAAACCGTGAGGAGCAGCTTGGATTGCTGTATCGCGCAATTGGCCATCGAAAATGAGATCGATCTCATCCACAACGATAGAGACTTCGAAACAATCGCCACCATACGCCCGCTGAAACATCGCCGTCTCGATCTGAGTAAGGTTTGAAATGACCACCCCTTCCGGTTCTTCCTTCATCAATGTCGGCGAGCGCACGAACGTCACGGGCTCGGCGAAGTTTCGCAAGCTGATCGAGGCCAATGACTATCAGGCAGCGCTCGTTGTCGCGCGCCAGCAGGTCGAGGCCGGCGCGCAGATCATCGACGTGAACATGGACGAAGGCCTGCTCGACAGCGAAAAAGCGATGACGACGTTTTTGAACATGATCGCGTCTGAGCCCGATATCTCGCGTGTGCCCGTCATGATCGACAGTTCGAAATGGACGGTGATCGAGGCGGGCCTGAAATGCGTGCAGGGCAAAGCCATCGTCAATTCGATCTCGATGAAGGAAGGCGAGGGCGCGTTTCTCGAGCAGGCGCGCAAAGTGCTGCGCTACGGCGCCGCCGTCGTCGTCATGGCGTTTGACGAAAAGGGCCAGGCCGACACCGTCGAACGCAAGATCGATATCTGCACGCGCGCCTATGAGCTGCTGACCACGAAGATCGGGTTCCCCCCCGAGGACATCATCTTCGACCCGAATATCTTCGCCGTGGCGACCGGCATCGAGGAGCACAACGGCTATGGCGTCGCCTTCATCGAAGCGACGCGGGAAATAAAGCGACGGTTTCCGCTGGTGCACATCTCGGGCGGTGTTTCGAATTTGTCGTTCTCGTTTCGCGGCAACGAGCCGATGCGCGAGGCGATGCACTCCGTTTTCCTCTACCACGCCATCGCGGCTGGTATGGACATGGGCATCGTCAACGCGGGCCAGCTCACCGTCTACGACGACATCCCGGCCGACCTGCGCGAGCTGGTCGAAGACGTCATTCTGAATAGACGCCCGGATGGCACGGAGCGTCTGCTCGATGCGGCTGCCCGCTTCAAAGGCGAAGGCGCCAAGAAGAAAGAAGCCGATCTCACGTGGCGCGAGGCGCCGGTCGCCAAGCGGCTGGCGCATGCGCTGGTGCACGGCATCACGGAGTTCATCGAGGTCGACACCGAGGCCGCGCGCCAGGAAGCCGACAAGCCGCTGCACGTCATCGAAGGCCCGCTGATGGCCGGCATGAACGTCGTCGGCGATCTCTTCGGCGCAGGCAAAATGTTCCTGCCGCAGGTCGTCAAGTCGGCGCGCGTGATGAAGCAGGCCGTCGCCTATCTGCAACCCTATCTCGAGGCCGAAAAGAAACTGTCCGGCCTCGATCAGAAGCCCGCCGCCGGCAAGGTCGTGATGGCGACCGTGAAGGGCGATGTGCACGACATCGGCAAGAACATCGTCGGCGTCGTGCTCCAGTGCAACAATTACGAGGTCGTCGATCTCGGCGTCATGGTGTCGGCGCAGAAAATCCTGGAGGCTGCGCGTCGCGAGAAGGCCGACATCATCGGGCTGTCCGGCTTGATCACGCCCTCGCTGGATGAGATGTGTTTCGTCGCCGCCGAGATGGAGCGTGAAGGCTTCGACATCCCGCTGCTGATCGGTGGCGCCACCACAAGTCGCGTGCACACCGCCGTCAAGATCAGTCCGAACTATCGCCGCGGCCAAGCCATTTACGTCACGGATGCGAGCCGCGCCGTCGGCGTCGTGTCGAACCTGCTGTCGGAAACCGAGCGCACCGGTTACATCGACAACATCGAGACCGAATACGTCAAAGTGCGCGAAGCGCACATACGCAGCGAGGCCACCAAGCGCCGCATCACGATACGAACGGCGCGTGACAATCGCATGAAGCTCGACTGGATCAAGGCGCGCCCCAAGAAGCCCTCCTTCATCGGCACGCGGACGTTCGCCGATTACGATCTGGCCGAACTCGTGCGCTACATCGATTGGACGCCGTTCTTCCAGACGTGGGAATTGACCGGCCGCTACCCGCGCATTCTCGACGACAATGTCGTGGGCACGGAGGCGCGCAAACTCTTCGCCGACGCCAAAGCCATGCTCGAGCGGCTGGTCGCCGAGCGTTGGGTGAAGGCCAATGCCGTCGTCGGCTTCTGGCCGGCCAATACGGTCGGCGACGACATCGAAGTCTATGCCGACGAGACGCGCAGCACTGCGATCGCCACACTGCATACGCTGCGCCAACAGATCGCCCGTGATCAGGGAAGGGATCGGGCGCACACTGCGCTCGCCGACTTCATCGCGCCGAAGACCTCGAAAGTGGCCGACTGGATCGGGGGCTTCGCCGTCACGACGGGCATCGGCGAGGAAGAGGCGATCGAGCGCCACATCGCCAAGACCGACGACTATGGGCGCATCATGATGAAGGCGCTCTGCGATCGGCTGGCCGAAGCCTTCGCCGAGCGCATGCACGAACGCGTTCGCCGCCAGCTCTGGGGCTATATCCCTGGCGAACGGCTCACCGTCGACGAATTGATCTCGGAGAAATATCAGGGCATCCGGCCTGCGCCCGGCTATCCCGCCCAGCCCGACCACACGGAAAAAGCGACGCTGTGGCATTTGATGGACGTTGAACGACAGGCGGGCATTCAGTTGACCGAGAGCTTCGCCATGTGGCCCGGATCGGCGGTGTCGGGCCTCTATTTCTCGCACCCCGAGAGCCACTATTTCGGCGTCGGCCGCATCGAACGCGATCAAGTCGAGGACTATGCGCGGCGCAAGGGTTGGTCAGTCGCGGAGACCGAGCGTTGGCTTGCGCCCGTTCTCAACTACGATCCGCGCGCAAACGTCGATCGCGAGCGCGCCGCGTGATCGTGCCCGCGCTCTAGCCGATCACGTAATCTCCGCCAGCCGTGTGTCGAGAGACAGTACGAGGCACCAGTGCGGCTCGAAGTCAGCGCCGAGCGGCCAGACGTTTTTTTCGAAATCGACGAGCAGGCGTTCTTCGTAGCGCTTGAACCAGTCGCGCTGGCAGATCACGAACTTGGTCGCCGCCACGATCGTCTCGCGGTCGATGATGGCCAGCACGCACATATCGGGATTGGTTTCCAGGTACTGCTGCACGGCCACCATCAATGTGGGATAGCCGGGGTGCAGCATGTCGTCGAGCACGATGATGCCGCCGGGCGCGAGCACGGCTGTCGCCAGCTCGAGATCGCGCGTCAACGCGTGCCGGGAATGCTCGCCGTCGACGTGGAAGAGGCGCACCTTCTCGCCGTCGAGCTTGGCCAGCAGGTCGTCGGGCTTCATCGTGCGGCTGTCGGCCTTCCATGTGATGCGCCGGGCTTCGCTGACGCCGTGCTTGGCGCAGTTGGCGTGGAAGCGGTCGATCACTTCCGGGTTGGGCCAGTCGAAGAGATCGATGCCCAGAGCTTTTTCGCCGTCCGTCAGCGCATGCGCCATCGCGATGAAGAAGCGCCCCTCGAACGTTCCGATTTCGGCAATGGGTCCGGTGATGCCCTGCTCCGACTGAATGCGCAGCAGGCCGCACGTGATGGCCGCCGCGAAGCGCGACGACATGCCGACCACGCTGGCGTAGCCCCCGTCGAGATAGGCATCGACGGTGGCAACGCCGGAGACGGGATAATTCGGGTGAGCCATCGGGTGACCGGTGTGTTGGCGTTGCGCGCGCAGCGCTCAGCGTGACGATGCGGCTGAATTGCGGGCAGGCAAGGGCAGGTGTCAATCGTCGCGTGCAGCCGTCGTGTGGCGCAACGCGCGCACCGCGCAATGGCCTCGGCGTCGCGCCAGACATGAAAAAGGCGCGGGACCTGAGGTCTCCCGCGCCTTTTGTATTGTTGTCCACCCGCAGTGTCTGGCCAGCTAAGGGTTCAGATCATTCCGAACACGATAGCGGCGAGGAAAATGAAAGACATGACCGCAGCGGCCACGTTGAGTCTCATCTTCAGTTCCACGGTGCCTCCTTGCCGACTGCTCGGCTGTTTGGCGAAGATGCAGGGTATGCTGCACCGGATGAACAATTCTTAAGATATTTTTAAACGCCCTGCCAAGCGAATTCGATTGTGCAACGCAACAAGATTTTTCGTTTCGTAAATATAACGCTGCTGATCACATGCGTTTATCTGGGAGACACACTAGGACGTAGGTGCAACTGTTAAATTTCATGACGTCTCTTCTTAGTATTCGTCTCGAGAAAACCATCACGAGTTGAACGGTATTGGCGCAAGACGTCGATATCGCGACAAATTAGGGCAGTATAGACTGCGTCTGTTGGGGGCGAATGCCGGTCCGGTAGCGCCGGATCACTTTCGGCGCGTCATCGCATCGGTGCATTTCGATGTAATGACCTTGCGTTTGTCGTGCGGATCGAGCTCCCTCGACAGGTCGACGGCCATGCCGTATCGACGGCACGAGGCACCCGCAGCGCCCCGGAGCACGACGCCCATGAGCCCCTTCCACGCCTTCCTTCTGACCAAAACCGACACGGGGCAGAGCCTCGCCTGGGCCCAATTGGGCGAATCGGACCTCATGGAGGGGGATGTCACGGTTCGGGTCAGCCATTCGACGATCAACTACAAGGATGGCTTGGCGCTCACCGGCAAAGCCCCCGTCGTCCGGCGCTGGCCTATGATCCCCGGGATCGACTTCGCGGGCACTGTCGAGGCGTCCAGCAACTCCGCTTACACGGCGGGTGATGCCGTCCTTCTCAATGGGTGGGGCGTTGGGGAGACGCATCTGGGCGGCTATGCGCAGGTGGCGCGGGTCAAGGGAGACTGGCTGGTGCCCAAGCCCGCAGCATTCAGTGCCGCCCAAACGATGGCGATCGGAACGGCGGGCTATACAGCCATGCTCGCGGTCATGGCGCTGGAGCACAACAGTGTTACCCCGGCGAAAGGCCCAGTGCTGGTGACAGGCGCGGCTGGCGGTGTCGGCAGTGTTGCGGTGGCTCTCTTGGCCAAACTCGGGCATCACGTGATCGCCTCGACAGGGCGGGTCAGTGAGGCTGATTACTTGAAAGGTCTGGGGGCCAAGGAGGTCATCGATCGGTCGGAGTTGTCCGCCGCCGGTCGGGCGTTGGGCAAGGAGCGTTGGGCGGGCGCCATCGATGCGGTCGGGAGCCATACACTCGCGAACACGCTGGCGATGACCCGGTATGGCGGGTGCGTTGCAGCGTGCGGCTTGGCGCAAGGGATGGACCTGCCCGCGTCCGTGGCCCCGTTCATCTTGCGCGGCGTCACGTTGGCTGGCATCGACAGCGTCATGGCGCCGAAAGACAAGCGCATCGCTGCTTGGTCGCGTCTGGCGCGCGATCTCGATACCTCACAGCTTGCCGCCATGACCCTAACGCGGCCCGTGGCCGATGCCCCCGCGTTGGCTCCCGATATCCTGGCCGGCAAGGTGCGGGGACGCGTGGTGCTCGAGATCGGATGAGGCCCAGCAGCGGGCAGCGCACCCAGGCACAGGATCATCTGTTTGCAGCTGTCCATTCCTCCTTGCCGCCCGCCCGGCAGGTGAGTACACGTCCCAGCATCGATAAATCTGCCAGCGAGCGCATGAATGATCAGGCTTCTCGACTTCGTCCAATACGTGATCGGACTTTATTGGTACGTCATTCTGGCGAGTGTGATCATGAGTTGGCTGATCGGCTTCAATGTCGTGAACGCCTACAACCCGACGGTGCGCGCCATTTGGAACGCGCTGCAGGCATTGACCGAGCCACTTCTGGGGCCGATCCGGCGCCTGCTCGATCGCATTCTGCCCAATCTGCGGGGTGTGGATATTTCTCCCATCATCCTGTTGCTGGCGCTCACGCTCTTGGATCACGTCATCATCGGCAACTTGAAGGACGCGCTGCGCTAGCCGTCACCGCGAGCAGGAGAGCGACGTGGGCGGAGCCAGCATCATCGACGGAAAGGCGATTGCCGCCACGCTGCGGGCGGACATCGCCGTTGCAGTCGCCGAACTCCGAGGGCGGCACGGCATCGTTCCGGGCCTGACCGTCGTCCTCGTCGGCGACAATCCTGCCAGCGACGTCTACGTGCGCAACAAGGTGCGCCAGACCGCCGAATGCGGCATGGTGTCGAACGAGATCCGATTGCCTGCGACCACCTCCGAAGCCGAAGTGCTCGCCGTCGTCGCCCGCCTCAATACCGATTCGGCCGTGCACGGCATTCTCGTGCAATTGCCGCTGCCCGCGCACGTGCAGGCCGAACGCATCCTGGGCGCAGTCGATCCGGCCAAGGACGTGGACGGTTTCCACCCACTCAACGCGGGCCGCCTTGCCATCGGCGCGCCGAGCCTCGTGCCCTGCACCGCGCTGGGCAGCGTCATCCTGGTGCAATCGGTGCGGCCGTCTCTCAGTGGCCTCGAAGCCGTGGTGATCGGCCGTTCCAACATTGTCGGCAAACCCGTCGCGCAGTTGCTGCTGGGGGCAGACTGCACCGTCACGATCGCGCACTCACGCACCCGCGATCTCGCCGCCGTCGCCCGTCGCGCCGACATCCTGATTGCAGCCGTCGGCCGGGCAGAAATGGTGCGCGGCGATTGGATCAAGCCGGGCGCCACCGTCATCGATGTCGGCATCAATCGGGTGACGGGAGCGGATGGCAAGAGTCGCCTGGTCGGCGACGTCGCCTTTGCGGAGGCGTGCGAGGTTGCCGGGCACATCACACCCGTGCCCGGCGGCGTTGGACCGATGACGATCGCGTGCCTGCTGAAAAACACTCTCGATGCCGCCCGCAACGCTCACGGCGTCGCAACCTGACGACGATTTGCGGTCCGCGCGCTTTACTGCGGCCGTATCTTCGTCGCGAGTTGGATGTTCGACTGGTTGTTGCGCCAGCGGTAGCCATACGAGAAGTCGAGCTTGGCGGGCTTGCGGCGATCGTAGAGCGCTTTCATCGCCGGCTGGTAGGCATAGTTGAACGGCGGAATGGGGTGGGTGTAGACCCCGAACGGCTCCACCTTCCATTCGGCTTCTTTGTAGAGCTGCATGGGCACGCCCGTGTCGTCCTGCAGAATACGGCTGGATTGGCGCAGAATGACGTTTCGCACGTGTGAGAATTCGCGCGCGTGCGGCAGGTACGAGGCGCTCTTGATCAGGGCATCGCCTGTCCCCAGGCTTTCGCAGAACTTCAGGAAGCCGCTTTCGGCGACCGACTTGTCCGCCACGTTGGTGTTGAAAAAATACAGTGTCTGCGCCGCCCCGTCCTTGGCCGTGAACGAGACCTTGACCGCACGAGGGTGTGCCGAGGCCGCCGTCAGGTCGAACGGCTTCACGGTACCGTCGGCGTCGAGCGTCAGAAAGGTCACGTCCGTAATCGTGCGGCCTGTGCGCGCCAGGAACACGTAGAGCACCGGCAGGACGCCCGAGATGTGGGCCCGGCGCAGCTTCTGATCCATGTACGAGGTGATGAAGAAGCTGCGGCTCAGAATGTCGCTCAGGGACGCGCGAAGCTGCTCCAGCACGCTGGGTAGCGCGCGCGGCTTCAGCGCCAGCAGATCCGGCTGCCGCCCCACCGGCTCGAGGCCGCTCATGACGTAAACCGTTGCCTTGGGGAAAAACGTGTCGGCATACAGAAAGTCGGGCCCGCTGAACATGTAGTAGAGCGGCCGCTGCTCGGGCTCCAGGTGCTTTGCCCCCCAGGCGCGCGCCTTGCCGATTTGCTTTGCCTCCAACGCCGCCCATTCGGTGTCGAAATTGCGCGCGTACTGCTGCCAGACGGGCTCCTTGGACAGCGCCTCCAGGGGCGATCCAGCAGTCGGCGGCAGCCCTGCGAGAAATCGCGCCGTGTCGTTGGGGGATGCAGCCCCCAAGCCGGGATTGGCGGTGCCGGGTCGGGCATCGACCACCATCAGCAGGCCCAGCAGTGCGACGAAGGCGAATAGGGTCGGCATTGTCGGTCCTTACAGCCAGGGCGGGACAGGAACGCGAAGCGTGCATTGAACGTAGGGGTACAGTCGTCGAGCAGAGGCGTTAAAATGGCGTATAGTCAATTCGCTCGGCCGCATTCCCTCATCGACGCACATAGCCGTTGAGGCGGCCCAGGATGTCGGCGACGGGATAGTCCGACCAAGCCTGCGTGACGAAATCGCGATGCATCGAGCCGCCACCCGTTGGTACGAACACCAGATTGCCCGTGCCCGAGACGAAATCCGACGACGTCTGAAACCCGATCCGGCGGTCCGTGAGCTTGCGCTGCAATTCACTGTTTCCGCGCTGAGTCGAGCTCGTATAGGCGCTCACGAACAGCCGCGAGGGGTCGCGCACGATCCACGATTCGAACTTGTCGATGTCGCCGTAGAGGGCATCCAGCAGCACGATGCCGCGCAGGCGTTTGCCGATGCCGCCGTGGTGCGCGCTCCAGGCCGCGGCCGAATAGCCGCCGCTGTAGGCGACCACCACCACGGGCATGCTGGCGAACGATCGCGCCGTGCGCTGATCACCGTGCACGCGCGCCAGGTTCTTCGCCGCCTCTCCGAGAAAGCGCGCGAAGCCTCCCGGCTGCCAGAGCTTGCCGATGCTGGAGTCTGCGGCGTTGACGGCGAGTTGCGGCGCCACCAGCACGGCATTCATGCCCGCGAGTTGGGCGGGAACCTGTTGGCGTAAAAACACGTCGTCGCTCAGGTTGGCCCCGTGACCGTGGAAGAACACCACGATGAGACCGGGGCGACGCGCGTCGAAGCCCGTCGGCACGTGCAGCAGCACGCGCTTGTCGTTGAACGTCTCGTTTTCCCACAGAGTCTGGCCGCGCGCCCCTCGTCGAAACCGGCGTCCATCTGCCGCCGTCTCGAGAAAGGGCATCTGCGACGTCGGGATGGAGCCTGTGTAGGGAAACGGCGCCGTGTCGAATTCCACCAGCACGGATTTGCCGCTCGCAACGGGTTGCGCCCGCGAATGCACTTGATGGGGAATTGGGATCTGGTCGATGGCAATGCCCTGCGCCGCCGAGGCTATCTTCTCGGCGGACACCGCAACGGTCGATGCGCTCATGATCGACACGAGCCCCAGCCCCAGGCCGATCAGGCCGTGTGAATATCGACCCAGCACACCCATTCCGTTCGAGGCTCCTGCCGCACCCAAAGCATGCCCGACGCCCCGACAACGACTGTGTGGAGCGTGGCTCGTCGTCCCGGGCTAGTCATCAATTCTGGCAACAACATGATTACTGAAGTGGTCCCGCTTGTTCGGACAGATATTCCGCTTCGATGAGTGGATCGTCTGCCGGGGTTAAGCTGCCGAGCGGATCGGCAGCAGGTTCGTGTGCTCGAAGTACGCCTGATCGGGCGTCTGGTCGTCAAGGCTCGA